>CAZPPB010000095.1:0-14862 GCA_964588355.1 uncultured Spirochaetaceae bacterium | reverse complement strand
AGCTGCGCTACCGCAATCCGATCGTGGAGCGCAACACCCTGCACTTCGTGGTCTCTCAGTCCGGAGAGACCGCCGACACCCTCTACGCCATGCGGGAGCTGCAGCGCAAAGGGGCCACCGTGCTGGGCATCTGCAATGTGGTGGGCAGCACCATCCCCCGGGAGTCGAGCGGCGGGGTCTACATCCACTCCGGACCGGAGATCGCCGTGGCCTCCACCAAGGCCTTCACCTCTCAGATCACGGTCTTCTACCTGTTCACCCTGCTGCTGAGCCGCATGCGGGACATGTCCTTCGAAGCGGGGCAGGATTTCATCCAGAACCTGCAGAGCATCCCCGCCAAGATCGAGACAGTGCTCTCCAGATCCAAGGGGATCGCAGAGCTGGCCCGGAAGTACTGCGGGTACAGGGATTTCCTCTTTCTAGGCCGGGGGATCAACTACCCTGTGGCCCTGGAGGGGGCGTTGAAGCTCAAGGAGATTTCCTACATCCACGCTGAAGGCTACAGCGCCGCGGAGCTGAAGCACGGGCCGATCGCCCTGATCGGGGAGGACACCCCCAGCGTGTTCCTGGTCTCAGACGACGGGCTGCGGGACAAGGTGATCAGCAACATGAAGGAAGTCAAATCCCGGGGCGGCCGGGTGATCGCGGTGGCCGTGGAGGGAGACGAGGCTATCGGAGAAATTGCCGATGATGTAATCGAGGTCCCGCGGGTGAAAGAGTGCTTCTACCCGCTGGTGATGGTGGTTCCCCTGCAGCTGCTGGCCTACTACAGCGCCGTCGAGCTGAGGCGGGACGTGGATCAGCCGAGAAACCTGGCGAAAAGTGTTACCGTGGAGTAGGGTTCACAGATTCCGACTCTTTTTTACTGCTGCGCTTGCTGCGGCCGTTCTGGGCGGGCTATCCGCCCCGGCGCCGGCGGCAGCTCAGGAACAGCCGTCCAAGGCTGTGCTGTTGAGCGGACCCACGCCGGTAAAGGGCATCCCCGTCTACGGACCGAACAGAATTCCCGCCTACCGGGGCGTGTACCAGATAGACAGCGGGGAGAAACCGGGCGGGGAGGAAGCGGCAGAGGATAGCTCAGGTGCCCGGATGCTCTCGGTCCTCTACACCCGGCAGGATCTGTTGGTCCTCCAAACCTGGAGCCGCCGGTCCTGCGGCGGCCGGAGGCTTTTTCAGATTCCCGACTATGAAACCTTTGCCCTCTGCTATAGGGATGAGCGGGGTTTCTTCCTGTTCTTCTTTTTCCCCGATTTCCAGGAACCCGACTACTGGTGCGGCTTCACAGATCCGTTCATTCAGAGGTTCTTGTTTCTGTCCAACTTCGTGAGCAGCCAGGCTGACGTGCCCTTCCCCGCGATCCTAGAGATTCAACGGTGAGGCTGTTTCCGGGGATTGTGCGGTTCGGGACGCCGCTACTGCCCTGAGGGCTCTTCCAGGGGTTGTTCCGCAGCCAGCTGCTCCTCGATACGGCTCTTCACCTTCTCAGCCAGGATCCTCGGTCCTTCAGGCAGATCCGGCTCTCCCGACTCGTAGCGCGCCAGCAGCGCTTCGAAGCGCTCCAGGGCGACCTTGTTCTTGTCCATCTTGTGGTACAGCAGGGCGATCTCGTACTCCGCCCAGACATTGCGGTCCCGTTCCTCGGGATACTGCTCCTGAAACTTCTCGTAATACGCCATGGACAGAGCGTAGCGGCCCGCATCGGAGGCCTCCTGAGCCCTCTGGAAGTACTCCATAGGGGAGAGTCCCTCCTCGATCTCATCCGGCACCGAGGAGCATGCCGCCAATAGAGAAACAGCGGCTGCAATCACGAAAATCTCGAAGAGTCTATGGGATTTCATCAATAGGTATAGATCTCGTCCTTGATAGGTAGGTTCTTCTTGAGCTCTTTGAGGTAATCTTTCGCGTCCCCCATGGGCTCGTAGTACTCGCACTCCTCGAAAGTTCTGCGAGCCACGGTGAAGTACTTGTAGACTTTTTCTTCACCGAGTTTCTTACGCCACTGACCGGCATCGCAGCGTACGCGCAGGAAGTACTGGCTTCCGTTGCCTGCTGAAACCCGGACCAACTTGCAGTGCGTACAGTTGGCACAGTAGATTCTGTCTCTTGAATTGGAGAGGCTTTCGTCTACGGAGCTTGCTGCCTTATGGCCGTTTGCCATTCATACCCCCCTCATCATTTCTGACGGCTTACATTATCATATTCGACTTTCCGCAGTCAATAGTTTAGGCTCAGGCGATCGATTCCCGGGACGATCCCGGCCCTCTCAGGGTGCGCAGCGCTGCGGTTCTAGGGGGCGCTGCGGGTTTGCAGGGATTTTTCGATGCTCTGCAGCTGTACCCGGAGGGCTGTATTGTTCGGATCCAGAGTGATGGCCTGCTTGAGATAGAGGCTCGCCTTGCGCAGTTCCCGCTGCTCCACGTACAATTCCGCGGTCTTGACCAGGGCCAGGTAGTTCTGCGGGTGCTCTATCAGCGCCTGCTGCACCAACGCCAGAGCCTCTTGCGGGTCCTCAACCAGAGACGCCTGCAGGGTGAGCAGCGCGCTGTGCTGAGCCGGAGTATCCGCCCGCTCGAGTCCCTGCTGGATCAGGACAGCGGCCTGTTCCGGTTGGTTCCCCGAGAGCAGAGCCTGTGCGTAGACCACGAGATTTTCCACGGAGGGGTGTCCCTGATAAAGCTGTTCGGCGAAGTACAGCACCTGGGCGGGATCCCCCAGGCTTCGAAAGATCTCTATCGCCTGCAGCAGATCCTCTTCGGACTGTTCCTGCTCGAGGATCTCGGAGAGGTATACGGCCGCCTGCAGCCAGCGCTGCATATCTATGGCGTTGGACAACAGCAGCCGCAGCGTGGATACCCGGCCCGGCTCCAGTCCCAGTGCCCTCTGCAGTTTGCTCTTTCCCTCCCCATTTCTTCCCGTATCCAGATAGATCCGTCCGGCCAGCTCGGAAAACTCCGCTGCCTCGGGGAACTGGTTTTCAGCCTCTTTGAGCAGCTCCAGAGCTGCTTCGGGATTTAGCGCTTCCTCGTACTGGAGCCGGGCCGCCAGCAGGTAGCCCTGCCGGCTGTCAGGGTGCTGGTAGAGCAGCAGATTAAGCACCCGGAGAGCCTGGTCCCAGTTACCCTCGGCTGCCAGTATCCGGGCGCGGAGCAGCAGCGCATCCGGGTGATCCGGGTCTTCCTGCAGGATCCGGGCTGCAGCCGCAGAGGCCTCCTCCAGCTGTCCGGAGCTGTAGTAGGCTTCGGCCAGAGGGTAGAGGATCGAATCACCCTGGGGCAGGAGCTCCGTGTATCGCTCCAGGAGCGCGGCCGCTTCGGCCGCTTGCCCCTGCAGCAGCAGCAGGACTGCCAGGCGCTGTGCCCCCGGATAGAAGGAGGCAGCCTGGTCCAGGCTGCTGCGATAGAGGCGAGCGGCCCGGTCGAGCTCGCCCTGAAGCTCGAAAATCCTTCCCTGAAGGTAGGGGGGAAGCACCGAGGAACGGTTGCGCCGCCGGGCCTGTTCCAGCAGATCGAGATATTCTGATAAATCCGAGGGTTGCGCCGCGTCGTCGGTCAGGCGGGCTACAAACAGGGCCGGAACAACCAGGTCGAAAAAACTCTCGCCGTCGGCAGGGCCGCAGGTAGTGGGTCCTGCAAGCGGCGGCCGGCCGTTTTCAGCCCGCTCCAGGGTCCGGCTGTAGGCTCCGGTGTAGGCGGAAGTTGATTCATCTCCGCTCAGATAATCTGACTCAGCAAGCTCCGGGTATAGAAGGTCGAACAGGGTCAGGGCGAAGGCGGCCTGTTCCTCGGCCTCCGGGAAAAACCGGGCGGGATCCCGCAGCATCACCAGGGCCTCCCGGAGGTGTTCCGGTGATCCCCGTTCGATCAGCTCCCCGGCGGCTTTCAGCGCAGCCGGGTCGGGACCGGGGGCAGATTCCTCTATCGGCTCCGGCGCCGCGGAGCAGCCGATCGTAAGCGCAGCTGCTGTCAGCAGGGCAGCTGAAAGCACGGCGGCCGGCAAGCTTTTGAGAATTTCGATACCTTTCATGTTCCACTCCAATAACTGTAATGGACTGTACCACGTCCGCGGGAAAAAAAGAAGTTTTACCGACCGCTGAAGTAGGGGGTCAGGGGTTCGATCACCATGTAGTAGCGGTTGGATGCGTTCCAGAGGGTCAAGCCCGAGGAGGGGGCGGCCAGGGTGCCCTCGATCTGGTTGGTCAGGTACTGCGAGTATTCCTGCGGTCCCATGGCCAGCTCACCTCCGATCAGGAAAGCCTGAACGTAGGGCCGAACGATGGAGCGGGATCCGACCATGAGGGCGGACCGGGCGGTGCCCTCTTCGTAGATCTTGCGCCCCCGCTCCAGATACGGCTCGTCCTTCATGAAGTCTCTGGGGAAGTGGGATGGGTAGAACATCGGGCAGATCACGTCCACGTAGTCCGCCAGCACATCGATGCTCTGGCCGATCCAGTTGCCCATCCGGTGCCAGGAGTTGAATCCGTACAGATCCGTGCTGATGGGGATGTGGATAACTTCCCGGGCCTGGGTCAGGAAGGATTCCAGTGCATCGATGGGGCTCATACCCTCCCGGCGGTAGCGGTAGCGGATCCGGGAGAGATTGCCGTCGGAGGGGAAGCGTATGTAATCGAACTGGATTTCGTCCACCCCCCGTTCCTGCAGCTCCGCGGCGACGGCCAGGTTGTAGCTCCACACATCGGGATTGTAGGGATCGACCCAGTATTCGTTCTGCACATACTTGTAGACAGGTTCCGGAGGTGATTCTTCGGTCTCAGCTGCTGCGGCTTGCCCGGCCTCCGGCTCCCGCCCGACTTCGGCCCCCGCAGCGCCCCGGGTTTGCCCTGCATCGCTGTTCGTGCCGGTGCTTTCCACGGCCTCTTCGGGCTCGGGTTCGGGGGGGATCTCCACCTTGACGATGTAGCGCCAGGGCTGGTCGGTCACCCCGTTCCAAACGGCGTACTCGTGGTTGTTGTGGTTGTACAGCTGCCGATCCTTGAACACCACCATCCGGGCGATCACGTAGATGCCCTGCTGGTGAGCCTTGTCCAACAGCTCCTCCAGGGCGAAGCGCTGGTTGACGGCGCCGATCTGTTTGGGGAACTCCAGGTGAGTATCGTAGGCGATCCAGCCGAAATCGTCCTTGCAGTCGACCACGAGGGAGTTCATCCCATTTTCCTTGATGAACTTCAGGTGGTTGTCCAGATACTCCCCCTGGGCGCGGTAGGAGGATACGTAGATCCCGAAGCGGTCCGAAGCCCGGCGGATCCGCTCCCGCCGGAAGATATCCTCCGGCTTGTCGGCAGCCGCGGCAGCCGCGGCTGCCGACAGGGAGCCTGCCCGGTTGTCGATGCGGATCCACCTGCGGTTTGCCAGCGGGTAGCTCCAGCGGTTCGAATGGGTCTGCGCGGCCAGATGCCAGGTGCTGCCGGTGTAGACGAGTTCCAACCGGTAGATCGCCTCCGCGGCCCGATCCCCCGGGAAATCCAGGCGGGTCCAGCTCTTGTGGTCCGGGCTTCCCTCGTATATCCCGTGACCGAATCCGCAGGAGAAGAAGATCACCCCTTGTTCTTCGGGATGGTAGCTGAGGCCGGATACTTCCTCATAGAAACCGGCGCCCCGGTACAGGAAGCGAGCCGAGAGGGAGGGGTCCCGCCAGCTGGCGCCCCGATCCGTGGTCTCGAAGAAGCCGTTGAAGGATGTTCCCACCAGAAGGGTGTCCGGATCCCGCGGGGAGAGGGCGACCGCGGTGAGGTAGGAGGTCGACCGAAGGGGTTTGCCGATCGGGACCTGAGCCCAGCTGCTTCCGTAATCTTCGGACAGGTACAGCTGGTCGGCCGTTGTGACCGCCACCCTGCCTTCGTTCAGCGGATCGATATTCAATGCCGTCAGGTGGCGCACGCGCCCCTCAGCCTCGTCGAAGGGATAAATCACGCGGCGGGGAAGTCCCTGATTATGCTCCAGCCAGTTCTTGCCTTCGTCGAAAGAAACCAGAAATCCCCTCTGTTTGGAGATTGCGTACATTATACCCGAGGATGTCTCCAGAATCTGTTCGATGGTGAACTGCTCGGCCGGGGAGTAGCCGGGATTGAGAGCGGGAAGAGGATCTGCCGGTTCGACTCGCTTCTGAGCGATCAACTCCTCGGCAGTGCGCTCCTGGGCGCCCAGGAGGAAGAGCATGCCTCCGGCGAACAGAAGCAGCATGAAGAACGATCCGAGGAAGAGAAACCCTTTTCTCATGGTTTTGAGTCTTGATATTATGAACCGCATTTGTTGTATCGGCGCTGCTGTGCTTAATCTGTACTACTTCCCCAGGTGTAGCATGATTGCAGCTTTCTTGCCAAGGCTTCCCGCTCCATGATACACTGCTGATCCGTATGAGACCTTCCATTTGGCGGCATGGGGCAGTCCGCGCACGGCGAACGGGGCGCCTCGCGTTTCTGGCATTGATCGTTTTTATCTCCCTCCCGGCCTGCCGCCGGGATTACGCCCCCTTCCTGGTAGGCAACGTGGAGGAAAATCGGGATCTCCATACCCTCTTCAATCTGTTGGAACAGGAAAAGGATGTGGGAGAGAATCGCTTCATCATCATCCAGCAGATTACAAACTGTCTTCACGGAGCCGGTGAACTGGAAAAACTCATCCTCTTTCTCACCAGTTACGTGGAGAACAACCAGAACGACCCCTACAACGCCTACTATCTGGACATCGTGGCCACGGCCTATCGGGACATGGGAGCACAGCCCATGGCCGTGCATTACTACGAACGGATCTTGATGAACTATCCCGACCTGCGGGTCGCAGGGACTACGGTCCACTATCAGTGCCTCCAGGAGCTGCTGAGCATAGTAGAGGATCCAGACGTGCGCATCGACTATTACAAGGAGCTGATCTCCCGTTTCAGCGAGTATGTCGATCCCGGAGTCACCTATTTCTATCTGGCCGAGGCCTATGAGAAGGTGGGCGAGTGGGAGCAGGCCATCCGAGCGTATCAAAAATTCCTCAAGTACCCGGAAACCGAGATCCCCGGTTTTCCCCGGGCTCATGCAAAGGTCCGGGAGAAGGTGGAGTTCTACTTCTCCGACAAAAAATGGACGGTGGAAAACCTCGATCAGCTGGTGGAGGAAATCAAACGCTCCATCCGGACCCGCAACGCCCGGCGCCTGCTCAGCTACAAGGCCAAAGTGAATTTTTTCACCATGTCCTGGTCTCAGGCCGATGCGGATGAAGTCATCTCCATGGCTTTCGATATCGGAGCTTTCCTTCAATCTTCCCGGGTGTATACCGATGATAAACTGGACATCGATTCCAACGCCGGGGAAGCTTTCTTGCGCACCACCCGGTGGTCGTACAGGATCCCCACCTGGTACCTCTACTTCCGGAAAGTAGAGTTCCTGCCGGATCCGGAGATCAACGGACGATGGGAATGGGCCGGCATTTATTTCGGCGAAAAACTTTAATTCTCCCCCTCCGTCCCCTGCTGTTCGGAATTTTCCTGCTCCTGAACGTATCCCCCCTCACCCGGGCTGAGCCCGGCGCCGAGGATCAGCGGCCTCTTCCGATCAGACCCGGGCATGTCGGGCGACACAGCGGGCCGGGCAAAGGCCCGGTAGGGAGCGAGGGAGCGGGAGCGTCGGCTACGGCACCGGCCCGCAGGCCGGCCGCGGCTGTTCACGACCGCGGCTGTGCCGCCCTGATCGAGCTGGATTTTGCCGATCAACCGGCGGTCCGGCAGTGGCGGGAGCACTTTCTGGTCGGAGGGGGGCGGGCGCTTCAGGAGGCCCTGGATCGCGGGCGGACCTTCCGCCGTTTCATCGCCGCCCGGCTGGCCGAGCGGGGATTGCCCCAGGAGCTGATCTACCTCCCGGTTCTCGAATCCCACTACCGGGTGCGGGCCGTATCCCGCTCCGGAGCAACCGGCCTATGGCAGATCATGGACAATACATCGGCTCCACTGGGATTGGTGACGGATCGCTGGGTGGATGAGCGCAGGGATTTCTGGCGATCCACGGAAGGGGCACTGCGAAAGCTGGAGGAAAATTATGCGACCTTCGGCGACTGGGATCTGGCTCTAGCGGCCTACAACTGCGGTACCGGGCTGCTGAGCCGGACGGTCCGTTCCAGCGGCGTCCGGGATTTCTGGGCTCTCCGGGAGATGGGCGTTCTTCCTCCGGAAACCGCGGCCTACGTTCCCAAGTTCCACGCCCTGGTGTCGATCTTCAGCGATCCGACGGCCTACGGGCTGGAGGTTAGCTGGCAGCAGGCACCGAACTGGCAGCGGGTGCCGCTGGAGCGCAGCGTGGAGCTGGCCCTTCTGGCCGAGAAGGCGGGCCTGCCCCTCTCTCTGATGGAGGAGGCTCACGCCGAGCTGCAGACCCCGATCACCCCTCCGGCCTCCGGCCGCCCCTATTACCTGAAGGTCCCCGGGGAATACGGCCAGCGGGTCGCGGAGCTGCTGGCGGATCCGGAACTCCAGCTGCTGCGCTACACCTTTCACCGCATCCGCTCGGGAGACACCTACTACGCCCTGGCCGATTACTACGAGCTGAGCGCGGCGCTGCTGATGGAGGCCAACCCGGCGCTGCCCCCCCGCTCCCTGCGGATCGGTGAGCAGCTGCGCGTCCCCGTTTTTTCAGGCCGCCCGGTCAAGGCGGAACCGATCGTGAGCCTTTCGGAGCAACAGGCGGCCTCCTTCACAGCCCTGCACACGGTTGCCGCCGGGGACACGCTCTGGGGCATCTCCAGGATCTACGGGACCACGGCGGAGAACCTGGCCTGGGTCAACGGACGTAGCCTTGACGCACTGCTGAAACCCGGGGAAACTCTAAAAGTGCCTCCGCCTGCACGCCTGTCGGAGCCCGGAGCGGAGCCCGGGCCTGTGCCGGGACCTGCGCCCAATCAGCCGGGGGCGGAGCAAGGAGAATCGTGGTGAAAAGGATCTGTATCTTCCTCCTGCTTTTCGGTACTCTGGGCGCATCGCTCTGTGCCCAGCAGAACCAGGACGAGCAAATAACCGTTTCGGAACGGGAGGTGGATTGGATCCAGGGAGTCCTGAACCTGGAGGTGGCCGTGCCTATCGATGCCGGACAGTTCAATCCGCGCAGCCGCTTCGATGCGGAGCGGGAGATCCGGCGGCTCCTGCCGGATCTTTTCATGTCCGCCATTGTGGACATCCCCTTCGATTCCTACCGCACCATCGGGGAGCGGCTCAAGGAGGACCAGCTGCTCTTTCAGCAACTGGAGGCTAACGCCCTGGATTCGGTCTCCAAGCTCTACTCCCGGGTCAGGGAAGATCTGCAGGAGATCCACGTGAAGTACCGCTTCCCCTTCTACGGCGAGGGCGGTTTCGTGGAACCTCTGATCACCCACAGCCGGCCTTATCCGATAGAGCGCAAGCTCGGCTTCTTCCCTTCCCGGAACTTCACGGGCCTGGTAATCTACGTCGGCGGGGAGCTTCCCGCCCACGGGAAGGAAGAACGCCAGAAGGTTCAGCGCGCTGTCTTCCCCACCCTCTACGATGAGGATATGAACAAGATTCTCTCCGTAGAGATGTGTGATCCCCTCTTTCTGAAGCGATGGGGGATGGTCGCCTACTCGGATGCTGAAAGCGATCCCGCCCTCCTGGAGCGCATCGGTGCAGCTCCCCTGCGCACGGCAGCACGGGGGGTGTTCGGCAACAACGCCACGGATCTGCTGCTTCCCAACGACGCGGTGAACCGTCTTCTGGTGAGGGAAGCCAACCGGGAGATGCTGAGCCAGGGCAGGGTGTTGATCGTAATCACGAAGATTGACTCGGAATAACCTTTTTGGTTATTCTATTCGCCGGTTCATGAGTCAAAGGCCACGCACCCACAATCTGAAATCCCTCCTTCCCCTGCTGCTTCTGGGCATCGCCCTCGCCTTCAGCTCGTGCGCGAGAAACATAGGTTATGGATTGGTGTTGTGGGCCGGAGAGGGCAGCCCGGTTCAAACCGGCGACATCCTGCCCGTGCAGCAGGAGTCTCAGGTCCAGGGCACCTATCTGATCCGATTACCCGACACCAAAGAGCTGGCCGAGCTTCCCACCTGGAGGATGCGCCTGTTTGACGACAAGGAGCAGGCCCTGCGGGGAGCCGAAGAGTATGCCCCCTACCTGAACATGTACGCCTACTCACAGCGGGACGGTCTGCCCCTGCGGGAGGAGGCGGATCAGGAGGCCCGGCGGGTGTACAAGCTGGCCGAAGCACAGCTGGTGAAGGTCCTGTCCCGGGGGGAGCAGAAAGTCACGATCGGGAACTACGAAGATTACTGGTATCTGGTTCTGACAGAGGACGGATCCCAGGGGTACTGTTTCGGTTACTATCTGCCGGTATTTACGTCCACCGCAGACCCCAAGGCGGAGGTAGAGGTGTTGATGGCCCGGGATCCGATGCTCGAAGCCCTGCTCGAGACGGACTGGAGGCCGGAGTACTTCCGGGAGATGGTGGAAGAGGGGCGAATCGATCTGACCAGCTTCGGTCCCGGCTTCGGATTTTTCGTGGATCCGGAGAAGAGGCTGATCCGTCTGATCACGGGCAGACGCTCCTACAGCTGGCCCTATGAGCGGCTGGAAAAGGTGGGAGCCAACCGCTATGTATTCGAGGGCCCGGAAACCGGCAGCGGCGGCATCCGGATCAACATGCAGTCCGACCAGCGCATCGTGTGCACCTATTCGATCGGGGATCAGGTGCTCGGTTCGATATTCATCGCATTTGAAGAAGATATCGAAGAGATCGTCACACAGGAGATGGAGCGGCGGGAGAGGTTGGCGCAGATCTTCAGCTCCAGGAGCCGGGTCCTGCGCAGCAGCGCCTACGGGAACATCTATCTGGAAGAGCAGATGCGTTTCCGCTGGGAGGATTTCGGCAGGCTTGGCGAGCAGGTCGTCCTCAAACCGGTCCGGGGATCGGGAACCGTCGATTTCCCCTACTATCTGTCCGACGGCCTCAGCGGATCTTTCGACGGGGTCATCACCTTTCGCTTCGATGAATACGCGAAGGACCAGGGGACGAGTTTTCTGTACTCCTTCGAATCCGCCGGAGTGCGGTTCGAGTATGTACAGCCGCAGGGCA
Source organism: uncultured Spirochaetaceae bacterium (assembly GCA_964588355.1). GTDB lineage: Bacteria > Spirochaetota > Spirochaetia > SZUA-6 > DRHE01 > JAFGQJ01. The sequence goes on along the minus strand of CAZPPB010000095.1, from coordinate 3,779 downwards.
TCGAAAATCTAGAGGTGGTACGCCGCGACAATTCGCCGCTGGTGATCTTCTTCAGCTACGGCGGTTCCTGATGCCTTCGGTCATCCTCTCGGAGGCGAGCCTCGCCTTCGGGGAACGCAATATTCTGAAATCCGTCAATCTCAACCTCCCCAAGAACCGGAAGCTTGCCCTGGCCGGGGCCAACGGAAGCGGCAAGACCACGCTGCTGCGCATCCTCTTCGGCGAGATCAAGCCCGATCTGGGTACCCTGGTCCGGGAGAAGAACACCCGCATATCCTATATGCCCCAGTCGGGAAGCGGCGGTTCGTCGCCCCGAAGCTCCGCCCTGAGTCTGGATCCCCGCCGCACCGTCTACGAGCACGTGGGAAAGGCCTTTGCCGCCGAAGCCGAGCTGGAGCAGCAGCTGCGGGCCGCGGAGGTCGAGCTGGGCGAGCATCGGGAGAACTCTCCGGAGCTGACCCGGCTGCTGGAGCGGCATCACGATCTCCAGGAGCAGTTGGAGATCTCGGGCTACCACCGCCGAGCCGGGGTGATCCAGAGGGTCCTTCAGGGCCTGGGTTTCAGCGGGGAGGAGTCCGAGCAGCCTGTCGGAAATTTTTCCCAGGGCTGGCAGATGCGGATCTCTCTGGCCAGGGTGCTCTGCGAGGGGGCGGACCTGCTTCTGCTGGACGAACCGACGAACTTCCTCGATCTGGAGGCCCGGGTCTGGCTGGAGGGTTTCCTCCAGGAAACCGCAGCGGGGGTGCTCGTCGTTTCCCACGACCGCTACTTCCTCGATACCACCGTAAATGAGGTGGCCGAGCTGTATCAGGGCAGCCTGAACATCTACCCGGGCAGCTTCAGCAGCTATGAGAGGCGGCGGATCCAGGAACTGCAGCAGATCGCAGAGGCCTATGAACAGCAGCAGGAGGAGATAGCCCGCATCGAGCTGTTCATCCGGCGCTTCCGCTACAAGGCGACCAAGGCCCGTCAGGTACAGAGCCGTGTCAAAACCCTCGAGCGGATGGAGCGGATCGAGGCGCCCCCGGTGCACAAGACCCTGCACTTCTCCTTCCCCGAGGCACCCCGCAGCGGCAGGCTGAGCGCCCAGATCGAGGGTCTGGTCAAGTCCTACGGCGGCAAGAGGGTGTTTGCCGGGGCAGGGCTCACCCTCTCCAGAGGTGAAAAATGGGCCCTGCTGGGTCCTAACGGCGTGGGTAAATCCACCCTGATGCGGTTGATGGTCGGAAGGGAGGAGGCGGATTCCGGTCTGATCCGCTACGGCAGCGGGGTGCAGGCGGGCTACTACAGCCCCGAAGAGGTGGAAAATCTGGAGCAGGCCAAGACAGTAGAGGAGCTGGTGAGCGACTGGGCGCCGACGGAGATGGTTCCCCATGTGCGGTCCCTGCTGGGCGCCTTCCTGTTTCGGGGGGATGAGGTGCACAAGCCGGTGGCTGTTCTGAGCGGGGGGGAGCGCAGCCGTTTGGCCCTGCTGCGTCTGCTGCTGCAGCCGAGCAACCTGTTGTTCCTGGACGAACCGACCAACCATCTGGACCTCCAGTCCAAGGACATTCTGCTGGACGCCCTGAAGAGCTACAGCGGAACGGTGGTTTTCGTCTCCCACGACCGGAACTTCATCGAAGCCCTGGCAGACCATGTAGCCGAGGTCGGAGACGGGCAGATCCGCCCCTATGCAGGGGACTACGCCTACTACCTGTGGAGGAAGAATCAGGTCGAACAGCCGTCAATCCTCACCGAAGCGCCCGAAACCCCCGAACCCTCCAAGCCCCAGGGATCCTTTCGCGAGCTGCGGGAGCAGAGCAAAGCTCAGAAGCGGGAGCTGCGCCGTCTGGAACGGGAAGAGGAACAGCTGCTGGCCACGATGGAGGAGCTGGAGGAGGAAGGGTCGCGGCTGGAGCATCTCCTGACCCAGGAGGCCGTGTATCGGGACGGACAGCGGGTCAGAGAGATCAAAGAACAGCTGGAGGCGATCACAAGCCGCAGAGAAAGGCTGATGAGCCGCTGGGAATCAGTCGATAAACAACGAGAAGAGACCTAGCTGAGGGAGTGGGCAGGATGAAAAACAAGAACTTCAATAAAGAACGTACCGTAGGATTCATATCCTTTCGCTTCGCCGGAACCGACGGTGTCAGCCTGGAGACCGAGAAGATGGCCGACGTGTTCCGCCGCTGGGGATACCGCTGCGTGTTCATGGGCGGGGAGCTGGACACGCCCCCGGAGGATTCCTTTCTGGTCGAAGAGACCCATTTCCAGCACCCGGACATTCGCGAAATCTATGACGACTGTTTCAGCCAGACGAGCCGTCCCCCGACGGTGACCAAGAGGATCCACGAGTACCGGAAGATATTCAAGCAAAAACTCTACGAGTTCATCCGCAAGTTCGACGTGGATATCTTGGTTCCGGAAAATGCCCTCACCATTCCTTTGAACATTCCCCTGGGTCTGGCCATCACCGAGGTCATCGCGGAAACCAGTATCAACACGATCGCCCACCACCACGATTTCTTTTGGGAGCGCAAGCGCTTTCTCAACAACTGCGTGTGGGATTACCTGAACTCCTGCTTTCCCCCTCACCTGAATACGATCCAGCACGTGGTGATCAACTCCTCGGCTCAGAACCAGCTGGCTCTGCGGACCGGGATTGGCGCCACCCTGATCCCCAATGTCATGGACTTCGAGCATCCACCGGGGCCGCCGGATGAGTACATCAAGGATGTGCGCAAGGATCTGGAGGTCGGACCGGATACGCTTCTCGTACTACAGCCGACCCGGGTGGTGCAGCGCAAGGGGATCGAGCACGCCATCGAGCTGGTCGCTCGTCTTGGCAGGAAGGCGACCCTGGTCATCTCCCACGCCTCCGGAGACGAGGGCTACGAGTACCAGCAGCGGGTCCGGGAGTACGCGGAGATGCTCAAGGTGGACGCCCGCTTCGTTCAGGAGATCATCTCCGATGAGCGGGGAACCACCAAGGACGGCCGCAAGATCTACTCGCTCCAGGATATCTATCCCTACGCCGATCTGGTGACCTATCCGTCCCTGTCCGAAGGGTTCGGCAATGCTTTCCTGGAGACGATCTATTTCAAACGCCCGATTCTGGTGAACAACTACTCGATCTACTTCTTCGATATCAAACCCAAGGGTTTCGACGTGATCGAGATGGACGATTTCATTACCGAGGAGACGGTACGAATGACTCTGGAGATCCTGGGCAATCCGCAGCGGGTCCGGGAGATGACCGAGAAAAACTACGCTCTCTGTCTGAAGCACTATTCCTACCGGATCCTCGAGGTGAAGCTGCGCCACATCCTGAGTTCCTTCTGGGGCCAGCGGTAGAGGTCAGCTTCGCTGCTCTTCACCCGCCTCGAGGATGCGCTCGACCAGTGTCCGTCGGTCCTCCTTCCGGGTAGCGTCGTAGACCGGAAAACCTTCGAAGCTTTCCTCCCCGCCGTCGCGGAGGTAAGAACCCGACACGCCCAGGATCTTATCCCCGGGAATGCGCCGAACCCGCAGAGTTTCATTCCAGTCTGAAGCATCACCGAGGCAGACGATCACGCTGTCTGCTGTCCGGGGATCCCCCCCTTCGGAGACTATGAAATCCACACCCTCGGGAACGCGTTCGAGCATCTGCCGGAAAGATCTGCCCGTTCTTTCCAGGATCAGGCTCTCCTGCGGCCCCTGCACCAGGACGAAGCGCGCCCCGGATTCGGCCAGGGCGTAGGAGTCCCCGGAGCGGTGGTCCAGGGTCAAGCGGGCCACGTGGCTCGATTTGAGAGCCCCTA
>CAZPPB010000094.1:0-14882 GCA_964588355.1 uncultured Spirochaetaceae bacterium | reverse complement strand
TTAAACGAGCCGTCAAATCCAATATCAACGATATGATCAGCAAGGCGGAGAATCCTGAAAAGATGCTCAACCAGCTGATTGTAGAAATGAACGAGCAGTTGATAGAGAGCAAAAAAACCGTGGCCGCGGCGATCGCCGACGAGAAGAAGCTGGAGCGCCAGATGGTCATGAACAGTGAGCAGGCCGCCGAATGGGAGCGGAAAGCCATGCTGGCCGTCAAGTCGGGAGAGGACAATTTGGCCAAAGAGGCCCTCTTGCGCAAACAGGAGTACGACAATACGGCCCGTCAATATCAGACCCAATGGCAGGCTCAAGCCGAGTCGGTGGAGCAGTTGAAGGGCGCTCTGCGCCAGCTGCAGCAGAAGATAGAGGAAGTCCAGCGCAAGAAGAACCTGCTCATCGCCAGAGCCAAGCGGGCGGAAGCGCAGAAACGCATGCAGAGCACGATGAGCAGTATGGCAGACACCTCTGCCTTCGAGGTTTTCGATCGAATGAGCGAGAAAGTCGAACAGATCGAAGCGGAAGTCGATGCCATGCGGGAGATAGAGGCATCGGGCAGCGGTGATTCCCTGGAGAGGCAGTTTCAAGCCCTCGAGGCTTCCGATTCTTCTGCGGACAAGCTTCTGGAAGATCTGAAGGCCAAAATGGCCCAGCTGGAAGACAAGACCGATAGAAACGAGAAAGCGGAAAGCTAGCAAAACCACCCTCTCCATTCTTCTGCTAAGCCGAGATGTGCTGCTGATCGAGCGGCTGAAGCATTACTGCAGGATAAACCCCCTGATCTCGATAACCCAATCGCCGGTGTTGCCGGCTCGCGGCGATTTCGACGCCGCTGTGCTTCCGGCTTCCCTGATGCTGGATTCGATCTTCCCGAGGTCGGAGACGATCAATCGCTTCGGGGCGGCCGGTTGCAGCCTGATCTGCTTCGGATCGGCGGAGCTGCTTCCGGGATGTTTTCTGGCCGGCTGCGACGAGTATCTCAAAGAACCCTGGAGCCCGGAAGAGTTGGAGTGGCGGGTCCGCAAACTCCGTAGGCAGACAGAGGCGGCCTTTCATTTCTCCTGGGGCAGCATTGCGATAAGGAGTCTGGAGCTCAGTTCCCCCGCCGGCAGCTCGAGCTTGTGCGCCCAAGAACAGAGTATCCTGCGCCTGCTGGCGGCAAATGCGGGTGAGGCCGTATCCCGGGAAGCTCTATTCTACGGGATTTGGGGGAGACCCGCCGCCGGGGCTAGTCGGGCCGTGGATATGCATATTGCCTCGCTGCGCAGGAAGCTTCGTGAACTGTTCCCCGAGAGCGGGGACTGCATCCGTTCGATCCGCGGTGTCGGGTACCTGATCGTCAAATAGGGCAGTTGCTACTCCTCGACCACCACTGCAGTGCCGTAGGCCAGGAACTCGGCGGCGCTCTGCATCATCATGGTTGTCGTGATTCTCAAGGCCACTACGGCATTGGCTCCCAGCGCCGCTGCGTCTTCGCTCAGCCGATCCAGGGCCTGCTCCCTGGCCTCCGCCATCATCTTGGTGTAGTCCATGATCTCCCCGCCTACCATGTTTTTCAAAAAGGCCATGAAGTCGTGGCCCAGGTGGCGGGCCCGAATGGTATTGCCCCGAGCCAGTCCAAGGGTTTTGACTGTCTTTTTTCCGGGGACGCTGTCCGTGGTAACAAGTATCATTTCATAACTCCTTTGTATCGATCATCTTTGCTCTCCCGTGCTCGATCCGCGATGGTGATGCCGAGCAGTATGAGAAATCCGACGGCGATTCCGGTGATGCCGATCTTGATGATGTTTCCCGTGTTTCGATCACTCAGCAGGGAGAACAGGGCGTAGCCCAACAGCATGGCGTAGGAGCTGAAGAACAGAACTTTTCCGAATATTCCGCCCGTTCGGCGCAGCACCTTGTTGGGCAACCGTTCAAACCACTCTTTGGGAGGTTCGGGTACCCCTATCCCTGCTAATTTTCTCTGCAGTTTGAGAAAGGTGATGTATTCGTTCCTGCAGGTGTAGCAGCTCTCGAGGTGTGATATCAGGGGCGCTACCAGTTGCTCCTCGATTTCATTATCCAGGAGCGCCTGGATCTGCAGTTTCGCTTGTTCACAGGTCATCATAGATCTCTCCCAATTTTTTTCGGGCATGGTAAAGTCGGGACATGACGGTCCCGATCGGGATGGACAGGAGCTGAGCCATTTCCGCATAGCTGAGATTGTCGAAGTGCTTCATTATAAGAGCCTGTCGGTGGTTTTCGGACAGACCATCGATGGCTTCCCGCAATCTTCTGACCTCTTCACTCTTCAGCATCTGCTCGGCCGGACCGGGCAGTGAGGTGGCAAAGATCCGCTCCCACAGCTCCGGATTCCTTACGACTGCGGATTGCTTTCGTTTTCTCTTGAGAAAATTGAGGCAGAGATTTTTCAGGATGCTGTACAGCCAGGGATAAAACGGACGACTCTCGTCGAAACGATGGATATTCTGGTAAGCCCGCAGGAAAGCCTCCTGGCACAGATCAAAGGCATCCTCCACGTTGCCCAGCAGGCGATATGCCGTCCGATACGCCCGGCCTGAGTTGGCAAGGATGAGGCCTTCGAAGGCACGTGCATCCACTGACTTGTTCTGTAGAAGCAGCTCTTTTCCCACCGTCGTACCCATCGGGCTTTCGAGATCGGGTTTCAGATAGTGATTATACAGCCGTGGAGGGAGGAATATTCAATCGAATTCAGACAAAGTAGGGACGGGACAGCTGATCCTCGATCCTGTCCAACAGCTCCTGGAAGGTGAAGGGTTTTACAAGGTAGTCCGCGGCGCCGGCCCGCCGGGCCTGTTCGATCGTGACAGAGTCCGATCGGGAGGAAATCATGATGACCGGGGTTTCCTCGTAATCTTCCAGATTTTTCAGCATCGAGCAAGCCTCGATCCCATCGATTCCCGGCAGCGCCACGTCCAGGATGATCAGATCGAAGGGTTTGGCCTTAGCTTTCGCGTACCCCTCCGCCGCGCTTGCTGCCGTATCGACACCGAACCCCCTCTGGCGAAGGTTGAATCGAAGCAGAGTGCCAACTGAAGATTCGTCATCGATGACCAGAACATTCATGGTTTCTCCAATTTACTCTGTCGCGGCGAAACGCGCAAGAATATTCACGCTGGATTTGCGGAATTTTACAGGGATCAGCGGGAGACAAGAAAAAATGGCCATCCCGACGAATCAGGACGGCCTTTTTACCGTTTACAGAATACCAGTTGCGCAGCGGCGGAACGGCGGTTTTTACTGCAGCAGCCCTACGATCTGGTTGTTCAGGGTGATGCAGACCGTTACGAACACGATCGACACCATGGACATCAGCTTCAGCAGGATGTTCAGGGACGGCCCGGAGGTGTCCTTGAACGGATCCCCCACCGTGTCGCCCACTACGGCTGCCTTGTGGGGATCCGAGCCCTTGCCGCCGTGGGCGCCCTTCTCGATGTACTTCTTGGCGTTGTCCCAGGCCCCGCCGGAGTTGGCCATCATGATGGCCAGGACGAATCCGGTGGCCAGGCTGCCGGCGATCAGGGAGATCACCGTGAAGGGTCCGAAGAGGATCCCGACCAGGATCGGGGCGATGATGGCCAGCAGGGAGGGCAGAATCATCTGCCGCTGGGCGCCCTTGGTGGAGATGGCCACGCAGGCGGCGTAGTCCGGCTGATCGGTCCCCTTCATGATTCCGGGTTTGGCCTTGAATTGCCGCCGGACCTCTTTGACCATATCTCCGGCTGCCCGTCCCACCGCGCGCATGGACAGCGCGGCGAACACGAAAGGCAGTACCCCGCCCAGGAACAGACCGATCAGGATCCGGGGGTCCAGGATGTTGATGTTCAGGGTGATATCCTGGATCGCTCCGCCGGCATCCCTTACGATGCTCACCAGGCCGGCGTAGAAGCGTTCGAACAGCTCGGAGCTGGCCGGATCGATGAACAGGTTGGTGATTCCCTCCCTGACCTTGTTGCCGTATTCGGCCAGCAGAGCCAGGGCTGTCAGAGCGGCCGATCCGATGGCAAAACCTTTGCCCGTGGCTGCGGTCGTGTTCCCCAAAGAGTCCAGGGCGTCGGTGCGGTTGCGTACCTCTTCGCCCAGGCCGGCCATTTCCGCGATGCCCCCGGCGTTATCGGCAACCGGCCCGTAGGCGTCCGTAGCCAGGGTGATGCCCAGGGTGGAGAGCATCCCTACGGCGGCCAGCCCGATTCCGTACAGACCCAGTCCCGGGAAGGCGAATCCCCCGGAGAGGAAGAAGGCGGCCAGGGTCGCCACCACCACGGTGATCACCGGAATCAGGGTGGAAAGCATGCCCAGGGAAAGACCGCCGATGATGATAGTGGCAGGCCCTGTCAAGGCTTCGTTGGAGAGTGTTCGAGTGGGCTTGTAGTGGTCCGAGGTGTAGTACTCCGTGAAGTAGCCGATCACATTTCCCGCGATCAGGCCTACGATCATGGCCCCCCACACGCCCAGGAACTCCGCTCCAATCGTGAAGTAGATAAACAGGAAGGACAGGACGGCGATCGCAATCGTAGAGAAGTACACACCCCGTCTCAGCGAACCGAGCAGCACCTTCTGGGTGGCATCCTCTTTGGCTCGGACCAGAAAGGTGCCGATGATCGAGCAGATCACTCCGATGGTGGCGATGGTCACCGGTATCTGGATCGCCTGCAAAGCGGTCAATCCCGGAAGCTGCAGCGAGGCGATGGCTCCCAGGGCCATGGTGGCGATGATCGATCCCACGTAGGACTCGTACAGATCCGCTCCCATGCCGGCCACATCTCCGACGTTGTCCCCCACGTTGTCAGCGATCACCGCCGGGTTGCGGGGATCATCCTCGGGGATTCCCGCCTCGACCTTTCCGACCAAATCCGCTCCTACATCCGCCGCCTTGGTGTAGATCCCGCCGCCTACGCGGGCGAACAGGGCGAAAGAGGAAGCGCCCATGCCGAAGGTTATCATGATGGGCGGAATCTCAGCCGGGGGCAGATCGAATACGGTCAACACCAGCCACCAGATCGACAGATCCAGCAGTCCCAGGCCGACCACCACCATTCCCATGACCGTACCGGAGGAGAAAGCGACGCGCAGACCCGCGTTGAGGGAGCTCTGGGCCGCCCAGGCGGTGCGGGCGTTGGAACGGGTGGCGATGGTCATGCCGATATACCCGGCCAGGGCTGAAAAGAATCCCCCTGTGATAAATGCGAAGGGTACGAAGCGGGAGATCAACCCCAGGGCGAAAGACAGAACCAGGAAGAGGACGAAGACAAAGATGAAGAAGATCACCACTATCTTATACTGCTGCTTGATGTAGGCCAGGGCTCCATCCTGGATGTGCTTGCTGATGGTGCGGGTCTTTTCATTGCCGGGATCCTTCTTCAGGATCGTCAAAGCAAGGATCAGGGCAAAGATCAGGGCGGCGACCGATCCGATCCAGGTCACCCACATAGTGCCCATCTGTCCTTCCCCTTCGCTCTCAGCCAAGACACCGGCCACCGGAAGGAGCAGGAGGACAAGCGCGCACATAAGGAGTTTCGTTTTCTTCTTCATGAGTCGAGGCCTCCCGTTATCTCTTCTGATTATTTGCCGCCCAGTTTATGGCTAATCGAAAGCTTGGTCAAGCTGAGCCTCGAGAAGCTTGAGCTTTTGGAGAGAGGAGGTTGTGCACTCGATCCGCCGGTACTCTTCACACCCTGGCGGCGGGAAACCGGAGTTTTTCCTTCAACTTGATCACCGTAGCAGGCCGATGTTAGAATTATCGCGCTGTGAAGGACATTATCCGTCTCCCCATATTCTTTCTTTTCGTGGTTATACTTCTGTTCATCCTTTTCTTTGGCTTGAGTGTGCTCGCCTACTGGGGAATTGTGCACTCCGAGGGACGGGAGGCGGCCCTTCAGGCGGTGGAGGCAGGCCTCCCGGGATTGCTCGTTCAGGTACTGCCAGCAGCGGTCTTCGCTGCCCTGTTCATACTGATGGCGCACATCGCTGCAAAGCCGGGTAGCCGTTTCCTCTCACTGCTCATTCCTCTGGCCGGGGCGTTTGTGCTACTGGCCGTCGGTTACCAGATCCTTCAGCAGCTCGAACCGGCCGATAGACAGACAGCTGGTGTTTCCCGGGCGGGGGCGGTCGAACCATCTTCCCGGCGTTACCTCGTTCCCGGGGTCTTCAATACGGCCGAAAGCAAAGTAATATACATAGAACAGATCGGTGAGCGCACGGTCAGCCCCGTTGTTCTGGTCGAAGGAGGGAGTGCCGACCGGAAGCTGCTGTATTTTCCCCAAGGTTTCGTTTTGGTGGGCGATGATTCCGTCGTGCTTCGGATGGGGATGGCCGGAATGGACCGTAACACCCTGGAGATAGATCCGCAGCCGGTGTACGGAGCCATGTTTGACGAGGGTCCTGTGCTCAAACGCCTCTTTTCCGACGTGGATTTCCTCAACCGGGAGTTGCTGCGGGTGTTCCGGAGTTCTCTGCCGGAGTTCTATTTCGCCGTTCTCGCCTTGGTGGTCGCCTTCTACGGAAGCGGAATGTTTCTCCGACTCAGCCGTTGGCATCTGTTGAATATCACCCTGGCTCTCCTGGCGCTGAGGGGACTTCTGGCCTTATTTTGTTTATTGGGCGAAGGTGTGGTCTTTGAGCTGGGCAAGGATATGAGCAATCCCCAGGCGCTGAAGTTCCTGCCCGAGGTGGTGCTTTTTGTAGTCGGCGGGCTCCTGGTGCTCATCGATCTTCTGTTCGTTCCCTTTAAACGAAAGGAGGGGGTATAGGCGGTGCGAAGGCAAATCGAGCAGAATCCATTTACGATTCTCTTTCTCTTCTACCTGCTCGCCTTTGGGGTATTCTTCTTCTATTCGATCTTCACCTTTCCCGGACATCTTGCGACTTTTCTCTGGCCCTTTGTGTGGACGAATTCCTTCATACTGTTCATGCGTTACTGTATACCCGTGACTGTTGCCGCGGTAGCGGTTGCCTACTCTCTTCTGCCAGCCGCAGATACCGTCCTTGTGCGCTCCGGCAGGCAACCGTTCGCGAAATTGGTAAGCTCTCATCTGACGACCTTCATCGTATTAGCGGTCGTCTATACGGCTCTCATACTGGGGCTTCATCCGCTGGCTGTGAGGAATATGGAGCGTTTCGATTCCCTTACTGAGGAAGCCGAAAAGTTCCTGGACAAGGCAAAGAAAGCAATGGTGAAGCAGGATTCGAACACCGCTCTGCTGAACTATCAGCGCTACCTGGAGATTGACGAAGGCAACCGAAAAATCATGGGGGTGGTTAGCGATCTCCAGAAGAAGATGATTGCCGATCGCCCAGAACCACCACAGGCGGCCCAGCAGGACCGCGAATCGATGCGGATCAGAGATCTGGCTGAGGGCAAAGAAGCGTACGAGTTTCTCGAGATGGCAGAAGATTATTTCGAGCAGGAAGACTACTTCTCCGCTCATTATTACGCCAATCTGGCTTATGAGATCGATTCCGGCAGAGAGGATGCCCGGCGGCTGGCGGCCAGGGCCCAAGACAAGATCGCCAGCAAGGACCTGAGCAAGCTCGAGGAGGAAGAGAAACGCTTGTACGAGCGCAAAAAGGAGGGTTACAAGCACTTCAGCAGCGGGGACTATATCAAAGCTTATAAGGTGTTCCTGGAGCTGAAGGAAGAATATCCCCGGGATGCCTATGTGAACAGCTACCTGGAAAAGAGCGTGGACCGGTTGAGTGAGAAACACTTCTATCTCGATGAAGCTGAACAGATTGATACCCTCCCCGGAGCCACGGAGCTGCTCTTTGTGAACTACCGAGATGAGGACGAGCGGGAGATCGTATATATCGGCAAACTGGCCGGAACCGAGGCGGGTATTTTCTGCAAGGACATCGAAGTCCTGCGTTTCAATGATAGGGAATTGTTGTATCACTACCACGTCCCATACGGCAGACTGAGCGAAGGAGCTATGTTTCTCCATGGAGTCGAGAGAATTGCTCAGGGAGCCGCACCTCGGGAGGCCGCACCCCGGGAAACCGAGCCCCGCTACCTATCCGGGGCGAGCGGACTTCGGCGGGAGCCGGACCCCAACATGCTCGTGTTAGTTCCAACCCTGGAAGAGCTTCCCACTCTCAAAGGGGGCAGTGCGGCCTCCGCTTCCGCGGAAGGCATCGGTTTTCTTACGCTGTGGAAGGCGCGCGGGCAGATTGGCAGCTACGGCTACCTGGAACCCACGATATCCGCCGAGATCTTGAGGCGGTTGCTCATGCCCTTCAGTTTTCTCATTCTTTGCCTCCTGTCGGTGGCTGTCGGCTGGCGCTTCCAGGCTCGTTTTTCTGCTCGCCCGCACTGGATCCTCTTGGTGTTCATGCCCCTGTTTCCGCTCGTGGCCATCCCTCTCACCGCTCTGTATCTGCATGCCCAGCAAATCCTGCTGAACTTCGCTGCGCTGCGGTTGCGTTTCTCGATCTCTCTGGTTGTCTTTCTCGTTCTGCAAGGATTGCTGCTTCTGATCACCATGATCATCCTGGCCGGTCAAAGGGCAGACTAGATCCATGGCCTTCAAAGGGAAACTGATCGGGGCTCTCCTCGGTTCCCTGGCCGGTCCCATGGGAACGATCCTGGGCGGCCTGGTCGGTCATCTGTACGATCGAGCTACCGAGGAGCGGGAGGCTTCGGTTCGCATAGGCCGGAGGTCCCGAAGCATCGGGGACTCGATCTCCGCCGCACAGCTGGACTTCCTCACCTCCCTGATCGGACTTTCCATCGCCGTTGCCAATGCGGATCGACACGTTCGGGTGTCCCAGATCGAGGCGCTCAAGGTCTTTTTCAGACAGAACTTCCCCTATTCCGAGGACGATCATCGGGTCATCCAGGCTGTCATTGACGAAACCTTCGTGAACCGGGATCGATTGGACGTTGATGCCCTGGCCAGCTACTACCGCATCAGTTCGAGTCCGGCGGGACGACTACTGCTGCTGCGCCTGTTGTTCAAGATCGCCGAGGCGGACAAGCGGGGAGTCTCAGAGGCGGAAGAGCAACTCATACGGCGGATCGCTGCGGCTTTGCGTATCGATGCCGCCTCTTATCGAAGCGTTGCGGCGGAGTTCAAGCAGGAGGAAAATCAAGCATACAGTATCCTGGGCGTCAGTCCGGATGCCAGCAATGATCAGATCCGCAGTGCCTACAGAAAGCTGGCGGCTCAGCACCATCCCGACAAAGTGGCGAATTTAGGGGAGGAGTTCACCAGGGTCGCCGAAGAGAAGTTCAAGCTCATCAACAAGGCGTACCGGGAAATTAGCGCTCAGCGGGGTTTCTGATCTGAACTCTGCCGTTCTATGTGGGCGCCCAGACCTTTCAGCCGTTGCGAGAGATTTTCATAGCCCCTCTCGATCTGATATACATTTCCGATAGTGCTCCTGCCTTCGGCGCAGAGAGCCGCGATCACCATGGCCATCCCCGCACGAACATCCGGAGACACGAGCTCGGCGCCCTTCAAACGGCAGGGCCCGCTCACCACCGCCCGATGGGGATCGCAGAGGATGATGCGGGCTCCCATCCCGATGAGCTTGTCCACGAAGAACATCCTGGATTCGAACATCTTTTCGTGTATGAGAATGGTCCCCTCTACCTGGGTGGCGCTCACCAGGGCTATGGAGATCAGATCCGGAGGGAAGCCGGGCCAGGGGGCGTCGTCGATCTTGGGGATCGTACCGCCGATATCAGGTATAACTTTCAGCTCCTGGTCCGCGGGAATCCGGATGGTATCCCCGTCGGTTTCCCAGTGAATTCCCAGCCTGTTGAAAGCGATCTTCGTCATTCTCAAGTACTGGGGCGCCGCATCCGCGATCTCCAATTCACTGCGGGTGACCGCTGCCAGGCCGATCAGGGATCCCACTTCCATAAAGTCCGTCGAGATCTTGAACTCCGTGCCCGCCAGTCGCCTCACTCCCTCGATCCTCAAAATGTTGGAGCCGATACCGCTGATGCGTGCCCCCATCTGGGAAAGCATGCGGCAGAGGTCCTGAATATGGGGTTCGGAAGCCGCGTTCTGGATAACCGTGGTGCCCTCTGAAAGCACGGCGGCCATAATGGCGTTTTCCGTGGCCGTGACCGAAGCTTCGTCCAGGAACAGGTCCGTTCCGACCAGTTTATTGGCTTGAAGGCTGAACACCCCATCCACTTCGACGACCCGTGCTCCCAGCTCCTTGAAGGCCAGAAAATGGGTATCCAGTCGACGCCGTCCGATGACATCCCCCCCGGGAGGAGGTAGGGTGACCTTTCCGCAGCGGGACAACAGCGGGCCGGCAAAGAGGATGGACGCTCTTATCTGTTTGGACATCTCGAGGGGGATCGAGCAGTTTTTGATGTCGCGGGTTTTAAGGCCGTAAGTATGCTCGTCCACCCGACGGATATCAGAGCCGAGAGCCTTTAAAATCCCGAGCATAACTTCCACATCTTCTATGTCGGGAACATTGGTCAGGACCACCTCTTCGTCGCTCAGGAGGGTTGCAGCCAAACAGGGCAAAGCGGCGTTTTTGTTGCCGCTGGGCCGGATCCTGCCTTTGAGGGTGTGGCCCCCCTCTATGATATAACTGTACATGCTCCACAGCGTAGTTTGCTTTTGGATTTTATGTCAATCGAGGCTGGGGGAGAAGGCGAACTGTCTTTCCTCAAAAGGATTTGTAGGCATGCAGAGTCGTGCCTTGGCGATATAGGAGGTGCCGTTCAGATCGATCATCCGATAGGTAATTTCGAAGCAGGATCCCTGCTCGTCCTCGCTGGTGAAAGGATCCTCGAGGAGAGGTGGAAAAACAACCTCCCGCAGAGAGGGAAACTGTTCTATCCCCATGTCTTTCAGTCCCAGTGTATGGATCAGGATCTTGTGGTCACTCCAGCCGTTTCGCTTCAGGATCCGAAGATCGACCGGATCGAGCAGGAATCTCACCATCTCCCGAGGCTCCCCGGACAAAAGCAGTTCCGTGGCCGATGCCAGAAAAGCGTTCAGATTGCGGACAACGTTTTTTGAACGGTATTCGCTGAAACTCCGGCCGTTCCACCGGTGCCAGGTCAGGAAGGTCTCGAAGCCCGTGCCTTCCTCTATGGCTTTCTCCTTGACGAATAGATCAATCATGCCGTTCCCGTCTATATCCTCCAGGCGGTACTGCGTAGAAAGCGTTTCCGACAGGGTATGCCGGTAGCGGGGAAGGCCGCCGGCATTGTCGAATACAAACAACTCTACTTCACGACCCTCTATGGTCTGAAATGATGCTGTGATGATTACGGGAAGGGAACGATTTACGTACAGAGGCTGGTCTCGGAAGTGCTCAAATACAACGTGTTCTCCGAGATCCAGGGTCTCGAGGTGCCGAAAAACACCTTTGTTGTTGGCGAACACGAGCAGAGAGAACGGAACCGGTTCATTTCCCTCCTGGAACAAACGGGAAGAATCGACCAGGCGGGCCATTTCATTGGAATCGATGCCTCGCGAAGGCACACCGAGGGAGAGACACTCCGGATGCCGATCGTTGTCCAGATCATGGAGGATAATAGCGATGCGGCCCTTTACGGTGAGGGGTTGCAGATCTTCAGGGTAGAGGAGGGCTATCTGCCGCACCGCCTCGTAGTAGCCGATCTCCGGGGGAGCCGGTTCCTCCGCGGGCTTCGTCTCCGTCGCTTCAGTCTCATCCGGCGCCGGCAGACTGGTCCGGGGTGTTTCATCCGGCAGTTCGGAGCCGCCGGCCGGGGGTTTTGGGGCTGATCCGCCGCCCAAACAGCTGCCGAGGAGGAGGATGACCGGCAGCAGGGCTGATAGGAGATATCGTCCCTTCATTTGGAAAAAAGTGTAGCCTAAAAGCGGACAGTTTTTCTATCTGTGGAGAAAAAAAGTGTGTCTGCTCAATCGTTGGTATTGAAATCCGTCTGGTAGTTTATCTCCTGCGGCTCAGGCGAAGCGCGCAGGGTGACCCCGTACTGCTGCCGGGCCTTGCCCGTGGAGATGGAGAAGGACGCCTCATGTGCAGCCCCTTCCCGGAGCTGTTCGTAAACCAGGGCACCCTGGTTTCCATCGATAATCCCATATTGCCGGATCGCTGCCCCGGCTTTCCTCAAGGCGGCTTCGCTCAAAGTGCCGTCCTCCAGCTCCGCCCTCCCATTCTCCGCTTCGGCTAGAAAATCGTCGGCAACAAAGTCGTTCTTTGCGACGTCCACGATCTGGACCAGGCTGAAGGCGCGTGCGCTGACCGTGTCGTACCCGCTGATCTCGTAGGCCAGGTATTCGCCTGCTTTGGAAAAGCCGATGAGTTTCAGGTTGCTGTTCAACTCCGCCCAGAGACCTGCCGTGAACAGACATGAGGTGATGAACGCCGCAACAATTATCCGTTTCATTTCCGCAGTATAGGATTTCAATAAAGAAAGGATCGAATCCATAAACGGACTCGACCCTTTCCCTTGCCCGGAAGAGGACTTGAACCTCCACGACCTTACGGCCACTAGACCCTGAACCTAGCGTGTCTACCAATTTCACCATCCGGGCTGACATTGGGAAAATAGCAAATCCCAGCCTCTCTTGTCAAGATCCATTGTGATCCGCTCCGAGAGGGAACCTGTCCATCCATGCGGGCGAAGAGACAGCGCTTCAAGAAGAAGGAAACCGAGTCTTCCAAAACGACGCTTTCTTTAGTATCTTTAGCCTCGGGAACGGGGAGGCGGTGACGATCTGACAAATCGATGCGGCCGGCGCTTCCGATCCCTGGAAAGGTCTGTGTACACCCTTGAGAATCCTCTACATAGGTGAAATCGTCGGCTCTCCCGGAGTATTCTGCCTGAAGAGCGCTCTGGCAGATCTCAAAGAGGAAAAGAGTATCGATTTCGTCATCGCCTGCGGAGACGGCGCTACAGGTGGATTCGGGATCGGAAAGAACCACTCGATCTATCTACACAAACTCGGGGTAGATGCAATTACCTCAGGAGAATGTATCTACTACAAGAAGGATATGGTTCCCCACATTCCCAAAGCCTCCTACATTCTCAGGGCGGCGAACTATCCCTACGGCAATCCCGGACGGGGATGGAACGTATTTCGGGTGGGGGAACACAGCATTGGAATCGTGAATTTGCTGGGACAATCGGGATTCAACCGGGTACATCTGAATAATCCCTTTCTCATGATCGAGGGCATCCTGGAAAAGATGGCTGCAGAGACCGAAACGATCATCGTTGATTTTCACGCCTCCACCACTGCGGAAAAATATACGATGTTCTACCATCTCGAGGGGAAGGTAGCTGCGGTGCTCGGCAGCCATACCAAGGTGCTCACCGCGGATGCCCGGGTGCTTCCCGGCGGCACGGCGGTTATCGCCGGTACCGGACGAACGGGAAGCCGCTATTCGGTGGGGGGATTGGATCCGGAGATCGAAATTCGTAAATTCCAGACCCAGATTCACGAACAATCCCGGGTCACCTGGAAGGATCTCGAGCTGCAGGGGGTTGTTGTCGAAACAAACGAGGAAGGAAAGGCCGTAGCCATCGAGACGGTGCGCGAGGCCTGCGAGGCAGAGGATCATGACGGAACAGGGCATAGTCAAGAAGGTTGAAGGACAGTTGGTTTGGATCTCGTCCGAGCAGTGTGCGGGCTGTGAACACGAGCTGCACTGCGGAAGCTGCGGACCCGGCGACGGAGATTTTGAGAACTCGAGTCGCTCCAATCATCATGAATTGACGATATTTGGAACGCGCAAGGAGCGATTGTTTGCGGCACAAAACTCACAATCCCTGTCCATTGAAACCGGGGATCGGGTGGAATATTTCATCGCCCCGGGCAAAGCAATAAAGGCAGGGTTTCTCGTGCTCATAGTTCCCATACTGGCGTTCTTCCTGTTCTACTATCTGACGGGCATTCTGTGGCCGGGTGCCGGAGAAACCGCCAGGGTTCTGATCGGCGTCGCCGGAATTGTCCTGGGTTTCGTAATGAATTTTGCCTTGAAGAACAAGACCCGGGAGTATCCGGAGATCACCAAGGTGCTCTCTCCCAAGCCGTAGCGGCAATCCAGTAGGCAGCGGATCCGGCCGGGCCCTGCCGGAGCACCGGCATCCCCGGATCCGGCCGGGCGCCCCCAAACATTTTCGAAAAAAAACCATCCCTTCGGTAGTGATTTCTCGCAAGCGGGCTATATTTCATGTAAAAGAGGTGTGGCGATGGTTGAGCTTCACATTAAGGGTTTCTTTCTCGATTCCGATCGGATGCCGGTAGCTGTGTTGAGTGATGCGACGGGCAAGCGTGTGCTTCCCGTGTGGATAGGTCCGTCGGAAGCCAGTTCGATCATCGTCGAGTTGGAGGAAATCAAGAGCCCCCGGCCTCTGGCCCACGATATACTGGCCAGTTACTTCCAGCGCCATGGATTCATGATGGACGGTTTGGAGATCTACGGACAATCCGGAGAGTTCGGGTACAATGCCTGTATCAAATATCATCGGCGTCTGCGGCATTTCGAGATGGAAGTACGTCCCAGCGACGGCCTTGCCCTGGCTGTGCGGCTGAAAGCCCCGGTGCTGGCTGAAGATCACCTGCTCAGCTCCGCGGATCTGTGCACCTTTCTCACCTCACTGCAGGATCCCTGCAAGGGTCTGATCTTTTTCGCTCCCGAGGCTTCCCGCCTCGATACTGATTCGCAGCAGTCCGGCACCATCGCGGCCGATATTCGACCCCACAGCAACTGAACACAGCAACAGCCGGATAGGAGCACTCCGTTTACCCGCTTCTGATGGATGAGTTTCAATTGACATCTCTGGACCGGGTGTGAATAATTCTACCCATGAGCGGCAAGTATATCTTCGTTACCGGGGGCGTGTGTTCAGGCCTCGGAAAGGGTGTGGCCGCTTCCTCCATTGGCAGTCTTCTCGA
>CAZPPB010000093.1:0-14895 GCA_964588355.1 uncultured Spirochaetaceae bacterium | reverse complement strand
GGCAAGAGACTAGGATTGTAGGGATCCTGTTCTCGCCTTTCCAAATACGGGAGGCGTGCCCGTTTCCAGACACACCCTGTCGGTGAAGGACCATACCGGGATGGGGTTAGGCCGCTTCACTCGGCGAATTTGCGCAAGCGCGCGCCTCTGCGCGCACATCGGTAGGTTAGATCATACCCTGCCCGCCTGTCAAGCGGCTAGGAAAATCATCTTTACACATCGAAAGTTCTTGGTTACGATGAATTCAATCCAGCAATAACACAGGAGAAAAGCACAATGAACAAGTCGAATCCGAAACTTCGTTGGTTGGGCGTACTCGGGCTGACCACCGCACTGCTGATCCTCACCGTCGGATATGCCGCGGCCGGAGGTCAGAGCGAGGGGGAGGACTATCCCTCTAAGCCGATAACATACATTATCCCCTTCAATCCCGGCGGACAGTCCGATATCACAGCCCAGTACCAGAAGCCTGGCCTGGAGGAAGCCCTCGGGACCAGTGTGGTCATAAAATACACGCCTGGAGCCGGGGGAGCGGTAGGCTGGGCCAACCTGGTCAAGACCAAAGCGGATGGCTACACCATTTCCGGCAACAACATCCCCCACATCATCATTCAGCCGCTGGTGCGGGAGAACGCCGGCTATCAGACCGAAGATCTCATCCCGGTGTACTGCTTTCAGACAACTCCGATCGGGCTGGCCGTGCTCAAATCCAGTCCCTACAAGAGCCTCGATGAGCTCGTGGCTTATGCAAAAGCCAACCCGGGAGCGATCACCGTGGGCGGATCGGGAACCCACTCCGGTCACCACCTGGCGCTGCTGCAGTTGGAGTATCTCACCGGAGCAAAGTTTACCTATATCCCCTCCACCGGGGCTGCCCCATCTGTGGCCAACTTCCTGGGCGGACACACCCAGGCTCTATTTGCCAACTCCGACGATCTGGTCGGGCACAGGGATGAGATCATTGTCCTGGCCATCGGCACGGAGAAGCCCTTCGCCGCCCTTCCCGGGGTCAAAACCTTCAAGGACCAGGGCATCAACATGACGGCGGGAATCGACCGCGGGGTTTGTGTTCCCCCGGGAACACCGGACAGCGTAATCCGCACACTGGAAGAGGCCTTCGACCAGGTCACCCGCAATCCGAGCTTCATCTCCAAAATGGAGGAGTTGGGTTTCGTGATGCAGTATATGAAATCCGAAGAGTATACCCGCTATATCATGAACAAGAAAAAAGAGATGGAGGACGCCCTGCGGACGCTTGGAGAGATCCAGTAATCCAGGCGCCCTTTTAAGTTCAATACGACTCGCGGTACGAACAGTTCGGGCTGCCTAACCGCGCACAGAAAGACTCGATATGAATGAGCTGTTTCTTACCTCCATCGGTAGTCTGTTCACGGCCACGAACCTGCTTCTGGTGCTTCTCGGCGTGGTCGCCGGCATCGTTGTCGGCGCCCTGCCGGGATTGACCGCCACCATGGCCATCGCCCTGCTGGTGCCATTCACCTTCACCATGCAGCCGGTCCACGGCCTGATCCTGATGGGCGCCATCTACGTGGCGTCGATCTACGGGGGAAGCTTCTCGGCGATCCTCCTGAACACTCCGGGAACACCATCGGCCATCGCCACAACCTTCGACGGCTATCCAATGGCCAAGAGGGGTCAATCCTACCAGGCGATCGTCACCGCAACCGTGGCTTCGGTGTTTGGCGGCCTGATCGGAGTATTTTTCCTGCTGTTTCTCTCTCCCCCTCTCTCCCGTCTGTCCCTGCGTTTCGGGCCGCCGGAGTTCTTCTGGCTCACCACCTTCGGGTTGACGATAATCGCCACCCTTTCCACCAAGTCGATCCTCAAAGGCCTGATCGGCGGGGCTTTCGGCCTGCTGCTCAGTATGATCGGAATCGCCCCGATCGAAGGTTCGGTACGGTTCACCTTCGGGTCCATCAGTCTGCAGAACGGCATCGCTCTGATACCCGCTCTGATCGGATTCTTCTGCATCCCCGAGGTAATCGGCATGATCGAGCGCAAGGCAGAGCACTACACGGCCATTCCCTACCGCCGTCAGCGGCGCGTGCTCTGGGGGGTGTTGATCCACATCGTCCGCAAACCCCTGCTGATGATACGCTCCGCAGTCATCGGAACCATCGTCGGCATTATACCCGGAGCGGGGGGCAATATCGCCGCCATGGTATCGTACAACGAAGCGGTGCGGGCTTCCCGCAATCCGGAACAGTTCGGCAAGGGCAGCATGGATGGTGTGGTGGCCGCCGAAGCATCCAACAACGCCGAAGTTTCAGGGTCCCTCATTCCCCTGCTGACTTTGGGTATCCCGGGCGCGCCGCCGGCCGCCGTGCTGCTGGGAGCTTTGCTGCTGCACGGCCTGCGGCCGGGCAGGGAGCTGTTCACCTATCACGGCGCCGTTACCTACACCTTCATGCTTTCTCTGGTTTTAGCGAACATCCTGATCCTGCCGGTGGGCATATTCAGCGGACGCTGGATATCCCGACTGGTCACCCGTCTTCCTGTCACCCTGCTGGCACCTATGGTGTTCTTCCTGTCGGTGATCGGGTCCTACGCCATAAACCGCAATATGTTCGACGTATTTGTTATGTTGGGTTTCGGTTTGATCGGGTATGTAGGCCGCAGGATGAAAATCCACCCCGGGCCGATCGTTTTGGGGCTGATCCTCGGCTCGATATGCGAGCAAGGTCTGGTACAATCGATCCTCATGGGGCGGGCGTCGGGTTCGGTCCTGGCCATGTTCTTCACCCGTCCACTGTCGATCCTGCTGATCTCCCTCACACTGCTATCGGCGGCATGGCCTTTCATTGCCGGGGCGATCCGCCGCAGACAGGCAGGGAGGAAGGCATGAAGACGGCCGATCGGGTAGCCGCCCTGCTGCTCATGGGTATCTGTGTGTATGGATGGATTACCAGCCGTCTGTTCAGCCCTCTGAGCGCCCTGTTTCCGCAGGTCATCGTGCTCATCCTCGGAGGTCTTTCACTGCTGCTTTTCATCTTGAGCTTGTTTCGCTCCCCCGACGAACCTCGATTCGTTCTTGTGCACGGCAGAGTCCTGCCCGTGGTGCTCACGGTTGCGATGATGGTGGCCTGGGTCGCATTGATCAGCCTTCTGGGATTTCTGGCCACCAGCCTGCTGATCTTTTCCTTGATGACCGTCGTACTGGAGCGCAAACAGCGAACCGGGATCCAGATCATCCTGCGCATCGTGGCGGTCTGTGCGGTCATGGTTGCCTTTTATCTGTTTTTCGATCGCCTGCTGTTGGTGAGCTTTCCCCGCGGACTACTGCTGTAGCTTTTGGCAATCCCGGGAACGTGCCGGTCAAAGAGCAATTTCCATCAGTCGGCTGTCAGCCGACCGCCGCCTCCTGCAGAAGGTCCCCCTGTACCCCGATCTCCAGCCACTGAATCGGGATCTTTCGCTCCGCCTGCGCCGCGGCGCTGCGGGCCAGCTGCAGCAGCCCGCGGCAGCAGGGAACCTCCATGGTCAACACCGTGAGGGAGCGGATACCCGAGAAATCGATTAGAGCCTTGAGCTTGTCCAGGTAGATGTCCTGATTGGAGTCGAGCTTGGGACAGGCGATAGCCAACCGCCGTCCCTGCAGGAATCGTCTATGAAAGTCCCCGTGGGCATAGGCCGCGCAGTCGGCGGCCAAAAGCACGTCTGCGTCCCTGAAGTAGGGAGCCGAAGGAGGAAGCAGATGCAGCTGCACGGGCCACTGGCGCAGCTGGGATGGAGCGTTCGGGGTGTCGATCCCGCTGGTGCCCTCCGCCGGGCTGCTCTCGGCGTGGAACCCCCGCGCCTGAGAGCCGGGGCAGCCGGCGTTCGCCTGCCCCTGCGCCGCCTCCGGCGGCTCGACCTCGATTCCCCTCTCCTCCAGCACGGCCAGAGCCTGGGCCAGATACTCCTGCTCGCCGTGCTCCTGCAGATGAGCCAGGTGAGCCCGAATAACCCCCCGCCCCTGGGCGATCACGTTCTCCATGACCCGCCTTTCATCGTAGCTTTGAGCCTCCCGCTCCTCGATGGTGATGGCCCCCAACGGACACTCGCCGATGCAGGCCCCCAGGCCGTCGCAGAACAGGTCGCTGATCAGGCGGGCCTTGCCGTCGATCAGCTGCAGAGCCCCCTCGGGGCAGTTGGGGATGCACTGACCGCAGCCGTTGCACAGCTCGTCGTCTATGTAAATGATCTTGCGTTTCATATCACCCTCCGCATGCATATGATGCTACACTATGGTATGGCCGGACCGGTGAAATATTCATTGATCTGGGTCAAGAGCAGAAGGATTTTTGTTGATTCTTTTGCTAAGGTATTAACATCTTTACAGAAGAGGCTCGTACTTGGCTGCACTACACTTCGACGCTCACAAACTCCTGAGAGACTCCGATTTTTTCAGCGGAGTTTCCGACAACAGCATCCGCTCTCTGGCGACCATCTGCATCCCCAAACGAGTAGAAAAACGCCAGTTGATCTTCCTCGAGGGGGAGGAGGGACACTCGATGTACATCCTGGCCGAGGGGGGTGTGCAGCTGTACAAGAACGCCGCAGACGGGCGGGAGATCGTGATCAAGACGATCCGGACCGGCGAGATCTTTGGAGAGGTGGTACTCTTCGAGCAGGGCGAGTACCCGGTCAGTGCCGTCGCTCTGGAGAAGAGCCTTCTGCTGCGCCTGCCCCGGCAGCAGATCGACTGCCTCCTGGTCGCCGACAGTTTCCGCCGGGACTTCATCGGCATGCTGATGCGCAAACAGCGTTATCTGGCCGATCGCATCCTCTACCTGACCGGTCACGACGTGGAGGAGCGCTTTTTCTTCTTCCTCCTGGAGCAGTTCGGCCGCAGGCAGGAGTATCGGATCTCTTTGAGCAAAAAGGACATCGCTGCAGCGATCGGCACGATCCCGGAGACCTTTTCCCGGCTGCTGCTGCATCTGAAGGAGGAGAAGAAGATCCGCTGGGAGGGAGAGAATCTCCATCTGGCCGAGGGATTCTGGAAGCGCTTCGACGGCTGAAAGGATTGACGGCGCCCGGCGGCAGGCGCTCAGTCCGGATGACCGCGCTACAGCCGGGCGAGGAACCCGGGAAGCTCCTTGACATGGCCGATCCGGGGCACGCCCTGAGCCCCTTGCGCTTCTGCGGACCTGTCAGCCACCCAGACGATCTTTCCCCCGATCTCCCGGAAGGCAAGCAGATAGTCGAGCCGGTTGTCGATAAACAGCACCTCCGAGGCCTCACGCGCCAGCTCGCCCAGAACGCGGAGATACACCTCCCTGTCCGGCTTGCCCCGGAAATCGTTCATACGGATGTCGAAGATCCGCTCGAAGAATCCCTCTATTTCCAGATACTCGAGGATACGCCCGGCATGTTCGGCCGGAGCGTTGGTCAGGACCGACTTGGGCAGCTGGATCGATCGCAGCGCCGCAACCAGCTCCGGATCCTTGTGCAGATAGCGCTCCACGTCGGTGGGATGGGCGAATTTCAGGTAGCTCTCCGGATCTTTGAAGTTGTACTCGCTCATCAGCCCGGTGAGGGTCGTGCCGTGCCTCCGGCTCAAGGAGCGGCGAATCCGGGCGGCGTTGTCCTCATCCAGATTGAGATAGCGGGACACGTAGCGGGTCATGCGGCGGGATATCTCATCGACCATCCCGCTGGAGGACGGATAGAGAGTTTCATCCAGATCGAACAGCAGATAGCTAAGATTGGTGCTCACGGTGGTGAGGGTACGGATTTTCCGCCTGTTTGTCAAACTCCGGCCTTTCGGGAATAATGGCAGCATGGCAGAATCAGCCCGGGGGCTCATCCGGGCGGCTCGACGGCTCATCGACTGCCTGGCCGGACTGCGTTTCAGCCGCCCCGTCGAATACGTGTACAATCCGCTGGAGTACGCCTGGGAGGCCTATCGGAGGTACCTGGAGCGCTTCGCCGGCGGTGCGCGCAAGCGGGTGCTGTTTTTAGGCATGAACCCCGGACCCTGGGGCATGGCCCAGACCGGGGTGCCCTTCGGAGAGATCGAGGCGGTCCGCGACTGGATGGGCATCCGGGAAGCGGTTGGACGCCCGGCGGTCGAACACCCTCGCCGCCCAATAACAGGATTCGCTACGACCCGCAGCGAGGTCAGCGGCAGACGGCTCTGGGGGCTGATGAGAGAGCGCTTCGGCACGGCGGAGGGATTCTTTCAGGAACACTTCGTAGGCAACTACTGCCCCCTGCTGTTCCTCGACTCGGCGGGAAAAAACATCACCCCCGATAAACTCTGCAGCCGGGACAGGCAAACCCTGTTTCGCTGCTGCGACGATCATCTGCGCTCTACGATCCGGAAGCTGGATCCCGAGTGGCTGATCGGCATCGGAAGGTTCACCGAGACGCGTCTCAGGAGCGTGAACCAGGAACCGGCCGGAAGACAGCGGGATGTTGCCGGGATTCTTCACCCCAGTCCGGCAAGTCCGGCGGCCAACAGGGATTGGGCGGGCCGGACCACGGAGCGGCTGATATCCCTGGGAATCTGGTAGAGCTGCGGCTAAAATCCGGCCAGGGAGGCGGCAACCTCCCAGAGACGGCGGGCCGTCTCATCATCGATCGGAACCGTCCGCTCGACCCCGGCCCGTTCGAAGAACCGTCCGCTGACCCCTTCGAGCTGCGCCGCGGTGGCCAGATACACGCCGATGCGGGTCCGGCGCCCTAGCACGACCATACCGACGGAAGCGGGAATGCGCAGATACCAGGGAAGGTGGCGGATCATCCCCGAGCGGATCAACCCGGGGTGAAAGGCATTGGAGCTCACGCCGGTACCCTCCAGACGGCGAGCCAGCTCCATCGCGAAAAGGGTCTTGGCCAGCTCCGCCTGCAGCTTGGCCTTGAGCGGGTTGTAGCCGCGTTGAAGCTGGAGATCGTCGAAGTGGATACGGGCAAAGCGCAGGGGCCAGGAATTGCCCGTTACCGTGAGAACCCTGGCCGGAGCGCTGCGCTTCAGCGCATCCAGAAGCAGGTTTGTGAGCCGGAAGTGTCCCAGGAACTCCACCGCCAGGGTCATCTCCACTCCTTCTGCGCTTACCCTGCGCTTTGGATACAACACCCCCGCGCAGTTCATCAGCACATCGAGACGGTCGTAGCGTTCCACGAACTCCCGCGCGGCTCCGGCGACCGAGCGCCCCTCGGCCAGGTCGGCCTGCAGGCATTCGATCCCCTCGTTTCCGGTGGCCGCGGCCAGCTCCCTGCGGGTCTGCTCGGCCCTGTGCGGATCCCGGCTGAGCAGCACGACCCGGGCGCCCAGCCGAGCCAAGTCCAGGGCGGCGGCCCTTCCCACCCCGGCGCTTCCGCCGGTGATCAAAACGACCCTGCCCCTCACAGATTGAAATTCCCGGAGTCCTCTTGCTTGTGTACGATCTCTTTCAACCGCTCGGTGTTGATGATGATCGTGGCGTAGATGGAATCCAGATGGACGTTCAGATCCTTCTGCATCGATTCGGGGAGCCTGGCCAGCTTGTCCTGATTGCTCTTCTTGCCCAGCCACTGGACGATCCCGAAACTCTCTTCGAAAACCCGGCGCGTGGAGCTTCGAATCGAGCCGATGGTGTCACTGATCTTGCTGATCGAGATGGAATTGATCTTCTTGTTGATCTGAGCCGTACGGATGTTATCTCTAGTCCTAAGAAGAACCTTTTCCAGCTGGTTGACCTCCCCGATCAGCTTCTCCAGAGAGGCTTCCTTTCTCTCGATGCTGTCCCCGCCGATGATGTAGCTGTACTGGATATCCCGATGAACGCTTTTCTCCTCCCGGCCGGCCATGCGGGCGAAAAAGCTGCGAATCCTGGCGAGCAGCGAGGGCTTCGGCTGAAAGATGAAATAGATGTTTTCGAGTACGGGCAGTAACGCCGCCACATCCTTGGTCCGGGCCAGGTAACGGTGCAGGACCCGCATGTACTTCCGACGCAGCGAGGGTGAATCTGCGGCTTTGTCCGCCTCAGCGTACTTCCCCCTCAGCCTGCTCTCAAGATGTTCATCACTGCGCTCCAATTCCTTCAGCACCACCTTGACCAACCGCGGGTCGTATCCCACGCCCAAAAGGCTGCAGCGATCCTTGATCAGCCCGTCGTACTTCTCCGGGCTTTTCCTGTAGTTCTGCTCGCTGCCGATCTCATCCCTGATCTCCATCCTCAGGCGCAGGGAGTACTCGTCGATCCTGATCTGCTCGAGCCTCTCGAAGAAGGGGTCGATGCGCTCCTTGAGCAGCTCCTCGATGTCTTTGCGTTTCTGCCGGGCCAGGAACGAGGCTTCCGAGTTCGGATCCTGAAGGATCCAGACCGTGTTCTTCATGTACAAATCTTCGAGGAACTGGCGGACATCCGCATGAACCTTGCGGATATCGGCAATCTCTTTCAATTCCACGAAATGGGGGTTGTCTAAAAAGGAGTTGCGAACGGCGTACACATTGTTTATCAGCTCGCTCAGACGGCGGGTGTTGTCCTGAACCTCCCCCTCGGTGCTCTGCAGGCCATGCTTGTGAAAGGTAATCTTGCGGGTTTCAGGATCTATAGCGGCATCGATGCCGCTGTCCGGAGCGAAGGACCGGCGGAAGGGAACCGAGAGGGTCCGGATCGATTCGGCCAGAGACCTGTAAAGATCTCTGACATCCGCCGCGCCGGCCAGCAGCCGCTCCTTTTCCTCCTCCAGGTAATGAAGTACCTCGATCAGCCCCATATAAAAGCTCTCCGTTCTTTCTTGCCTGCTATCTAAAGTGTAGACCCAGGTGCGGAATTGTCAACTTTTCCCTTTATTTGACGTTTTCTCTTCCGATAATTGTAATATCTGAAACAGGGGTCTTTGGTCCTGGGGGTTATCCTCCGGGGCCATTTTTTTTGAATCGCGGCGTTGCGGGTCATCGCAGCGGCGTCATTCATTCAGTGATCGGCCAGCCGCCGGAGATGCTCGCAGCACAGGGCCAGGCGGCGGCCCAGTTCCGCTCCCCCGTCAGTTGTATAATCCTCCTCGTTTTCGAACACGGCGTAGGGAACCTTCATATTCTGAATAGACAGGAAATTGGGATCCCCGCTGCTCATTTCGGACCAATCGTCGGTTTCGTACAGGCGGCGCAGTTTTTCATCCGGCAGGCTGTGTTCCAGGATGCTGTGGGGAGCGTGCGGATTGAAGCGTCGACGGTTTTTACGCAGCGATTCCTGAAAGGAAACATTCACGTACAGCACGACCGCAGTTTTGAGGATGTCCGTGTCCAACTGCCGGAAGGCGCGTTTGTACCCTCCGTGCCGGCATCCCCGGGAAAACTCGATGATCACGGTGCTGCCCTCCGGTCTCTCCGCTCTGTGCTTCTCATATTCCAGACACAGGCGGCGCACCAGCAGGTCCCAGAGATAGTCATGCTTGAAGAAACCCTGCTCATCGGTATGCAGGCGGGGTTTGCCCATCCGGGACAGCAGCTTGTCCTCCTCGAACCATGTCCAGAGCATCGGGAAATCATCGGCGACGCAAAGCTCTCCGATGTGGAAGCGTCGGCGTCTTTCCTCGGCTTCGAGGCAGCTCAGGTAGTCGATAATTTCACTCTTACCCGAGGCCGGTCTGCCGATGAGGATCAGGGTATCGAAAGGGCCGCTGTTCAACGAGACCTCACCTTCACTTCCCCCATCAAGACGAAACCGGTGACACGCACACCCGGTCCCTTCTCGGGCAGCGTCGTGTTCACCCGCCTGCCCTCCTTCACCTCCCCGAGGATCGGAACCACCTCTGTTTGCACCGGGAGATCTTCCGGCACGGTGAGCACCACGCTGCTCATGAGCGCCAGGACGTTGATTTCGACGATATCGGAAGGAAGCTCCATATCACGGAAGTCGAACTCCACAGTGCTCATCAGGATCCTGGAGTTGACTGTCCGGCACTTCAGCCACCGCCCCCGCAGCCGCCGGCTCATCATGATGCCGTACACCGGCTGCTCCTCATCCCGCAGCACGACACCCCCGGAAGAAGCTTTCACAGGGCTGCCCTCCGCTTCTTCGGCCAGCTCCCCGGGAACGTCGTCGATCAGCCGGGCCAGCTCCTGGACGCTGCGCGCCTGATGGGCCTGAGAAACCCTGCTCTCGAACTCCTCCATCTCCAGGAGGTTCCTGGCAAAACACTCGCTCAAGATCCTGATGGTTCGATCCCGTGCAGCCGGCAACCCCACGACGCTGCGCCGCTGCGGGGGCTCCTGCTGCGGAAGATCGCGCCGATCAGTCATTCCTGGTTCATCCGCTGGAAAAGCTTGTACAGGCTGTGGGTTCCCATGTTCTCCAGACCGATGGCCATGGCCGAGACGTAGAACTGATGTGCCAGGGCCAGCCCGGGCAGGCTGAGCTTCATCCGCCGGGCCTCTTTCAGCGCGATGTCCATGTCTTTGACGAAATGCTTGATAAAGAACCCGGGATCGAAGTTGCCCTTGGCGATCCGGGGGCCGTAGTTGTTGAGGCTCCAGGAGGCCGCCGCGCCGCTTCCCACTACGGCGATCATCTCCTCCAGGTCGACCCCCGCCTTGTAGGCGTACAGCAGGCATTCGACAACGCCGATCATCGTGGTCGCTATGTGGATCTGGTTGCACATCTTTGTGTGCTGCCCCGCACCGGCCGGCCCCATGTAGGCGATGTTTTCCCCCATCAGTTGGAACAGGGGCATCACCTGGTCGAAGGTCTGGCGATCCCCGCCGACCATGATAGCCAATTTACCCGAGCGGGCTCCAACATCCCCGCCGGACACCGGTGCGTCCAGCACCGAGACTGAAGCTTCCCTGGCCTGCTGGTAGATCCGTTTGGCGAGGGTCGGTTCGGAGGTAGTCATCTCCACAAGGATCGATCCGCCTTTGATCCCGGCCAGCACACCCTCTTCACCCAATACGACCTCCTCCACATCGGCGGGATAGCCTACGATCGTAAAAACGCAGTCGCTGTTGGCGGCGACCTCCCGAGGATTATCACACCAGGACGCCCCGGCGTCCAGCAGATCCTTGGCCTTGCTCTTGGTCCGGTTGTAGACGAAGGCTTTGTACCCCCCCTTTATCAGGTGCAGGCACATCGATCTGCCCATCACCCCGGTTCCAATCCAACCTATGGTTTTGATCTCCATCATTCCCTCCATCGTCGGCCTTTGCAGCAGTATAACGGAACTCGAGGCTGGAAAACAACATGTCCCGCTTACCCCCCCAGCACAACAGACAGCAGAAGGGAATAACCGTAGGTCCCGAACAATACGAACAGAACCGGCAGGATCAATCCCGCCAGACTTCGCAGCAGGGAGGTCTTGAAGTACTGGTTGGAAACCACCAGGCAGACATGCACCGGAGAGAGCATCTGCCCCATAAATCCGGCTGCATATGCCATTACCGTGGTCGGCAGCAGCAGTACCATAGGCGCAGAGGTGCCTATCAGGGACATCACCACCGGAAAGCTCGCCCCGATCGTTCCGACGTTGATGCCTACGGCCAGACCGGCGATCAGCGGAATGAGCAGAATGAACAGTCCCTCGGGAAGACCAACGGCAGCCAGCTCGGCGCGTATCTGCTCGACCAGGAGCATTCCTCCGGGAAGACGTGCCTCGATCATCGCGCCGTAGATGCGGATAACCGCCACCAGAACCGTCATGTACAGTGTACGCCGGGACAGCAGCACCTCCCTCCAGCAGGACCAGCCGGCTTTGCGCTGGAGATGCAGCACGGTCAGGGCCAGGAACAGCCCCGCCATGATGGGTATATAGCGGCTCGAGTTCTTGACTGCAGGAAGCGCTATCAGGATCGCGGCGTAGGTGGCGATCACCGTGATGATCGGCGCGGCCAAAGCGAGGAAAGAACGATCGCTGCCGCGCTGCACGGGGGCGGGCCCCCTATTGCGGGCAATCCGGCGCAGCAGGAACAGATACCCTCCGCCGATGGCCAGCAGGGAAACGGGAAGCTGGGCCAGAGTCAGCTGCCAGATCTCCAGACCCGTCATATCCAGAGTGAGAATCACCCCGGGATACAGGGGCCACCAGTACTCCCAGACGTGGCGAAACCAGTAGTTGGTCTGGGTCTTGAGCAGCGAGGGCAGCCGCCCCCCGTGATCGGCGCTGTCCACCATGGGAGCGCTGAACATGGCACCCCCCGGCATGGGCAGGAGTCCTATGACTGCGGGAAGAGCGGCAAAGGACAGGCGGTGGGGGATTCGATCCCGCACCGAGCGCACCATGTCCTGCATCACCCCGGTTTTGGCCATCAGTGAGCTCAGCCAGATGATCTGACAGATCACGACCATGAGCAGCAGATTGTCCAGCGAGGAAAAGCGCCGCCAGGCGATGCGTCCGACCTCCGGCAGTGGCTGCCCGGTCCACAATCCCAGAACCAGGGCGCCTGCGGCGATCGCCGCCATGAGATTTCGGGTAGTCCCGTTGAGGATGAGGATCAGGGCGAGCGTCCCCAACACTTTGGCCAGCGCGGGTACGGAGAGAATGAACTCGATAATCATAGACGTTTACAGCTCCCGCTTGTAGATCCTGTGGATCTTATAGACCTGCCCGCCCAGGGTCTGCATGTCGGCAAGCATCAGACTCGTAGTGTCGGCGATCTGCACCATCTCCACTCTTCTATAGCCCGAATCCAGGACGGTGCGGATCAGCTCGTAGTACATCAGGCCGTTGCCCCCCAACTTCTGATACTCCGGGAGGATCGCCGCGCCGTTGACGATCAGCGTGTCGGTCCGCCGCGCTTCGGTGAGCAGATCGACGATGCGGACGGGACCGAGCCGGCCCCGGGCCCTCTGCAGGGCTGCGGAAAGATCCGGGAAGGCGAAGAGGAATCCGACGATCTGATCGTCGTAGTACAGGATCTTGATCAGCGAGGGTTTGGAAACCAGCATCAGCTCATCGGCCAATCTGTCGATCTCCACCTCCTCGAGGGGGCAGAAATCCTCGTGGACCGCGAATGAGCGGTTGTACACCTCCCCGATCTGTCGGGCGAGCAGTTTGATTGCCCGTTTGCTGCGGAAGCGGGGCACTCGAAAATGTCCCCGCTTGTAGTGGATATCCGCCACCCTCCGGATCTTTTCGGGCATCCGAAAATCCTGCTGCCGGATCTCGGCGGTGTAGAAATCCCGGACCTTCGAAAAACCGTTACTCTCGAAAAATCGACGGTAGTACGGTTGATTGTAATGCATCATCGTCATGGTGGCCCGATGGTCGAAGCCGTCTATCTGGATTCCGCCGCCGTCCATCCCGCTGAGCCCATAGGGCCCGCGCAGCTCGCCCAGGCCTCGACCGGAGGCCCAGTCCGCCGCCGCCCCGAGCAGCGCGGCCGCCGCCTCGTCGTCTTGCGTGCACTCGAAGTGGTAGAAACGCGCCTCCCTGCGGTCCCGGTAGCGATTGAATCTGCGGTTTTCGAACACGCTGATCCGTCCGATCGCTTCGCCTGCGCGGCGGACCAGATAGAAGGCGGCCTCGGAATGCTCGAAGAAGGGGTGATCGCGGGTGAGGATCTTCCGTATCCCGGAACGAAACGGTGGCACCCACTGAGGAGTATTACCGTACAGCCGGAAGGGAAGATCGATGAACTCCTCGATCCGTTTGCGCTGTGTTTTGGAGATTTCCAGCACTTCCAGCATGTTCATTGCCTCCAACCTGTTGCAGCGGTGTCCTATTTATACACCAGCTCGGCTGTTTCCGGACAGCGCTTTTATCGAGTATATTGGAACTCGATGAACCTAGAAGGCATTTTCCCAGGCACCCAGCAACCCGTCTCCCTTCGAATCGAAGGCGATCGAATCGCGGAGGTGAAAACCCTGCCCGGCAGGCCGCCCGGCGGTCTGTCCGACAGATCGCCCGGCCGGCTGCCCGGCCGGGAGGAGTTGCCCTTCCTGGCTCCCGGCTTTCTCGACATGCAGGTCAACGGCGCCCTGTACAGCGACTACCATCTGGAGGACTTTTCGGCGGACATGGCGGAACAGATCGTCGCCTATCTGGACGGTTCAGGCACGACGCAGCATATCGCTACGATCGTCACCAGTCCCAAAGAGCGGATCCTGCACAATCTGCGGACCCTCCTTAGCGCCATGGCGGCGGATCGAAACCTTGAAAGCGCGATTCCGGGCATCCATATCGAGGGGCCCTTCATCTCCGGGGAAGACGGACCGCGGGGAGCCCACGATCCCGCCTATGTGCGACCTCCCGATATCGAAGAGGTGAAGCAGTGGCAGGAAGCTGCGGAAGGTCTCATCCGCCTCATCACCCTCTCTCCCGAATGGGAGGGAGCTCCTGCTTTTATCGAGAAGGTAACGGCCATGGGCATCGTGGCTGCGATCGGCCACACAAAGGCCACAGCAGGGCAGCTCCGTGCCGCAGTGGATGCGGGCGCCCGGGTTTCCACCCACCTGGGCAACGGCAGCCATCCCCTGATCCCGCGCCTCAGCAACTACATCTGGGAGCAGCTGGCAGAGGACCGGCTCTCGGCAGGGATCATCAGCGACGGTTTCCACCTGCCCGACTCTGTTCTCAAGGTGTTCACCCGGGTCAAGGGCCCCGAACGCCTGATCCTGGTCAGCGACGTTGCCCATCTGGCAGGCTGCCAATCGGGGATCCACACCCGGGGCAACATCGACGTGCAGGTATTCGAGGACGGGCACCTCGGCCTTCCCGGTACCGAGATCCTGGCCGGGGCCGGCCATCTCCTGGACTGGGATATCCCCCACTTTGCGCAGGCCACCGGACTCGATTTGGGAGAGATCCTCCCCATGGTCACGGTCAATCCGGCCCGGCTCCTCGGCCTCGATCGGGGCTTCGGAGCGCTGGAACCCGGGGCGCCGGCCAATCTGGTACTGTTCCAGTGGAACGGTCAGAAGCGGCTGCAGATCCTGAAGACCATCCGGGCAGGCAGGGTGGTGTACG
>CAZPPB010000092.1:0-14931 GCA_964588355.1 uncultured Spirochaetaceae bacterium | reverse complement strand
GTCCGCCGGCCTCTGAGACCGGCTTCGTTAGCTAACCGGGACAGTTTACTATAGAAAAAAACGAGAGGCGATGCAAGAAAAAGCATCGCCTCTCCGGTCGGTTACGGAATTACTTCCAGAACCAGTCGTTGGCGGTGCGGATGTTGTTCCTTTCTGCGGAGCCTGCAATCTCCTTGATGGCGTCGTCCACATCTCCGTCGGTGAGGAACTGGGTGAGGATATCCATCATGTCGTCGCCGAAGGCGGCGGTCATCATCCCGCCGTGATAGCCGTCGATCAGGCCGCGCAGGCTGGCCAAATCCTTGGCGCTGCGCTGGCGGTAGGGATCGGGATATACGCTGGGCGGCACGTCGTTGACGATGGTCACCGAGCCCTTGATCAAGTTGAAGTTCTTCTGAGCTTCATCGGTGGTGATCATCTTGATCCAATCTTTAGCCAGATCGGGATGCGGTGCACCCTTGGGCAGCGGGAAGGTGTCGGCGTGGCCCATCCATACGTTCTTGGGGATGGCGGTTACGCTGAAGTCCTTCTCCGGTTCCATGCCGATGGACAGGTAGTAGCCCAGGATCCAGTCACCCATCCAGTACATGGCCGCTTCGCCTGTATGGATCAGGGCGCCGGCTTCGTCCCAGCTCTTGGTCGCGTGGTATGGATAGATGTAGGGGATCAGGTCGGCGTAGCGCTGGACGGCTTTTCGGAATGTTGGATCGGTTTTAAAATCGATCTGACCGGTATCGGCCTTCTCATAGAAATCCGGTCCGCCTGTAGTCAACAGACACATGTCATACAGGTAGGTCGACCAGACCTTCTCCCGCGTACCGAGGGACAGGGGCCATACATCGGGTTTGGCCGCTTTGAGCTTCTTGCAGGCGGCCAGCAGCTCTTCGTAGCTCTCCGGCGCCTTGACTCCGGCGTCCTTGAGGTGGGCGATATTGTACCACAGCCAGTTGGTGCGGTGGGCGTTGATGGGTACGGAGTACGCATTGCCGCTGAACTTGAGGGTTTTCACCCACACCGGGTTGATCCGCCCCTCGAAGTTGGTATCCTTCCAGATGTCGTTGACCGATTCCAGGTATCCTGCATCGATGAAAGCCTTCTGCTGGTTGCCCTGATGGTCCTGGAACGTATCCGGGGGATTACCGGATTCCAGGTTTCCCATGAGAACCGCCAGCATGTTGGCGCCTCCACCGCCGGCTACGGGATTCTCCAGGATGTTCACATCCGGATGATCCCTCTCGAAGATCTTGAACAGCTCATTGATAGCCTCTTTCTCTCCGCCTGCGGTCCAGTAGTGGAAGATGATGAACTCCTTGGCCTGATCTGCTCCTCCCTGCCCTCCGGCGAAGAGGAAAGCCGACCCTGCCAGGAACAGCAACATCACCATCCCGATGGCGAGGATCTTTTTCATGTGACACCTCCTATGTTTTTTTTCTCTGCATTAACAATGCAGGTTCAATCCTTGTTCGCGAGCCAGGTAACGGCATTGTGCCAGAACCCGGCATATCCCTCCCAGGCAATGAAATCCGTGCCCCAGTGTTTGGCTAGATCGGATGTGAAGGCCATGGTCTTGCCCCGCCCCACCGACTGCACGGCGATGAAAGGGTCCTCACCGATCTTGGCAAGCAACTCGGCCTGTTTCTTGACTTTGACCCTGTTGTAGCCCGTGAAGATCGGCCACTTATCGGGAAGACCTTTGAACAGGGGATGCTTCGGCTCTTTGACTGCCGGCTGAATCCCCTGAGGTTTCTCGACCCGGTCATCCGATTCCTGGATGTCAACCGGCAGGATCTCCTCGATCACGGTGCCATGATAACCGGGAATACCACGCAGACCCTGATACGAGTTCCAGCCTCCGGCCATGACGAAGGCCCCGCCTTTCTCCACGAACTCCTTGACGAGCTCGAGCCGATCGGGGCCCATGGGCACGGTGAACATCTCCGGATAGAGGGAAATCGTGTTCTTCCCGCAATCACTGAAGATCACCACGTCGTATCTGTTGATCTCCTCGAGGGTCGACGGGAATGCGGTCAGAGCGATGTGGTTGTGCATGTGTTCCGCCTGGATGTCGTCGAACTTGGCCATGGCTTCCATGAACCAAACCCCAAAATTCTCGAACCCGCCGAGGGGAAACAGATCGAAACCTTTGATCTGCAACGTGAGCACCGTCCAGGTTTCTCCGACAAGAAGCACACGTGTCCTTTGTGACATAACAATTCCTTCCTGCCTCTACAGCATAATCGAGTTGGCGTTCACATGAAAGCATATGTTATCAATGCAGATGGTATTTTATCTGCCGGTATTTTATTTTCGACTCCACGAATGAAAAAGAGGCTTCCGCAAAATGTTTGCGTTAACATGCTCATCCAGTATATCCGTTTCATGCCGGTTGTCAAGGCGCTTCACAGGACTTTCGGACGATCAGCTCCGGCCGCAGCACCACCTGCTGGGGACTGCTTTCCCGACCACTCAGAGCCCGCAGCAGCACCTCCACGGCAGTTTTTCCGACCAGGTCGATCGGCTGGTGTATCGTGGTCAAACGGGGATTGACGAAAGAAGAGAGTCGAATGTCATCGTAACCGACGATCGAAACGCTTTTCGGGATCTCGACACCCATATCCGCCGCTGCCCGCATGGCACCGATCGCCATAAGGTCGTTCGAGCAAAAAATCGCTGAAGGGGGATTTTTGAGATTCACAAGATGGGAAAATCCGGCATAGCCGCTTTCCTCGGACCAATTGCCTTCGTATGTCCATCGGTCGGATTCGGTAATACCATGCTCCGATAGGAAACCGAGATACCCCCCCAGACGATGCCGGGCGTTGACGACCAGCAGGTTTCCGGTGATAATCCCGATTCTGCGATGCCCCAGATCGTAGAGGTACTGTACCGCCAGGAAAGCGCCGGCCACGTTGTCCACGTCGACGAAACTCACCTCCAGATCGTCTACCCGCCCATTGATCAGCACAAACGGGACCGATTCCTCCTGTAGCCTGGCGATGGTACGATCGGTGCTTGCCGGGGCAACGATCAAAAGCCCGTCTACTTTACGCTGCTTGTAAAGCAAGGCGTACTCGGCTCCACTGCCGGGATCGTAGGTGTTGAAGATCAGGTTGTACTCACTGTCGTGAACCACCTTTTCTATCCCGAAGGTCAACTCACTGAAATATTCCGAGGAGTAAAAATAGTCCTCATGAGGGATGAGGATCTCCAGTACATTGGCCCGGTTTCGATTCAACGCCCGGGCAGCAGCGTTCGGATAGTAGGACAGTTCCCTGATCGCCTCTAACACCTTCTCCCTGGTTTCGGGCCGAACATTTTCGGCACCGTTGATAACCCGGGAGACGGTCATCATCGAGACTCCGGCTTTACGCGCCACATCCGCCTGAGACAACATTGCAGTCTATTGTACTCTCGATCTTTCCTGATATCCAGGTCTTGTTCTTTTCCTGTGCTACCCTATTCGTGATTCAACTGCTATGATATGAGCGAATGCATCGAAGCTTTCGGAGGCGGGGAGATACTTTTCCGCGAAGCAGTCCGCGGATCTTCAAATACACTCATCTATTCGAACAGGAGGCCCCCAGTGAGCATCCACATCGGAGCGAAAGCCGGTCAGATAGCCGAGGCGGTTCTGCTTCCCGGAGATCCCCTGCGCGCTCAATTCGTAGCCGAAACCTATCTGGAGGATCCGGAGTGCTACAGCCGGGTGCGAGGCATGCTCGGCTTCACCGGTACGTATAAAGGCAAAAAGGTCTCGATCCAGGGCACCGGCATGGGGATCCCTTCGATCTCGATCTACGTCCACGAGCTGATCGCCGAGTACGGCGCAAAACGCCTGATCCGCATCGGAACCTGCGGAGCTCTCCAGGAGGCACTGAAGCTCGGAGAGGTGGTTCTGGCTCAGGCGGCCTGCACCGATTCGGCGGTCAATCGTATCCGCTTCCAGGGCTGCGATTTTGCCCCGGCGGCGAGTTTTGAGCTGCTCCTGAAGGCTCACCAGGCAGCCGGGCAGCGGGGTGTGGCCGCGCTGGTCGGCACGGTGCTGACCAGCGACACCTTCTACTCCGATGATCCGGAGTCCTGGAAGATCTGGGCCCGCTACGGAGTGCTGGCCGCGGAGATGGAGACCGCTGCGCTGTATACCCTGGCGGCGCACCACGCTGTTCAAGGACTGTCGATCCTCACGGTCAGCGACAGTCTGGTCACCAGGGAAACCGCAAGCACCGAACAGCGCCAACACAGCTACACCGACATGATGGAGATCGCCCTGCAGGTCGCGACCAGCTGAGGCGCAAGGTTATCCGACCGGGCGTTGAAAGCATAGATCCTCGGGAGGTTCCACTGCTGAATCGAAACCAGCCACTGGAGAGAAAGATCGTCTGGCTGATTCTGGACGCGGCCGGATATGAAATCACCTCCCGCTGCATCCAGGCCGGAGTCTGCCCGGCCCTGGCTGCGATTCAAAAAGAGGGGTATCTGGGCCCCAGCCGCCCGCCGGAACCCAACTGCGAAACTCCTCCGGCACTCCGGGCGCTGTTCTGCGGTTCTCCTCCGGCGGACAGCGGCATCTGGGGGTTTCAGATGCCCGACTACGGCGGCAGGCTGGAACGATCGGTCAGCGGCTTCGCGGTTCCGACAGCCGGAGCGGCACCGATATGGGAAGAACTGGAGCGCAGAGGTCGAAGCTACACCCTGTTCAACGCGGCCTTTAGAAAGGACCCGGTCTGGGCAAAAGGCTACCGCAGGTACGATCTGCTCCTGGACGGATACCGAAACCACCGGCCCGATTCAGGCTGGATCCGCCTGGACGCCGAAAAGGAAAGGTTCTACATAGACGGGGTCACCCTCCGGGTAAAATCAGGGCAGGACGGTGTTCGGCTGCTCCGGGGAAGGCGCCGGGTAGCATCCCTGGCGCTGGGGCAGATCCTGCCGCTGCGGCTCTCCCGAACAACCTCAGCCGTGGGGTATTCAACCGGATCTTGCCTGTTTCTCTCCTCCTCATCCCGACCTCATCTGCGCACGGCCCGGCATCTGCAACATATAATCGACCGGCTGGTACCCGAATCCATCTATCACGGAAACCTGTTTCGCTACTCCCGCGCACAAAGCGGACTGTCCATCGATGAAGAGATGAGACTATCCGAGGTCGTAACCGCACAGACCGGCGAACTGACCCTGGCTTCGGTCCGGGAACTCTCATCGGCACTGACGATCGCCTACTTCTCCCTGATCGACGAGCTGGGCCACGTGTACCTCGACCAGATCGAAAGCCTTTGGCCGGAAGGCCGGGCCGCGGAGCTGACACGCCGCTGCTTCCGGTTGCTCGATTCCTTCGTCGGAAAGATCATGGACAGCCTGGGGGAGGATACGCTGCTGGTTCTGTCGGCGGATCACGGCCAGGCTCCCTACCGCCGGGTCCTCCGCCTCAACGACCTGCTTGCGCAGATCGGCCTGGTACGGGTCCTTCAAGACGGAAGAAAACGGGGCTACGACCTGCGCCGCTCGCTGGCCTACTACCACCCGGCCAACTGCGGTCAGGTCGTTGTGAATCCGCAACAGGCCGACAAATCGGGTCTTTCCCGGGAGCAGATCGGAGAGCGGGTGCTGCGCTGCCTGAAGCAGGCCAACGACAGCTTCGGCTGTGAGATCTCCCACCTGTGGGGCGGGGAAAACGATCCCTACCTGCTGTTCCTCTACCCCCGCTCAGATACTCACCTTACCGGAAGGTACAGTCCGGCCTGCGATGTGGTGGACACCGGCCTCAAGGGGGGACAGCATCTTTCCCCCCTCTGCCCCACCCCCTGGATGCAGGCTATGCTGGCTCTCTGGTCTCCCTCCGGCCTGCCCTTCGACAAAACGGACATCCCGGATCGAAACACCGGGGTGAAACAGCTGCTGCTCCGCTACCTGTTCGAGACTTAAGGCGCCGCTGCTCCGTTGTGACGGACCGACCAGGTCCGGCGTGCCGCCAGTTCCCTGCTCTTGTGCCCGGATGGGATCACCTCGAAGACTTTTCAGTACGGATTTCCCGTGCCGCTGTCGATGACCGCCAGGTATCGATAGCGTCCGAAATCGTCCAGCGTCGTAAAAGCCCCGCCGACATAGACCAGACCGTCTTCAGCGAGCACGGCGAATACCTCATCGTCCGGTTTCGGATCCAGGGCCTTGGTGCTTCCACTGCCGGTGTCCACTGCTCCGAAATAGTTTCTGGACTGTCCGCCCAGGGCTGTATAGGCTCCTCCGACGTACGCTGTGGCACCGTCCAGGGCGATAGCGAACACCGTGTCGTTGGCCTCTGCGCTCCACGACAGGGCACTCCCATCGCCGGGATCGAGGGCGGCGAAACCCTGCCTCAACAGATCACCAATGTTGGTGAACTCACCGCCGGCATACACGGCTGTGCTGTCCACCGCCAGAGCGCGCACAGTGGCATCCGCATCCGGGTTCCAGGAAAGATCAATATCTCCGGTGCTTAGATCACAAACCACCAAGTTGTTGAACGTCGGTGGACCGGCGAAGGTGAACTCTCCCCCTGCGATGACATAGCTGCCGTCTTCTTCCAGGGATGGAGCGAACCGTCGGCATTGATCCGGGCGATATTGTTGCGCGTTGCGCTGCCGACCCTGTCGAATGCTCCTCCTATGTACCAGCCGCCCGCTCCATCGGCGACTGCGGCTTTGATCGATCCGGCTGCGGTTATGTTATCCACCGGAAGGATATCCTTGATACCGTAGGCCAGGCTCCCGCTGGTCGAGTCGACTGGAACCCCATAACCGGTGGAAGGGCCTATCCGGGTAAAGCTGCCCCCGATGTAGAGGGTGTTGCCTTTCTTTTCTATAGCATAGACGGTACCGTCGGGACGCCAGAGCGGCGAAGGTGCGGTTCCGCCGCCTGATCCCGGATCGAGGAAACAGCCCAGTAAGCACTCTGGCGTTTGCTCAGCTGCGTTGTTGATTTCACGCCTCCCACAGCAGCAGCTGTCAGATTGTCCTGGAAAGTTCACCAGCGAGTTGACCCTCCGGTGGAGCCGGTTGTACTCTTCACGGGTGAGTAAAGACAAGCACAGCAAGATCGATCTTCTCGGGACACTCGGGGTTTTTCAAACCCTCGAAGAGGAAGAACTCGAGGCGATCGCAGCAGGCTCCGCCTGGCGGTCCTTCGGCACGGGAGAGTTTGTCTATTCGAGTGAGGATGGGGGGGGCACCGACAGCGGGAGAATCTACGCTGTTCAGCGGGGAGAGGTTCTGATCACCAAGCGGGGGGATGAGCAGCGGGACATCACCCTGGCCACATTTGTGAGCGGAGAGAGTTTCGGCGAGCTGTCCCTGTTCGAACGGGACGCGGAGGACACATCAGCCCGCTGCGAGGAAGACACGAAACTTCTCATCTTTCCCGGGGATTCGGAACCGGAGCGAGCAGCCGCCCGGGCGGAGGAGTTTTTCAGCGCACATCCCCGGATAAGAGCCAAGATCCTCCGGGCCCTTTTGGCCATCGTCGCCCGGCGTATCCGCAGCACGAATCGTCTCATTGCGGAGAAGAGCCCCTGGGTTCAGGAACTGCGCCGGCAGGTGATGCTGGACAAGCTCACGGGACTGTACAACGCCGGCTACTTGGAGGAGGAGTTCCCGCGGATGCTGGAAGAAAAGCCCGTGGGTACCTGCTTCCTGATGATCAAGCCGGACAACCTCAAGGACCTCAACGACAGCTACGGTCATCAGGCGGGGGATCGGACTCTGCAGCTGATGGCCGCAGAGCTCCGCGGGCAGTTGCAGGACCCCGGGATCCCGATTCGCTACAAGGGGGACGTATTCTCCGTGATACTTCCTGAAGCGGGGCTGGGGACGGCACGAAAGCTCGCAGACAAGATTCGCCAGGGCATGGGCAGGATCGATGTGAGCGAGGTCAGCCTGGGAACTCCAGAGCCGAGAAACGATTTGCGCATCACGGTGAGCATAGGAGTTGCAGGCTATCGCGACGGAGGCGGCACGGCGGAAAGACTCATAGACCGAGCCTATGAGAACCTGTTCACCGCCCGCAATCGGGGAGGGAACCGCATCTGCAGCCAACAGAGAAAATGAACGAAAAACAGGGGTTCCTTAAAAGCGTCCGCATCTTCAGCGATCTCACCAATGAGGAGATTCAGGCCTTTCTCCGGTTGCTGCATCCTCGAACGCTGCGCAAGGGGGAAACGCTGTTTCAGCAGGGTGACGCCGGCGGAGAGATGTTCGTCGTGGAGTCCGGGGCCATGGGCATAGCCGTTACCCTGGACGACGGCAAGAACCTGGAAATCGCGGAGTTCAAGAAAGGTGATTTCTTCGGAGAAATGTCGATCTTCGAGAAAGAGCCCCGCTCGGCTACCTGCTACGCCAAGAGCCGGAGCCGTCTGCTGGCCATGAAAGAGGGGGAGTTCTTCCAGTTCGTCGAAACCAACCCGGCCAGCGCCGGAAAGGTAATGACCCGAATGCTGGCTGTGACCCGTCGCCGGCTGGAGAACACAGGCGGATTCCTATCAGACATGGTCCAGTGGGGCGAGGATGCCCGCCGGCGGGCGATCACCGATCCCCTGACCGGGCTTTACAACCGGCGTTACCTGGAAGAGGCCCTTGAAGAATACTTCATGAAAGCCCGAAACGGCTCGAAACCGCTGTCGGTGGTGATGCTCGATTTGGATCACTTCCGGGGGATCAACGAAAAATACTCGGAAAAGGTCGGGGACCGGGTAATCACGGCCGCCGCGGAGATCTTCCGCCGCTTCCTCAGGGCGACTGACGTGGCGGCCCGCTACGGCGGAGACGAGTTCACCTTTATCCTTCCCGACACCGACGTAGAAACAGCCCGGCCGATCATGGAAAATATCCGCCGCACCATCGAGGAATCGGATCTCCTCGAGAGGACGGTCCCGGAAAGCAAGGACAGATCGGAGAAATCGTCTGCGCCCAAAGTCACGACCAGCCAGGGCCTGGCCTGTTACCCCGATCACGCCTCGGACCCAAAGATGCTGAAGGAGGCCGCCGACGGTGCCCTGTATCGGGCCAAGGAGTCGGGCCGTAATCGAATAGTGGTGGTGCAATCCGGCTAGTCGCGCTTCGACCCACCATGAGCTATCAAGCTGAGAGGATACCGCTCAAGCATCGATGATCTCCCCACCCAGATAGGCTTTTATGACCGCCGGATCCAGAAGGACCTAACCTCCCATCTCGGCCAGCAGCTCTTTCGTGGTCAACACCCGTCCGTACTTCATGCTGATGCGCCGTAGAGAGTTCTCGAGGAACTCCTTGTCGAAGTAGCCGATCGCATCGGATACGACGAAGTTCTGGTACTGCCTGTCAAACGCCCCGGTCACCGTATCGTCGATACAGAAAGGTGCGGCACAGCCGACGATGATCAGCTGGCTGACACCCCTGGCCTGCAGCACCGTCTGGAGGTTTGTTTCGAAGAAGCCGCCGTAGCTGTACTTCTCCACGATCGCTTCCCCCTCACGAGGA
Organism: uncultured Spirochaetaceae bacterium; assembly: GCA_964588355.1. Lineage (GTDB taxonomy): Bacteria > Spirochaetota > Spirochaetia > SZUA-6 > DRHE01 > JAFGQJ01. The sequence continues at coordinate 5,446 of CAZPPB010000092.1, read as the reverse complement.
TACAGCTCATCGATGATGTCGTGTCCTTCCGCTTCCTTCTGGATTTCTTCGTAGAAGCGACGGCAGCCTTTCCAGCACGCCTTATCCGGCGGGTGAAGCGGTTTCGACCAGGTCCAGATCAGAGTCTGTTCGGGGCCGGCTGTAAACTTGAGAAACACCGCAGGGATTTGCGTTTCTCTGCAGGCCTGCAGCACCTTTTGAACATTGGGTATGGCTTCGTTGCAGCCCTGCAGAAAGAAGGGCGCGCCCTTGCGGACAAAATCATTCTGCATATCCACAACGACCAGCGCCGCTTTGTTTGGATCAAGTGTGAAGGGTACCTGTGTTCCAGCCATTTAGTCACCTCCTTCGGCTGCTGTAACGATCGAGCTTCAAAATAGAACCTTAGACTGAAAAGGGTTATAAAGCAATCTTGTACAGCTACAAATGTGACCGCGTGAGGGAAACCCTACTCCCCAAATCCGTAGCCGCCAATGACAACGCGGATATGGGGCATAGACCAGTTGAAGGTATTGCTGTAGACGGTAAAGGTATACCCTCCGCGCAAACCCAACAAAATGCCGTTTCTGTTTCTAAGGGGTACGAGGAAATCCAGTCCAACAGCCGGATTCAGAAGGGCGCATTTGGATACATCCGAGCTGATCGCGCTGGTCATAGCGCCACCCCCCAGCCCGATCAGGGGGTACACCAGGATGAAATCCCCCCTCGAGCTGTTGCCGGACTCCAGCATCCAACCAACTCCGCCGATGAAATATCCCACTCCTCCTTTTTCAGGTGTGGTTGAACCCTGCTCCTGTCCGTAGATCGGACCGCCCAGCACAAACAGAGCAGCGATCAAGCCGATAGCGACAAATGCTTTGCTTCTTCCATTCATAGTCCGTTTCTCCTTTTTTACAGGAATCCGAGAACAACGCAAAAAGGACGCGTCGTTTATCTCTTTTTCTTGTCCAGTCCTTTTTCCTTCATCATCGCCTTGGTGCGTTTGGGGGAATTATATATCCGTTGTAGGTTGTCGACGGGCAGAGTGCAAATTGATCACTCTCCGAAGGCAAGCCCCCGGGCAGGCTGTTCGCATCGGTCTGCAAGTTCGTTCAGAGAGGGATGCACCTTGAATGCCATGTGCTACACTTCCCCCGCCGCTGCCCCGATCAAAAGCGCAGGGCTATCTCTCTATTCTCCCTCAAAGAGCGTTCCGCCTCCAGACAGATGATCACGACTTTCCGACCTTCCTCGGGAGGATAGAAGGCTTTGCCCGCAGCAAAAAGCTCGGCGGCTACCTTGATCTCTTCCTGCAGCTCGAAAAGTTCTCCCGAAATCTCGATCGGCACCTCCTCTGGGCTCTCCTTTCCCTTCCGCTGGAGCTTGACACTGAATTGGGGCTCGGTGCTTCGATCCATCGCCCCGGACCAGACCGAGCGGATTGCGCCTTCGCTGCCCACGATCTCCACGAAAAGGTGATGTTCGAATCCCCCGAGGGTCTGGGTGATCACCGCGTAGCTTCCGCCGGGGAACTTCAATACCGAGGAGAAATTGTCGTAAAGCCCTTCGATTCCTTGCTTAGAGTTTCCGTAGGCCTGGATTGACAGGGGATCTCCCAATCCCTCGAAAAACCAGAGAAGGAAGTCGAAGAAATGGATCGGCTCTTCGAGGATCCACGATCCTACCCGAGAACGGTCGTAGCGCCAGTCCTCGGCCCCCTTGCGATACGGATTGCGGAAGAGGCTCACCATGGCGTACTGCGGTGAGCCGATCTCCCCGGCCCTCACCAGGTCTTTGACCCTGCCCCACTGTTTGGATACGCGGAACTCATGACCGATGGTCAGGACCTTGCCGTTTCTGCGGGCCGCCTCCAGCAGACCGTCGCATTCCTCGGCAGTACCGGCCATAGGCTTTTCCAGAAGCACGTGCTTGCCTGCATCCAGGGCCTCGGTTCCCACCTGAGCGTGCATGAATGTGGGCAGCACGATGTCCACCGCTTCCACGTCCTCCCGCCGCAGCAGTTCCCTGTAATCTAGGGTTACCTCGACACCGGGATGATCGGCTTTGGCCTGTCGTCTGCTCGCTTCGCTCTTGCAGGAAATGGCGACCAGCTGAGTTTCTTCCCCCTGGGCAATCACCGCTGCGTGGTGCTTGCCCCAGGCACCATATCCGATCAACCCAAAACGCATAAATCCCTCCTTGCAGAAAAAACCCCGATCCCCTCCCCGAGCTAATGCCTCCAAAGGCTTCACTGATTTCGGGAACCTGGAATTCTGTATTTCTAACAACAACTTACTTATTGGGGATTGTCAAGGAAATCGGGGGTTAGAGGGATGTCCTGCTCAGACCCTTCCGATTCGCTTCAGGAAGCTCGTGGAATACGCCAGCGTGTGGACCGGGCAGGCGTCGATACAATGGCCGCACCCCACGCAGCGCGGATCCACCACGGCCTCCCCTTTTGCAGCTTTGTCCTTGATGCGAATAGACAGGGGGCATGTATCATCGCATTTGCCGCAGCCGATGCATTTGCTTTTGGTGGTTACGATCTTCTGTCCGACGGCTCTTCCTACCCACCCCAGCACCGTGCCCAACGGGCAGTAGTAGCAGTATCCCCTTCCGATGAGTACCGTCCAGAAAAACATGGCAAGCAGCAGTTCAACCACCAGATACTTGTAGGTCTCAAACGTTTCGAGATGGGGCATCACTGTCGTCGGGAGGTCGAAAATCAAAATGACCAGCCAAACAACGGTCAACATCAGGCTGATCCCGAGCAACAACCACCGCATTACCGCGAAGAAGCCGAGCAATACCCTGCCGAGCTTCCTCCTCTTGCCGAACAGCGGAAACGCGGGAGCGAAGACTTCGGAGGCGAAGCCGTTGAAAAGGCAAATAGTCGAACACTGCCAGCGGCGTCCCAGCAGCAACGTACCCACCAGTACAACCCCATGGATCCCGGCAAAGAAGATGAGGGCTGAAGTGATACCGCGTTGCCCCCAGTGAAGCAAGCTGTCCTGATAAAACGAGGAGCCCCTTACTGCCAGCCGCAAACCCGCCGTGGACCAGGGAAGGGGCATCCCGACGAAATACAGATCCGGATTCCCGCTTGCCAGCGGGCCCGCAACATGCACCACCAATGCCGCAGATATCAAACCGATCAGATTGTACCGTCTCATCCCGGGGGTTTCTTTCTTTTTGACCACCCGTAGAGTCAGAATTGAACAGGCGATAATGAGCAATGTTTTGAATTGATTTTCGTAGAACTGCCAGACTGCAAGAATCGCGGCCCGAATCTTTTCCGGGGCTTTCGGCGCCCAGCCGAAATTGAGCCCGGCGATAATCAGGGCCAGGAGGATGTATACGAACAGAAGGTATTTGAGAACCCTCACCTCCCAGCCGGTGGGTGCGGTTTGGTTTTCCGATTTTTCCCTGTTTCGGTCAGCAGTCGCTGTCGTGCCTTCGCCGCCCCGGTTTGACATCCGACCATCCTATCCGATCTCACCGTTTCGTCACACCCGCTATGAGCCTTCTTGCCCGGCCGAAGGACCTTCGCACTGTTCGTCCCGCTGCCCATTCCTGCCCTCTTTGCGTTTTGTACGCCCCCCGGTTAGTCCTGCGCTGTACCAGTCGATGCGGCGGGTCAGAACCATCACCCCCGCCAGTATCACGAATAAACCCAGGGACCCGATCAAAAGCGCATAATCCTCGGATTTCAAGACTGCGTAGAGAAACAGGTAGCCTGCGCCCAGAACCAGTGCCATGATCCAGGCCCGCCGCCAGGCGGCAAGAACGGCGCCGGAGTAGAAAGTGATCAGAGCCGTTGTGGCTGCGCCGGCCAGAAGGTAGGTCCAATCGAAGCTGAGGTGCTCCGACACCGATACCAGCAGGAGGTAGAAGAGGCATACTGCCAACCCCACCAACAGATACTGAAAAGGGTGTATCCTGCGGCTGCCTGCGACCTCGAAGAGAAAAAAGACCAGGAAGGGCAGAAGCACGAAGAGAATCCCATACTTCACCGAACGAAGGGATTTCAGGTAGGTATCAACGGGAATCATCAGCTGCACCCTGAATGCCGAATCGAGAAAAGCGTTGCTCTCCACCTGACCGCGGAGCCACCTCTGCCCGTAGCCGCGATTCAGCGACAGGATGCACCACTCTGCATCGAAACCCTCATCACCAACGTTTCTTTCACCGGGAAGAAAGGCCCCGTCGAAGCTGGGACTAGGCCAAGAGGAGGACAGCTGCACCCGGGTTTCACCTCCCAGGGGCACAAAACCCAGAGACCGTCCGCCCTGAAGATGAAGATCGAAGGCAAAGCCGTGGCTGGTTTGGGTGGCAGCCGCTTCGGCTGCGTCGCGTCGGGATTTGCGCTTCTGCAAGGAATCCCGATCCAGAGGCGCTCGAATCTCTCCGCCGAAAACTCCGACTTCTCCCTGACCGGCGGAGAAGGAAATCGTCCGGGAATCCCACTGCAGACTCACCCTCTCCTGAAGGCCCCGCATGTCTGGAAATTCCACAACCAGAGCGGCATCCTCCCAGAATACATCCTGCTCGGCTATCCTCCATTCGTCGAAATCCGGCTCGCTGAAGGTACCCCTGATCTGAAGGTCCGCAGTGTAGACAGTGATCTCGAAGATGCCGCGATTGCGTTTATCGGTGTCCACGGTTCCCGTTATCTCCAGGCTGTCAGGCAGGAAATACACCTGTTCGATGTGCTCCTCGATCTTGTCATCCTCGACCTCGACTCGCTTCAGATACGGTACAACCACGACCGGGCCGGCTATAATCTGCTCTCCCCCCCACTTGGCGATGACTTCCCCCTCCGCCTCCAGGCGGGTCATATTGCGATCTTCGATCACAGCCCGGATCATCTGGAGGGGGATCAGGAGGACGAGCAGCAGCACCCCGATAAGGATCATCTTGACCACGGTACTCCAATTCCTGCTTTCTTGAATCGCGCCCTTGAGTTTCTTCACTTGGAACCTCCCGAATAAATTGTTTCATACCCGAGGCTATCCCGACAGACGGTTCTCTTCCCGTCGTTTGCTGGAGGATTTTATGAACAATTACGGCCGAATTGTGGCAGCCTTACCTGCAGGAATGGAAGGGTGTTGCGGGCTGTGGTACCATTCACTAGATGCAACCCGTGATCGAGCCCCTGGTCGCGTTGGTCGATGATGAACAGAATCTCCGTGAGCTGGTAAGCTACGCCCTGAAACAGGAGGGCTACCGGGTGGTTACCTACCAGAACGGAGAGCAAGCCTGGAGCGCTTTTCGTCAGTCCCTTCCAGATCTGGTGATCCTGGACATCATCATGCCCCGGATGGACGGATTGGAGCTGTGTCGCAGGATACGGAGCGTCTCCGAGACGGTGCCGCTGATATTCCTCAGCTCCAAGGACGAGGAGTTCGACAGGGTGCTGGGTCTGGAGCTGGGAGCGGATGATTACCTCTGCAAACCCTTCTCGACC
>CAZPPB010000091.1:0-14951 GCA_964588355.1 uncultured Spirochaetaceae bacterium | reverse complement strand
GTACCGGGAATCAGGCCGGCTGTGAATTGCTGTTCTCCCTCGGGGCGGATGTGGCAGCAGCGGACCGAAACGGCAATTCCGTGATCCATCACGCCGTTGCGACGGGTAAGCTCGATCTGATGGATACTCTGCTCTCCGCTGGAGCCGATGTGGATAGCGTGAACAATCGGGGGCAAAGTGCTCTGCATCTGGCGACCTCAGCCGGCGACTTTGCCGCCTGCCAGCTTCTTCTGGACAGGGGAGCTTCCCTTGATCTTCCCGACAATGCGGGGAATACCCCCCTCCACATCGCCGCCCGGGCGGGGAATCTCGAGCTCTGTGAGTACTTCCTCTTCCTCGGAGCCCAACCTTCCCTCGAGAACGCTGAGGGACGAACCCCGCTGGACCTGGCCGCAGAACAGGGACACGATCGGGTTGCCCGGCTTCTGGAGGCCCAAACTCGGTAGTATGAGCTTTTTTGTTGACCCGTCTGATTATGACAATCCCGCGGATCTCATCGACTACTGGGGAGTTGATCTCAACACTCTGGATGCTGGGATTGTAGCTGGTATCGGGATTGATATCCTGTTTGGTTCCATCCTCGTAAATTTGGAAGCCAGGTATACATTGGGATTTCTTGCGGTATCGCCTGATCTCGGATTTTCAAACGGTGCTCTTTCCTTCACCGGCGGTGCGGGCTTCCAGTTTAAGTCAGTGATTCAAAGCGAATTTTATCAATCGATGTCTAAGTATGAATCTGGTAAATTCTTGATTTTCCTGGAGTACCCAAAGGAGGCGCTATGAGAGCTTTGAGCAAAATTGCCCCGCAGTGGTGGGACTACACAACCCTGGATGAGAAGATCCTCGATGATGCGGCCGCCTTGAGCGCCGAAGACCTTCTCGAGCTGTCCCGTCCCGGTTTTACGGTGAAGTTGTACGACACCCTGGAGTCTTTCTACACCGCCGAGGCCCTGGAATATGTACAGGCGTGGCAGCAATCCACCGAGGGCGATCCCGCCGGAATCTGCGGGCCCATTGGTCCCACCGAGCAGCTGCCTCTGGTCGCCCAAATCGTGAACGACCTGGAGATCGACGTCCGCAGCGGCCATTTTTGGGCCATGGACGAGTGGTACATAGACGGGAAAGAGGCGGGGCTGGACCACCCGTTGAGCTTCGCTAGAGCGGATCTGGAGCTGTGTTTCAACCGGATCGACAAACGTCTGCGCATGCCCGATGAGAACCTCCATTTTCTCCGGGCCGACAACATGGAACAGTACAGCCGCAGCTATGACCAGGCTCGCTGCCTGATCATGCAGGGCGGCCAGGGGGAGGTGAAACACTGGGCCTTCAACGATCCCCTTCCGCGGGAAGGCAAACACAAGGAGGAACCTCCCACACCGCAGGAGTACCGGCGGCTGGGTGCCCGGATCGTGAACCTGCATCCCATGACCCTGATCCAGAATGCCCGCACCTCCGGCGGGGGGGTGGTTACCGGCGTGCCCTCCCAGGCCATCACCGTGGGTCCGACGGAGACCTGGAAGAGCGGCAAAGTTTCGATCTGGCACGCCGGAACCCACGACAATCCCTTCGGACAGCGCCTGACTGCCTTCATGATATCCAAGCGGATCCCGGACAGCGCCGTGCCCATGTCGCTTCTGGCAGACCATCCCAACGTCCAGTTCAACTACTACCGCGGCGGGATCGGTGTCTGCTCCGCGGAGATGCACTAGAGGAGGATAGTTCCATGCCGGCAAAAAAAAGCCCAACGGTCTTCGCCTTGGCCTGCCATCCCGACGACATCGAGTTCATGATGGGGGGAACCCTGTTTCTGCTCAAGAACGCCGGCTGTACCCTGCACTACATGAATCTGGCCAACGGCTGCTGCGGTTCGACCGAGATGAGCCGGGAAGAAACGGCGCGGGTCCGCCGGAAGGAGGGGCAGGTAGCCGCTCAAATGGTCGGCGCTGTCTTCCATGAGAGCATCGCGAATGACGTGGAAGTATTCTACTGCCCCGAGCTGATCCGGAAGGCTGCCGCCGTGGTCCGCAGGATCCGTCCGGATATTATGCTCCTGCCCTCTCCGGAAGACTACATGGAAGATCACATGAACACCTGCCGCATCGGGGTAACCGCCGCCTTCATCCGCTGCGTCCCGAGCTATCCCTCGGATCCACCGGAGGAGGCGACGTATCAGGACGTCGTTCTCTATCACGCCTCGCCCTACGGACTGCGGGACGGTCTGCGCAGGCCCGTCGTACCCGATTTCACGGTGGATATCACTTCGGTGATCGACGATAAGGAACGCATGCTGGCCTGTCACGAGAGCCAGAAAAAATGGCTGGACGAGACTCAAGGACTGGACAGTTACCTGAAGACCATGCGGGATATGTCCGCGGAGGTCGCGGCTTCTGAAGGGGGCGGGGCCGCAGCCGGCGCAGCTGCAGGAAGCGGGGCCGCTGCCGGCGGTTATGCCGAAGGGTGGCGCCGCCACTCCCATCTGGGCTTTTCCGCCTCCGAAATCGATCCGCTTTTCGAGATCCTGAAACCCTACTGTACGGTGAGAGACGACTAAACCCCCTACCTGGTTTCCGGGATTCTAAGTCCGGCCATCTAGAGGCGATCCAGGGGCGATTTGGGGATGATCTAGGAGACCGGCGGCTTTCCGGGCAGATCCTCGTTCGCGTAGACGATGCCCTGCTCTCTGAGGATTCGTATCGAATCCTCCTCGTATTCGAGAAGATCCCTCAACACTTCGATCGTATGTTCTCCCTGCAAAGGGGCGTGGGAATAGACCCGCCCCGGGGTAACGGACATGCGGAACGGTGAAGCCGCTATGCTCAGCCGACCCGCCCCGGGCTGTTGGATCGCGGCCAGCATCTGCCTGTGGGTAACGACAGGATCGTTCACGATCTGGTCGATCGAATGAATCGGAGAACAAGGAACATCCGCACCCCGCAGCACTTCCAACCAAGCCGCGGTGCTCCTCTGCCTGATGGTTTTCTCGAGAATCCCGGTCAATAGATCCCGGGCTTGAGTTCTAGAGGCATTCGTGCTGAACCGCTCCTCCTCCAGAAGTTCCGGCTGCCGGATGGCGTTGCAGAAGCGCCGCCAAATCGAATCGTTCCCCACTGCTATTACGATCCAGCCGTCTTTGGTCGGGAATGCCTGAAACGGAGTCACCGAGGGGTGCATTGTGCCCAACGGCCCGGGGATCTCTCCCCCCACGGTATAGCGCACCAGCGCATTTTCCAGGATGTACAACAGTCCGTCGACCATGGATTGGTCGATTAGCTGTCCTTCGCCGGTCCTGTCGCGGTGACGCATGGCGGCGAGTATCGAGATTGCACACTGATGTCCCGCGATGATGTCACCGATTGAAGTGCCGACCCGCACCGGAGGTCCTCCTTCAGGGCCGCAGATACTCATCAGCCCGCTGTAGGCCTGGGCGATCATGTCGTAGGCCGGCTTGTCCGCGTACTCGGGGGGCGTGTCATGACCGAATCCTGAAATGGATGCATAGATGATTCCCGGGTTGATGCCCCGGCATTCCTCGTAGGAGAAGCCCAGGGCTTGCATCGTGCCGGGTTTGAAGTTCTCCAGTACGACATCGCACACGCGTATGAGGTCCCGGAGGATGGCTTTCCCCTCCGCTTTCTTGAGATCGATGACCACGCTCTTCTTGTTCCGGTTGATACTGATAAAGTAGGCGCTCTGCCCCCGGATGAAGGGACCGAACTGTCTGGCGTCGTCCCCGGAAGGCGGTTCGATGTGAATGACCTCGGCTCCCAGATCCGCCAGGATCATGGAGGCCGTCGGAGCCGCCAACACGTGGCTGAGGTCGGCGATACGAACGCCGTCGAGTGCCCTGGCTTCTCCCATCTGCTGATATCTCCCCTTCGCTGAACATACTAAGGCATATTCCGTCGATGGGCAATGACGACTTCCCATCCCCCCGAAGAACCTGTATGGTGGTATACGCAGCAGATGGAGGTTAACGATGAGCGAACCGATTGATGTCACCATCGTGGGCGGGGGGATGATCACCAATGACCTGATCCTGCCCTCGATCTACCACCTGCAGCGCACCGGTGTGGTGGGCAGGATCTCGATCTGCGCCCTCAACACCCCGCCGCTGAAGGCGCTGAAGGACAACCCGGAGATTCGTGAGGCCTTCCCGGGACAGGACTTTCGTGCCCATCCGGATCTGAGCGAGGCAGCGGACGAGAACTTCCCCGAGCTGTATAAACAGGTGATCGCTTCCAGCCGTGGGCGTCAGGCCGTGGTGGTGGCCATGCCGGATCCACTGCACCACCAGGTAGTGATGCAGGCCTTGGGGAGTGATCAGCACGTGCTTTGCGTCAAGCCCCTGGTGCTGAAATACGATGAGGCAGAACAGATCCGGGAAGAGGCGTTGAAACGGGGATTGTTCGTGGGGGTGGAGTACCACAAGCGCTTCGACCGTCGTTCTTTATTGGCCCGCCGGCAGTACCGCCTGGGGCACTTCGGGGAGTTCTTGATGGGCGAGGCCAAGATGATCGAACCCTATTTCTACCGATTCTCCAACTTCCAGAACTGGTTCACCTGCGAAAACACCGATCCCTTCGTGTACGTGGGCTGCCACTACGTGGATCTGGTCTACTTTATCACCGGTCTCAAACCGGCGGAGGTTTCCGTGGTCGGGGTCAAGGGGAAATTCCCCAACGGCAAGGAGGGGTACATGTGGGCCAACGGCCGGGTGCGCTTCCAGAACGGTGCTGTTTTGAGCGTAACCGACGGGCTGGGTTATCCGGATGAGGGGGCCGGGTCCAATGAACAGTGTCTGGAGATGTTCTGCGAGGGGGAGGGCAAAAGCGGGCTGATCAAGCACAACGATCAGTTCCGGGGTGTGAGCCACGGCTACCTCGAGGGCAGAGGGCCCGGGGGCACGTCCTTCAACTACGTGAATCCGGATTTCTACCGGCTGGTTCCCTGGCACGGGGAGGGCTACATGCCAGTGGGCTACGGCTATGATTCGGTGGCCGCCATCCTGGGCACGATCCAGCGAATCGAGGCGGAGGCGGCGGAACTGGATGAGGGGGGATCCCTGAAGCGGCGCCAACAACTGATCCAGGAAGCCGATGAAAGAGGGCTGATCGCAACCCCGGCGAACAGCTCGATCAACGAGTTGGTTGTGGAGGCTGCCCGGCAGTCGATTCTGGCCGATGGTAGAGCCGCAAAGATTCTCTATGGAGAGCACCCCCACGTAGAGATGGGGTAGAGCAAAGGAGCAAGCAAGGATGTCAGAGGCAAAGTACGATCTGAAACCTGTAGAGGTACCGCGGGTCAAAACCAGGTACCGCCGGATCCGCACCCCGATCCCGGTGCCGGAGAGCCTGGCTATCTTCCAGGCTCTGCAGGACTCCGAGCCCCAGTCGATGATGGGACAGCCGCCGGTGGTGTGGGACAGGGCGGAGGGTTTTCAGGTATCCGACCGCTGGGGAAACCGGTGGATCGACTGGTCCAGCGGGGTTCTGATCACCAATGCCGGGCACGGACGAAAGGAGATCCGCCGCGCCCTGGAAAAGGCTCTGAAGAAACCTCTGCTCACCACCTACGTGTTCGTGCACGAGCAGCGCTCCGAGCTGACCCGGGCACTGCAGGCCCTCAGCCCCGATCCCCCGAACTACCAGGTATTCCTGCTGACCACCGGAAGCGAGGCAATCGAAAACGCCATCAAGCTGGCCAGGACCTATGCCCTGGACAGGCACGGAGAGAAGAAGCGGATCATCGTGAGCTTCGACAACGCCTTTCACGGGCGCACCCTGGGCGCCCAGCTTGCAGGAGGCATTCCTGGTCTGAAGCGTTGGATCGTGGGGGAGGGGGAGACCTTCCTGCAGGTGCCCTTCCCCGACGGCTACAAGAACGAGGAGGTTTCCTTTGATCTGTTCCTCAACACTCTGAAGCGGCTGAAGGTCAAACCCCGGGAAATCGCCGGGGTGATCACGGAGAGCTATCAGGGGGTGGGTCCGGACTTCCTGCCGGTGGAGTACGCTCGGGAGCTGCAGAGCTTCTGCCGGGAGCACGACATAGTGATGATGTTCGACGAGGTGCAGGCCGGCTTCGGCCGCACCGGGAAGATGTTCTGCTATGAGCACTACGGGGTGGAACCGGATCTGATCATATGCGGAAAGGGCATCAGCTCCTCCCTGCCCCTGTCCGCGGTGATCGGCCGCAGAGACATCATGGGATTGTACGCACCCGGCTCGATGACCTCCACCCACTCGGCCAGTCCCCTGCCGGTGATCGCGGCGGTGGAGAACCTGAAGATCATCCAGCGGGACCACCTGGTCGAGCATGCGGCCCAAATGGAGACGGTGCTGATGCCGGGACTGGCGGAGATCCAGGGCAGGTATCCGGACAGGCTGGGCTGCCTTCACGGCAAGGGTCTGGTGGCGGGAATCCAGGCGGTGAAGCCGGGGACAAAGGATCCTGATGCAGCCACGGCCCAGGCCATCAACCTCGCCTGCCTGCACAAGGGGCTGCTGATGTTCGCCCCCGTCGGGATCGGAGGGGAGTGCATCAAGATCGCTCCGCCTCTGGTGATACCCGAGGATGCCCTGAGGGAATCGATCGGTGTCCTGGTCGAAGCCTGTGATGAGGTGCTGGGTTAGAGGCGCCCGAAGCTGCCGAAACCGCTACAGCAGCTCCGCGGCCAGCTCGGCCAGGGGACTGCGCTCGGATTTCTCCAGGGTGATGTGACCGAAGGGTCTTTGTCCCTTGAAGGCCTCCACCAGGAAGGTAAGCCCGTTGGAATTGGAGTCCAGATAGGGCGTGTCGATCTGGTAGGGATCACCGGTCAGGACGACCTTTGTCCCGGTTCCGGCCCGGCTCACGATCGTTTTTACCTCGTGGGGCGAGAGGTTTTGGGCTTCATCGATGATGATGAACTGATTGGGCAGCGACCGTCCCCTGATGTAGGTGAGGGCTTCGATCTCGATGAGACGGCGGTTGATCAGCTGATCCACGGTCAGATCCCTCAGTTTCCGATCCACGCTGAGGATATACTCGAGGTTGTCATATACCGGCTGCATCCAGTTGGAGAGCTTGTCTATCTTGTCTCCCGGCAGATAACCGATATCCTTGCCCATGGGGATGATCGGCCGGGCCAGCAGCACCCGGGAGAAACGATCCTCGGTCAGGGCCTTGTTCAATCCCGCGGCCAGGGCCAGAAGGGTTTTACCCGTGCCCGCTTTGCCCACCAGAGTCACCAGTGATATCGAATCGTCGAGCAGCAGGTTCAAGGCCATTTCCTGATTGCGGTTCAGGGGTCGAATGCCGCAAACCCCGTCGATCGGTGGAATGAATTGCAGGTAGGATTCGCCGTCGTTGTAGCGGCTCAATGCCGTCTCGTTGCTCTTCGCCTCCCGCAGCAGGACGAACTCATTGGGGATAAATCGGGCATTCCAGGGTATCGCGCCGGAACGCTTGAGCTCCTGCAGGCTGTCCTGTCCCACATCCATCTCGATGTAGCCTTTGTACAGCGCGTCGATATCGACCTTCTGCTTCTCGTAATCCACAGCCTTGATCCCAAGAGCCGTAGCCTTGAGGCGGGCGCTGATGTCCTTGGAAACGAAGAAGACCCGCTTACCCTCCTGCTGCAGGGAGTAGGCGGCTAAAAGGATCTTGTTGTCGTTCTTGTCGGTTTCAATATCCACCGGAATGGCGCCGAGATTGGCTGTGTTGCTGATCCAGACCCTCAGGGTGGAGCCATTGTCCATCTTGACTCCCTCTTTGAGGTCTCCGTGGCGGCTGAGCTCGTCCAGCAGACGGATGCTCTCCCGCGCGTTCCGCCCCCGCTCCTCCCTGCTCTTCTTCAGATTGTCCAGCTCCTCCAGCACCCAGAGGGGAATGACTATCTCGTTGTCCCGGAACGAGAGGATCGCATCGGGTCTATGTATGAACACATTTGTATCGATGACGAAGGTTTTGACGGGATGACTCAATCTGAATATCTCATGATGATTTATTTATACTATACTCAATTTGAAGTATAATGCCACCGTTTCGAGAGGAGATTTCATGCGAATTGGTTTTTTTCAATTTTCACCGCATTTCGGCCGGCCTGAACACAATCTCGATGCGCTGGCCGCCGCTGTAGCCGGCAGCCAGGCGGATCTGATCGTAGCACCGGAGCTGGCTTTGAGCGGCTATCTGTTCACCAGCAGGGAGGAGGTGGAGCAGATGGCCGAAGAGATTCCCGGTCCGGCTACGGAGAGGCTGACAGACGCGGCAGCCCGGGCGAACTGCCACCTGGTGGTTGGAATGGCCGAACGCAGCGCAGAGCGGCTTTTCAACAGCGCCGCGCTGATCGGGCCGCTGGGGGTCGTCGGGGTGTATCGCAAGGTGCATCTGTTTGACGAGGAGAAGCTGTACTTTGCGCCGGGGGACCGGGGTTTCCCCCTCTTCGATATCCAGGGGGTCAAAGTCGGGTTGCTGGTATGCTTCGATCACTTCTTTCCCGAGGCGGCCCGAACCCTGGCTCTCCAGGGCGCCCAGATCATCTGCCATCCTTCGAACCTGGTTCTTCCCGAATATGGGCAGCTGACTACGCGAGTGCGCTCGATCGAAAACAGGGTGTTCTGGATCCTGGCCAATCGCTACGGGACCGAGCAGCGGGAAGGCAAGGCTCTGACTTACTCGGGATGCAGCCAGGTCACCGCGGAGAACGGGGAGATCCTGGCTCGCGCCCAGGCTGAAGGGGACAGCCTGACCGTGGTGGAGGTGGACCCTCAGCGGGCTGAGAACAAACGGGTGACGGATCGAAACGATCTGTTCGCCGACAGGCGAACAGAGCTGTACAGGCTGCAATAGCGGTCCGAGGGAACGGAGAGGCTAGTCGGCAGAAGTCATGCTCCTGTATTTCCGCCAGGTCAGGGCTCCCAGGAGGGCGGCCGGAACGATGATCACCAGGGCGATCCAGCTTCCGCGGAACATATGGTAGAACCAGTAGCGAATCGGGTTGCCTCCATCGGTGAAGGCCGTGATCAAGCCGGTGTAGCCGCCCTCCATCACTGCTCCTGCCTGAGCCGATAGGGTCGTGAACATCGGGGCCAACACCGTGGCGATCAGTAGATAGCTGATCACGATGGGGATCCCTACCAGGACGGCGCGGAACACGTTTCCCCGCATGGACAGGACGATCAGGGACATCACGGAGATCAAGTTGGCCAGGTCGCCCAGGGGTATGGAGCGGTTGCCGGGGATGATGAAGGCCAGAGCCAGGGAGATGGGCATCAGCACGAGGCCGGTGACGATCACCGAAGGATGCCCCATCAGCACGCCCGAATCCATGCCCACGTTCAGATCCGTCTTTTTCGGAAAAACCTTCTGAATCGACCCCTTCAGCTTCAGGCTGAAAGGCTGCATGCCCTGACCGATCAGCGTACCGCAGTGGGGCAGAATGAACATGACAGCGGCGATGTGCACGCAGAGCTCGAGAATCCATTTCACCGGATAGCCGGCCAGAAGGCCAAGAAACACACCGATCGCCACGCCGATGATCATCGGCTCACTCAGGATCGCCAATCCCTTCTTCTGCTCCGCGGGATTCCAGTTGATCCGCCTCAATCCCGGGATCCTGTCGATCACCTGGTCCCCGACGATACCGAGGGGAACCAGGCCGTTTACCGAAAGGGTGGTGATGGATATGCCTTTGAGCCCGCCGTAGCGCTCCACGAAGGGAGCGCTCCAGTCGGCCATCTTGATCGAGAATACGGAGATCAGGGCAGTGGCGGCCAATCCGAGGACAAAATTCCCGGTTGTCTGCTGCAGCAGCGCCCCGACCAGGGCGAAGTGCCAGTAGTTCCACACGTCGATGTTGATGGTCCTGGTCGTATTGGTGGCCAGCATGATCAGATTGATCACGATGACCAGCGGAATCGACAGAGGTGCGATTTTGGACGCCCAGGTGATCGCCGCCAGAGGCGGCCAGCCCACATCCAAAACCGGGAAATCCAGTCCCCGCTTGCTCACGAAGGCTTCGACGGCCGGGCCGATGTTGGAGACGAAAAAGTTGAAGACGATAAAAATACCGGCGAATCCGACCGCCACTTTCAGCGCCGAGAGCAGGGCGTCCCATACCTTCATCCGGATCAGCAACGCAAGGACGAGGATGACGATGGGCAGCATCACGTAGGCCTTGAAGCTGAAGAAGGTGTCCAGTGCCTTAGTCAGAAATTCGATCATGACACCGCTGTATTGCTATCGCGATCCAAATGGTTCAGGTAGCGCTTCATCGCCAGGAGAGCCGCGCCCAAGGCTTCATGATTTTCCCGGTAATCGGCAAACACCGTCCGGTAGTCCTCCAGCATTTCCGGGAGCACCCGCTGTTGGATGACCTGTTCAACCGGACCGCGGAAGTATTCTTTAAATATCGAACCGGGTCCGCTGATGATCAACGCCTGAGGATTGAAGAGCTTGATCAAGGTGGCACAGGCATCTCCCAAAAAAACACCGATCTCACCAAGGGTTGACTGGGTTACCCGGTCTCCCTCCTCAGCCGCGGCCAGGATTTCATCCAGGGTGAGGCTCATCTCGGTTCGGATCATGGTTTTTTGCAGGCTGGAGCGTACGCCCTCTTTCAGCCGGTCCTGAAATACCCGGAGGATTCCTTCGGTGGAGACCACGGTTTCCAGGCAGCCCACGTTGTTGCAGCTGCAGCGGTAGGTGTTGTCTGCGTGTTTCACATGGCCTATCTCCCCGGCCAGACCGTGGCGGCCCCTGTAGAGCCTTCCGTTGATCACGATCCCGCTGCCCAGGCCCAGGCCAATGTATAACAGGACAAAGTTGCGAATCCTCCTGCCCCTGGTTCTGAAAATCTCCAACAGGGCTAAAGCCCGTGAGACATCCTCTATGTACACGGGGACGCCCAGTTTCTGCTCGAACATTCCGATGATGTCGATATGGGTAATCCCGGTTACCTGCAGTCCGAGAAGCCAGATTCCCCGCCTGCTGTCCACCATCCCCGGCAGGGCGATCGCGATAGAAACGATGGGCCGTTTCCCCCCGCGTTTCTCCATCAGTTCTTTCACGACAGGGACAACCTGGGAGACGATCGCATCCACATGCGCCTCCGGATCCGCCGGCAGGCTGATGGGATATCGCTCGTCTATCTGCACATTCTTGGAACAATCGATTCCGACTACTGTGAAGTAATCCGGAGCTATGCTGATCCCCAGAGAAATCCCGATATCGGGCTTGAGCTGAAAGATATAGGCGGGCCTGCCCCCGGTTGTTTTTGTCTTTCCTGCCTTCTCGATGTAGTGTTTTTTCTCCAGCTCTTTCAACACCGAGGATATTTTAACCAGGCTCAACCGCGTCTGGCGTGCGATGGAGGAGCGCGTCGGATGTTGTTGGGAGAAAACAGCCCGAACAGCCCTGATCTCGTTCCTGCTCAGTCGTTTCATTTAGCCTTCAACCGGAAATTAGTTTCAAACAGGCATTAAGCATTGCAGCTTGTCGGCTCATTGTATTGAGTTAGACAAACATTATATCAAAACCCATGATTATACAAGCTAATTAAGTCTGGTTATGGAAAAATTGGGCTTAAGGACTTGACCTGAGGAAATGACTAGGCTACAATTCTCACCATCCACAAACAAGCAAAGCCTGATTCGGAGGAAAGAGATGCCAGGTCCCGGATACTATTGGATCGGAAAAGAAGAAGAGAAGGAGCTGCTCGACCTCATACGTGCACGCTATCTGTTCCGCTACGGCGATGAAAAAGACCCCAGCTTCAAGCACAGGGTGAAGACACTGGAGGAGGAGGTGAGCCGCGGGTTCGGAGCCGGGTATGCTCTGGCCGTCTCTTCCGGAACCGCGGCGCTGATCGTGGCCATGGCCGCGGCCGGTATCGGTCCGGGGGACGAGGTGATCGTTCCCGGCTACACCTTCATCGCCTCGATGTCCTCGGTGATCACCTGCAACGCCGTGCCGGTTCTGGCCGAAGTCGATGAGAGCCTGACCCTCGATCCGAAGGACGTGGAGAGCAGGATCACCCCGTATACCAAGGCGATCCTGCCGGTTCACATGATCGGCAACTCGGCGGACCTGGATGCCCTCAAAGCCATCGCGGACAAGCACAAGCTGATGCTGATCGAGGACACGGCCCAGGCCTTCGGCGGATCCTACAAAGGCAAGCGGCTGGGAACGATCGGATTGTTGGGCACCTACTCGTTCAACATCTTCAAGACCATCAATGCCGGGGACGGGGGCATGGTGGTGACCGACGACGAGGATCTGTACAAACAGGCCTTCGCCTTCCATGATCAGGGGCACTTGCCGCTGCGCACGGGCGTGGAGGTGGGCAACCGGGCGGTCATCGGCCAGAACTTCCGCATGACCGAGCTGAACGCGGCGGTCCTGCTGGCCCAGTTCCGGAAGCTGGACAGGATCATCCGGCGCCTGCGCACGCTCAAGGCCCGCTTCAAGGAGCAAATCAAGGATGTGAAGGGCCTCGAGTTCCGCCGCCTCAATGATCCGGACGGCGACTGCGGTACGATCCTAACCGTTTTCCTGCCGGACAAGAAGAGCGCCGACGCGGTGGCGGAGAAGCTCAACACCACGACCGTGTCCCATTCCGGCTGGCACGTGTACAACAACATGGAAAACATCCTAAACATGCACACCATCAACCCGAGGAACAACCCGCTTAAAAACCAGCACTACAAGGGCAAGGCGGAGTACCGCAAGGGAATGCTCCCTCAAACCGATCGCTTGCTGGAGCGGGCCATCAACATCTCCGTGGGCGTGGTGGACGCCGGCCTCGGTTCGGCCTTCGGCATCAATCTCGAGTCGACGGACGAGGAAGTGGATCGCCAGGCTGAGCTGTTCGCCAGGACAGTGGAGAGCATACTATAGGAGGGAAGAGGCGTGATTACCGTCGGATTGGTAGGTGCGGGTTATATCGGGCCGATTCATCTGGGAGCCCTGTCCCGGATAGGCGGCGTGCGGGTGAAGAGCGTCGTGGATGTGAACGGGGCGTTGGCGCAGAAGGCCGCGGCCGCGTACAACGTGCCGAACTCCGGCACGGACCACAGGGAGGTGATCGACGATCCGCAGATCGATGTGATCCACAACTGTACGCCGAACAAATATCACTACGGGATCACCAAGGAGGCGCTGGAGGCGGGCAAACAGGTTCTGAGCGAAAAACCCCTGGCCATGACGCTCAAAGAGGCCTTGGTGTTGGTCGAGCTTGCGGCGAAGAAAAAGGCGATTACCGGGATCGATTTCTGCTACCGCTACTATCCGGTCGTGCAGGAGATGGCCGTTCGCGTGCGCCGCGGCGATGCCGGAACGATCCGCATGGTTGCGGGCAGCTACTTCCAGGATTGGCTGTCCCGGGAGGTCGACTGGACCTGGCGGCTGCTTAGATCGGAAAGCGGAGATTCCAACATCACCGCCGACCTGGGCAGCCACTGGTTCGACCTGATCCAGTTCGTCACCGGACTGAAGGTTGATGAGGTGATCGGAGACCTGGCCACCCTGGTTCCAAAGCGCAGGCGGCCGAAGCGCCAGGTTCTGGCCTTCGAGAAGGTGGAAGAGGTGGAGTCGGAGGAGGTCGAGGTGGAGCTGGAAGACTACTCGTCGATCCTCTTCCGCCTTTCGAACGGTGCTCCCGGTTCCTTCACCACCAGCCAGGTCTGTGCGGGGCGGAAGTCCGACACGGAGTTTCAGATCTACGGTTCCAAATGCTCCTATGCCTGGAACCACAAGGAGGCCACCAAGCTGTGGATCGGCTACCGGGAGAAGGCGAACGAGATCCTGATCGAGAATCCGACCCTGCAAGACCCCAGCACCGCCCACTACGCCAACCTCCCGGCCGGGCATCCCCTGGGCTACCACGACGCGGTGCTGAACCTGTTCAAAGATTACTACCAGGCGGTGGAGTCCGGGGGCAAAGGCAGCGAGCTGCGTCCCACCTTTGAAACCGGCTTCGAGGAGATGAAGATCCTGGAGGCGATTCTGGCCAGCCACAAGAAGCGCGGCTGGGTCGGGGTCGAGCATTGACAAACACGGATCGAGGGAGGAGGCGGATGTATGGGTGAGAAGCAGCGGGAGATCCGCATCGAGTGTCTGCGCCCGGGACAGTTGAACGAGGAGCAGGGGCGCTGTCCCCTGGTATTCGTTCCCATCGGGCCTTTAGAGTACCACGGACCCCATCTGCCGGTGGGGATGGACGCGATCAACGCCACCCAGTGCGCGTTGGAAGCCTGCAGGCGTCTGGGAAAAGGCGTGGTGCATCCGACCCTGTACTGGGGTACCGAACGGGAGCGCCCCGATTGGATGCTCGAAAGTCTGGGATTCAAGCGCAGCGACTGGATCATCGGCATGGATTTTCCCACGGCGATCTGGAAGAGCCACTACTACCAGGAGCATCTGTTCGCCCAGGTGGTGGCCAATGTCGTGGAGATGCTCATTGCAGGCGGGTACAAGGTGATCGTTCTGGTCAACGGACACGGAGCCTGGAACCAGCTGGAGACCCTGGACCGTCTGGCCAAGCACTATTCCCATTCCACCGATACGCTGGTTGTCTGGCGCCTGGCCTTCACATTGGATGTTTCCGAGAAAAACCTGGCCGGCCATGCCGACTTGTTCGAAACCTCGATGATGTTGTACTATCAGAAGTCGGCCTATGATTCCGATTCTATTGTGGATCTGACCCAGCTGCCCGAGCGCAGCGTTCCGATCCATTATCCGGATTTTTCGATAGTGGATGGGGCGGGTTTCAGCGACAATCCCAGCCCGGGGCGGGTGGTGCAGACCGATCCGCGGGACGCCACGGAGGAAAAAGGCAAGAAGATCTTTGAGGATACCGTCCAGCTGTTTGTAAAAATCGCCGAGGAGGCGTTGAGGCGCAAGAATTTGGGATAGTTGACCCGTCCACTGCTTCATAAAAGTGGCCACACAGCCCGTGATTGGCTGTAGATAAA
>CAZPPB010000090.1:0-15003 GCA_964588355.1 uncultured Spirochaetaceae bacterium | reverse complement strand
TGGACAAGATCAACGGTCTTGATGTCGCCCAGGTGGAAAAGCTGCTGCTCATGGTAATACAAAAACACCTGCGTTGGATCAATGTCTTCGGCGGTATTTTAGGCGCCCTTATCGGCTTCTCCCAACTCGCCCTGCGGCTTCTGCCCTGAGATTGACCGGGACAGCGCATTTCGTTTACTATGGGACAACCTCTGCAGCAGGAGTCATTCGTGCCTGTCAATCTCCTCATTGTCGATGACAACGAGGCACATCTGGACCTGATGGTCGAGATCCTCGAAGAGGATAAACGCTACACCCTCTTTCGGGCGCTTTCAGGAGAGGATGCCCTGGAAGTAATGGCAAACAACGATATCCAGATCGTGATCCTGGATGTGGTGATGCCCGGAATGGACGGTTACGAGGTCTGCCGCCAGATCCGGAGGCGGTACAGACTCAAACCCATTCAGATCGTCATGATCTCCGGCTTCAATCACAAGAACGACCTGGATGAACTGCTGGAGCTGGGTGCGGATGATTTTATCGGCAAGCCGATCACTGCTTTGGAGCTCCAGGCCCGGCTCAAAGCGGCTCTCATCCGTCTGAGGGACCAGTCCGAGGTCTACGGAGCTCTTCAGGGGGAAGCACAGGGGGAGGGCAAGAATCTCTCGACTCTGGTAGCTGAGAACATCCAGCTGAGGCAGGAGTACCAAAAAGTGCGCCGCATCAACGAGGAGCTCCAGGAAAATTGCCATCAGCTGGAGCAGCTGGCCTCCCTGGATACCCTCTCCAGTCTGCTCAACCGCCGCACCCTGTTCAAGCGCATCGAGATCGAAATAGAGCGCTCAAACAGGCTCGATTGGCCCCTCACCGGGATCATGATCGATATCGATCATTTCAAGCGGATAAACGACAACTACGGTCACCAATGCGGGGATATGGTCATCCAGGAGATCGGCATCCGGTTGAACAAGAGCCTGCGGAAGTATGACTACGCCGGCCGTTACGGGGGAGAAGAGTTCTTCGTGATATTCTCCAACACCTCCGCGGGTATCGCCCACAGCATCGCCGAGCGCTTCCGCGCCGAGATGGAACAGACGCAGTTCACCTGCGGTGATCAGGTGTTCAACGTCACGGTATCCATAGGGGTGGCCCAGTACAATCCGGGAGAGCTGCCGGACCGCTGGATAAGCCACGCCGACAGCGTCATGTACCAGGCCAAACAGCGAGGGCGAAATCAGGTTGTGGTGACCTGATTCTCGAGCCTGAAGCTTGAGCCTTATTCTTAAAAAGCAGCATTCATTCTATCGGTGAACCAGCCGTAGATCGCCTTCAAGCGATTGTAGAAGGAGTCCTCTCTGGAGCGGGCCAATCCCGGCAGTCGCAAGGTGTGGGCTCCAACCGCTCCATAGAACAGCAATTGCCCCCCGGCGGGGATCAACAGGATCAGGGTGACGTTGTTTTCCGGCTTCACCATGGGAAAGAAGAAGTAGTGCATGGTGGTGAGGTTCGTGCTGTCGAGGAGGAAATAATCACCGGAATAGCGGAACTCCGTGGCGTAGAGGTTCTCCCCGAAAGTGAGGTCCTCCTGCAGCACGTACAGCTTGCTGAACGGGGGGATCTCCCGGACCACTGGATCTGGAAGCCGTTTTTCCGCATCCGGTCCGTCCACTACGTACGACTCGGCAAACAGGGTGCGCATCCGCTCTCGGCTGGCCGAATAGTACTGGATCCCTTTCATGGTGCTCATCGATCGGAGGATATTGTAGATCCGGAGCCGGGATTCCGGGGAGTCGAGATCCACGGCCTCGTTCGAGTAGACGGAAAGCACCTCGGTGCCGACGGTGAGCTCCAGCTCACGGATCCTCGCCTCGATTTCCCCCCGGACCGATACATATGGGATCAACTGCGGCGGGCTGTCCCCGTGCAGGCTGCTTCTCAGCTCTCCTTCGCTCACAAGGCGGTTGTACAGCTGCGGCGGCAGGAGGGTGTCTACACCGGAATCCGCCGGGCACAGCGCAGCGCAGAACAGCAGTAGGGCGAACATTGAACAGACCAGTTTCATCATGATAAGATCAACTGTAGTACGAGGGCGAACCGTGCTTCAAGGTGCCTTTGGCTCATGAGAGAATGTATAGTAGTAACGGGAGGGGGAACCGGAGGCCATGTCTATCCGGTATTAGCGGTCCTCGATGAGCTGCCTCCGCTCCGGGTTGTCTGGATCGGATCGGGTTCGCAGCTGGAACGCCGGATTCTCGAGGGACGGCAGCTGCGCTACTACGGGATACCGACCGGCAAGCTGCGCCGCTACTTTTCCCTGCAGAACATCATCGACCTCTTCAAGATCTTCGGGGGCTTCCTAGCCTCGGTTGCGATCCTGCTTCGGGAGAAGCCGAGGCTAGTTTTTTCCAAGGGGGGCTACGTTTCCGTGCCTCCCGTGGCCGCCGCCCGGCTGCTGAGGATCCCCGCGTTGACCCACGAGTCGGACCTGCGGCCCGGACTGGCGACCCGTATCAACACCCGCTTCGCCGACCGCGTGCTGGTCTCTTTCCCCGCCAGCGACCGCTACTTCAAAGGCCGATTTCGAAGCAAGGTCATCCATACGGGCAACCCGATTCGCAAAGCACTGCTGAGCGGAGATCCGCAGGCGGGGAGGGCCATGTTCGGCTGTCCGGCGAACCTGCCGCTGCTGCTCGTCCTGGGGGGCAGCCTGGGTTCCGCCTCGATCAACCGCCTGGTCCTGGAGGCAGTGGACAGCCTGCGCATGTCCTGCTTCGTGGTCCACCAGCTGGGCAGCGGGCACTTCGATGGAAGCGAGGCGCAATCGAACTACTATCCCGCCGCCTATTTTGATGAGGAGTTGCCCGACATCCTTGCAGCGGCAGATCTGGTGCTGTGCCGTGCCGGCGCCAACACGCTGTGGGAGCTGGCCGCCCTGGGCAAGCCCTCGGTTCTGATACCTCTGCCCAGGGGATCCAGTAGGGGGGAGCAGATCGAGAACGCCGGGTTTTTCGCGCAAGCCGGAGCCTCCATCGTTCTGCAGCAGGATGGGCTCACCCCCCACGAACTCAGCGAGCTCGTGTTGCATCTTCTCGGTAATGCCGATAAGCTTGAGCGCATGAGCAGGCGCGCGTCGGAGCTCAGCCGGCCGGATGCCGCCAGCCGGATAGCCCAGCTCATATTGCCAAGCGAACGCAGCGGAGTAATCGCGTTTTGAGTTTCGAAGTCATCGATATCGTGTTTGCCCTTCTGGTGGTCATTGCTGCGATCAGGGGAGCATTCCGGGGATTCATAACAGAGGTGGGCAGCATGGCTGCGCTGATCCTCGGTTTCGGAGCAGCGATCATATTCTATAAGCCCGTAGCCCTTCTCTTGGATAAGCAGTTCGGACCGACTTTTTGGAATCAGCTCATCGCCTTTCTGATACTCTTTCTACTCGGGTACCTGCTGGTAAAGCTGGTCCAGCGGATGCTGCAGAACGTCATCGAGCGGCTCAATCTGGACCGTCTGGACAGTGCCCTTGGTTTTTTTTTGGGTATCGCCGAGGGCTTGCTCGTGGTCGGGGTGGCGCTGTTCGTCATCAACTGGCAGCCGTTCTTCGATCCCAAGGGTCTGCTGGGATCGAGTTTTTTCGCTCGGATACTCTTCCCCGTGCTTCCCTCACCGGAGCGTATTTTCGGACCGAGAGTCTTTGTTGACAATGTTTGAAAATATTGTCGGTCAGACATCAGTGGTTCAGACGCTCTCTCAGGAACTGGAGGCCCGTACCTTCCCCTCGGCTGTTCTGTTCTACGGTGCTCCCTTCTCCGGCAAGCTGTCCACCGCTCTGGAGGCGGCCCGGGTGCTGACCTGCAGCCGGGAGGGCAGCTGGAGCTGCACCTGTTCCGCCTGCAGAAAACAGCGCCTTCTGATCCATCCCAATACTCTGCTGCTGGGCTGGCGCGACTTCTGTCTGGAAATCACCGCCGCGGCGGATGTTTTGCGCCGAACCCAACGGCTGTCCGCCCAGTACCTGTTCGTGCGCTCTGTTCGCAAGCTGACCCGCCGCTTCGATCCCATCCTCTGGGAGGGAGAGGAGGCGAAGATTCGAAAGGTCGAAGCGGCGCTCGCTGAAATCGAGGAGCATTTGGATACCTTCGAGCCCGTGTTTCCCGGTGATCCTGTCATGAATTACGACCGGCTGGCCGAGCGTCTGGAAAGAGTGGTGAGCCTGAGCCAGACCGTGTCCAAGGTCTTCAGCTCCGACAAAGTACCGATCAACCAGCTCAGACGAGCTTCCTCCTGGCTGCACATGACGGCCCTGGCTTCCGCACCGGAGCCCGATTCGGATACCGGCGCCGAAACCCGTTCGGGTACCCCTTCGGGAACCAAGATCGTGATCCTGGAGAGCGCGGACCGGATGTCAGATCCCTCCAGCAACTCCATGCTCAAGCTCCTGGAGGAACCACCTTCGGACAGCTTCCTTATCCTGATCACGACCCGCCGCAGCGCTGTCATTCCCACCGTCCGCTCCCGCCTCCGTCCCTACCACTTTGTAGAACGAAATCCTGCCGAGCAGGCGGAGGTGCTCCAGCGGGTGTTCCACGAGCGCAGCGGCAGCTATCGCAATCTTCGGGAGTACTTCCTGTACTGGAAGGATGTAAATCCCGATCAGTTGGAAAAACTGGCCCGCCGCTTCGTTCAGACGGCTCTGGAGGCTTCAGAAAACGTGCTCCCCGAGGATGTGCTTTCCGAATTGGAAGAGACAATCCCGCCCAAGACGGCTCGTGGTTTTTTCGGTTCGTTTTTGGAGGAGATCCTGCGGCAGCTGCTGGTCCTGCTTCGGGAGCAGGCCTTGAATCCGTTCCTTCTCGAGCGCTGGAACGCCGCGGTCCGGCGGCACCAGCAGGCTTTCGAAACCTTCAATCAGCAGCCCAGCCTCACGCTGGAGAGCCTGTACTACACCCTGAGGACACTCCGATGAGACGTTTTCTGCAGAGGGCGTTGGAAAAGATCGAGAAGATGGATCGAAGCCAGATCCGCAAGCTCGTTTCCGATATTGCCGCCGAAAACGAGCTTCTGGAGATGGTGATGGAATCGATGAATGACGGGGTGCTGGTAACAGACAGGGCGGACAAGATCCTCATGGTAAACAAATCCGCCGAACGGATGCTGCCGTTCACCACCGACGAACCGATTGAGAGGTCTCTGGAGGAGGCGATCGGTGATGAGGAGATCAGGCAGTTTCTCACCGAAAACCTGCGCGGGTTGGATCGAGTGCTGGATCGGGAGTTCACCCTGGGAAACGGCTACAGCCGGATCCTCTCACTGAGCATCATGCCCCTGGTGCGCCAGGGATGGATCACCGGCAATGTAATCCATATCGAGGATGTCACGGAGAAGCGGGCCAGAGAGGCCCGGCTGCGGCGTGCCGAGAGCCTGGCCGCCCTCACCACCCTGACGGCCGGGGTAGCCCATGAGATCAAGAATCCCTTGGGTTCCATCGGCATCCATCTGGAGCTGATGAAGAAAGAGATGAGCGGGAAGGAGCAGATAGAGACGCGCAAGGTCATGGAGAATCTCCTGATCATCAAGGAGGAGGTTGACCGGCTCAATCGAATCGTGATGGATTTTCTGTTCACCGTCCGGCCGATGAATGCCGAATTGAGTTATGACGATCTGAACAGGGTGGTCCAGGAGCTGTTGGAGTTCATGAGATTCGAGCTCGCCGAGGCGGGGATCACGCTGGAAACCGAGTTCATGAAACCGAGCCCCCAGATACTCATGGACGAGCGCTATATGAAGCAGGCGGTACTCAACCTGCTAAAAAACGCAATCTCCGCCATGCCGGAGGGAGGAATGTTGAAGGTTCACACCGAACAGAAGGGCAATGAGGTAGTCTTGAAGATCGGCGATACCGGCGTTGGGATCCCTGAAGAAAACATGGACAAGATTTTCGAGCCCTACTTCACGACAAAAGACTTCGGCTCCGGTCTGGGACTGACCCTGGTGTACAAGATCGTCAAGGAACACCTGGGGGACATAGAGATCAACTCGAAGGTGGGGGAGGGCACCACCATCAATTTGAGCTTCCCCATACCCCAGAAGGAGAAGCGGCTGATCGGCTTCAGCGAGGAGGCGAAATGACCTACAACATCCTGGTGGTCGACGATGAGAAAAACATCCGGGAAGGTCTGGGCAAGGTGCTGGAGCTGGACGGCTACAAGGTGCTTCTGGCCTGCGATGGAAAAGAGGCGATTCAGAAACTGGATCGGGGGGATATCGATCTGGTCATCACGGATCTGAAGATGCCGAATCTCTCCGGAGAGGAGGTTCTGCAGAAAGCGACCGGCGGTTCCCCGAACCTTCCGGTGATCATCCTGACCGGACACGGGACGATCGAAAACGCGGTCCAGGCCATGAAGAACGGCGCCTATGATTATCTCACAAAACCGGTGAACATGGATCGGCTCTCCCTGCTGGTGCAGAGGGCTCTTTCGGCCAGAGAGTTGATGTTGCAGCACCGGGCCCTGCAGGAGGAGTTTCAGAAGCGGAACCAGTTTTCAAACATCATCGGCAAGAGCGAATCGATGAAGAAGATCTTCGAAGTCGTGCAGCAGGTGGCGCCCAGCCGCGCCTCGGTTCTGATAACCGGTGAGAGCGGAGTCGGAAAAGAGATGATCACCGACGCCCTTCATTACAACTCTTCCCGTCGAGACAAACCGCTGATAAAGGTGCACTGCGCCGCCCTTACCGAAACCCTTCTGGAGAGCGAACTGTTCGGCCATGAACGGGGAGCCTTCACCGGGGCGGTGGCCCGCAAACGGGGGCGTTTCGAGCTGGCCCA
The DNA here is from genome assembly GCA_964588355.1 of uncultured Spirochaetaceae bacterium. GTDB lineage: Bacteria > Spirochaetota > Spirochaetia > SZUA-6 > DRHE01 > JAFGQJ01. The sequence continues at coordinate 8,201 of CAZPPB010000090.1, read as the reverse complement.
CATGGGGACGCTCTTCCTGGATGAGATCGGGGAGATGAGTCAAAACGTTCAGATCAAGCTTCTGCGCGTGCTGGAGGACAAAACCTTCGAACGGGTAGGAGGGGAAGAGACGATCGAGGTGGATGTCCGCATTATTGCCGCCACTAATCGGGAGCTCAAATCCGCCATAGAAGAGGGGGATTTCCGGGAAGATCTTTTCTATCGCCTCAATGTCGTAAACATCCACATTTCCCCCCTGCGGGAGCGCAAGGAGGATATTCCCCTGCTCATGGCGGCCTTTGTTAAAGAGTTTGCAGAGGAAAACGGGAAGAACATCGAGGCCATCGAACCCAAAACCCGGATGGTCCTGTACAACTACCCGTGGCCGGGAAACGTCAGGGAACTGCGCAACTGCATCGAAAGTGCGGTGGTAATGAGTAAATCCAACATTATCACCGTGGATGACCTTCCGCCCCATATCCACAGCGATTCCGACGAGGAGTATCTGAAGATCACCGCCGGTGCGAGCCTGGCTGACATCGAGAAAGAGGTCATCCGCGCAACCCTGGCGCAAGCGAACGGCAACAAGACCAGAGCTGCCGAGGTGCTCGGTATAGGAAGAAAGACCCTGCACCGCAAACTACAGGAGTACGGATTATGAGTAAATCCATTATAAGCCGGGTCGTCTGGGGATACGGCATCCTGATCCTGATTCTCATTCTCATGATCTGTGCCTTCGTGGTGAACATCACCGTCGACAAGTTCAACAATGCCCAGAACCTGATGATCGGAGAGATGAATATCCGGGCGCAGCGCCTGATGCAGACCGCCGGCGATCAGCTTGTGGATCCCTCCGCAGAAAAACTCGCCAAGCTGCAACTCCTTCATCAGGAGCTGGGCGAGCTGCTAGGGGAGCAGCCGGAGATTGTAGGCAGTTTTTTTCTCCCCGAGCAGCTTTCCCGCCTTTACATGGATATCCGCTCCGAGTTCCTCGAGGAGAGCAACAGTAAATTCTCGAGGGTGCAGCGCAGCGACGGCCGGGATGACCGGGCGCTCCAGGATTACATGAACGGCGTTTTCCGCTTCATCCAGCAGCTGCATGACTACGACTTCCAGGTAGAGCGCTTCCGGGGGCGCCTGGTTACGCTTCTGATAGTACTGTTTGCCGTCCTGGTACTGGCCGGAACAGCGGTGGTGGTGATTTATTTCTTCTTCTACCTTCCCAATTTGGCCAAAGATTATAAGGCGCTCATCAGTTTCAGCCGGTCCGTCCGGCAGGGCGTCTCTCAGGGCGAAACTCCTGCACCGACGGATAGGGACGACGAACTGGGGGAAATCGCCGGCCAGCTGTCACAATTGGAAGGGCTGAAAACGGCTTTGGCGCAGATCGAAGACCAAGCTGTCGGCATCCTCCGCTCCTGCGTCGAAATGGAGGGGATCACCAATCTGGTGTATGAATCGGAGAATCAGCAGGCGGATCTGTTGGAGGAGGCCACCTCGGGATTCAGCGAAATCGTCCTAGCGATCCAAAATGTCTGTGACAACGCCCGCAACAACCATCAGGCGGCTGCCGATAGTGGAAGCGATATAGAGAACTCCTCCGCTGCGATCTTCAAAGGAGCCGACGACGTTAAACTCCTGGAGGAGAAGACGACCCGGGTGGAGGAGATCACCGCCCTGATCGGGGATATCGCCGACCAAACCGACCTCCTGGCACTGAACGCCTCTATCGAGGCGGCTCGGGCCGGGGAGTTCGGCCAAGGTTTCAGCGTAGTGGCCACGGAGGTTCAGAAGTTGGCCGACCGCAGCTCCCGGGCTGCCGCGGAAATCTCCGATTTGGTACAGTCGATCCGGGAAACTGTTGGACGGATCTCCCTGCGCAGCAGTGAAAACAATCTGGCGATCGGTTCGATCCGACGGAGTATTCTTCATATTGCCGAAACAACCGGGGAGGTGGTGCACAAAGCGGAAAACGCCGCGGGCAGCGTGGATCGGGTGAACGACTCCATGGATTCGATCATGAACCTGAGCCTGGAAAGCCTGAACAATACGGACAACATCGTTCGGGCTTTTCAGCACCTGCGCGAACGTGCTGAGCAACTTACCCATGTCGTAGAAGGGATAATGTCACGCAGCAGGCTGCAGCGGCTACCCGCTTTTCGAGAGACCCCGGGCTGAACGCTCCTCTTCGCTGTCCTCCGCACTGACGGTTCGTTTTCTCGTGTTCATGAAGTACAGCAGGCCATACGCCAGGAGACTCCCAGCCCAGACAACCAGGATCAGGTAGACGTTGATCTCCTTGGGCAGGATCACCGAGGTGATAGCCACGACACTCAGGTAGATGCTGAATCCATAGAGAACCCCGAGAATCTGCCGTTGGTTCAGTCCCATATCGAGAAGCTTATGGTGTATGTGCTCCTTGTCGGGATGAATGATCGGTACCTTGTTGTGCAGCCGCCGGATAACCGAGGTGACCAGATCCAGAATCGGAATGGTTAGCAGAGTAACGGGTACGAGCACCGTCCCGAAGGCGGAGATTTTGGAAATGCCCCCGACAAGCGGGAAGCTGGCCAGGCAGAAGCCCAAAAACAGGCTCCCCGAGTCCCCCATGAATATCTTTGCCGGGGGATAGTTGAACACCAGAAAACCGAGGATGGCCCCGAACAGGGAAAAACAGAGCACCGAGGTGAGCACCGCTCCCTGAATCAGGGCGATGATTCCCATGGACAGCGCGGCAAAGCCGCTGATCCCGCCTGCCAGACCATCCGTGCCGTCGATCATGTTGATCGCGTTGCTGACCCCTACGATCCAAAAAACAGTGATCGGATAGGCCAGAACTCCGAGGGGCAGGGTGCCTATATAGGGTAGAGTAAAGGAGCGGATCAGAAATCCCCCGCTGGTGACTATAACGGCGGCCAGAAGTTGGAGAAAGAATTTCAGCAGAGCCGTGAGATTGTGAAAGTCATCTATCAGTCCGAGCAGGTGGATCATGGTGATCCCGAGGAAGAAAAGAATGAAGCGCAGATCGAAACGTGCGTTGATGGCCCCCCCGGAGACCAGGGTTGCCAGCAGCGGAGTCACTACGGCAGCGGCAACGAAAGAAAGATACATGCCCGGACCGCCGAGCCTGGGAATCAATCCGGTGTGGATCTTCCTTTTGTTGGGCAGATCGTACCATTTGAATCGATGGGCCAGGCGGCGGATCACGGGAATCAACAGTAAAGCGAGGCCCAATGCAACTATTGTGGCGATGACGGCGGGCATAATCATTTCTTCTATATAATATTATATCACAGGGTTTCTTTTTTGGCATCCCGTTGTCGAGCGTCAACCGCCGCTGAACTTGTGCTGCCGTTCTATGCGGGCGAAGGCTTCATTCAGAAGCTGAGTGACCTCATTTGCCAAAGCTTGTTTTTTCTCATCCCCGCTGAAGCGATCCGGATGGTACTTGTGAAGCAGCCGCTTATAGGACTTCCGCACGTCGTTGAAGGGAGCGGCAAAGGAGACATCCAGGGTCGCATAGTCTTTTCGCAGAGCCTGGTCCACGGATCCCGGCTTCCCGGGGTCCTGCCGGCCGGCAGTGCGCTGCTGCGACGCCCCTGAGCCGGCAGTGCGCCGCTGCGACACCCCCGATTCCAGATAGGCGTCCAGCTCAGCAACGGCCTCCCGCATATCCGGATCCCGGAGGTCGTAGGTCCCGCTGCGGCCGGCATCCCCGCCCAGGAGGGACTGGAGCAGATCTCCGAGTCTGTCGAAGAATTTATCCATCCCCGTGGCTTCAGGACCTACAGCTGCAAGGCGGAGATCCGCTCCCCAGCCAGACGGGTATCCTGGATCGAAGGAACCAGGGCGAAGCGCACGTATCCCTCTCCGGCGTTTTCACCCCCCGCTGCAGGCTCGGAGATCCAGTTACCCGGGGTAGTGACGATGGCGATCTTCTCGGCAAGGAGGAGCGTGGCGAAATCCAGAGAGCTCATCCCTTCGGGGACCTTCTGCCAGACGTACAGGGCAGCCTGGGGCGTGCAGTCCTCCAGCCCTGCTGCGACAAGAGCCGAACAGAGGATGTCCCTCTTTAGCCGGTACTCTTCCCGAAAGGCCTCCACATGTTCCTCATCGGACAAAGCCGCCGCGGCGGCGTCCTGGATGAAGGAAGGAGTTCCTGAATCGATGTTCGTCTTCACCTTGCGAAAAACGCTCACCAGCTCCGGGTCACCCATGACCCAACCGATGCGGTAGCCGGTCATAGCTGATCGCTTGGACAGGGAGTTGAAGACCAGCACTCCCTCCTTCTGCACGTTCAGAATCGAAATCGGGGCCGCCCCGAAGTAGATTTCCGAGTACGCTTCGTCGGAGGCGACGATGACATCATACTTGCCGGCGAAATCCAGGGCTTCCCGGTAGAAGGTTTCATCCGCCGTGGCCCCGGAGGGGGAGTTCGGGTAGTTGAGCCACATAAGTTTTGCCTTTCGGGCAACCTCTTCGGGAATCTCGGAAAAATCGATGAGAAAGCCGTTTTCCTTGCGGATCGGAACCTGGTAGGGAACGCCTTCGGCGAACAGCGCCCCCCTGGTATAGGGAGGATATCCCGGTGAGGGACAGAGTACGATGTCCCCGGGATCCACGATCCCCTCGTGAAAGTTGAACACAGCCTCTTTCGAGCCGATCGTGGATGAGATCTCTTTCTGCGGATCGACGGTGAGTCCGTAGCGCCGCTCAACCCACCCGGCTACCGCTTCCCTGAACTCCAGTTCCCCGATGTAGCTGGGATAACCGCTCGATTTCCTCCGTTCCAACCCGGCCGCCACGGCCCGTCTGATCAGCCGGGGAGTGGGGGCGCTCGGATCGCCGACACCAAAGTCAATGGGGGTTATGCCCTTGGCTTTCAGTTCTTCGACTTTCTTGTCGACTTCCGCGAACGCGTAGCTGCCAATTCCTCGAAGACGCTCGGATGCCTCAATCTTCATCGTCCTCGACCTCCTCGTAGTAGTATGTACCCATGAACACGTATTCCACCGGTCCCGATGCGGTGAAGCTGTTGTCCCGCTCCGACCACTCCACCAGCAGATTGCCTCCTTCCAGGTGCACCCGCACCGCTCTGTCGGCCAGACCGTCCAGAACCGCGGCGGTTACCGCCGCATAGGCGGCCGCCTCGCTGGACAGCACTTCCCCCAACCCCACCTGCCAGGTGCGCAGGCTGAGGGCTTCCCGGCTGATCACCCTGACCATCGAGATCATCGTGCCTTCGCCGAAACCGGCGCTGGTCTCCAGTTCCTGTACCAGATCCGGGTAATCGAGCCCGTAGTCCCTGGCGAAGATGATGGCGTGGGGCATGTCGATGAACACCGGAGTGTAGTTGATCTCCGTCGAACCGAGTCGAACCGGGTGCCGGAAGGATTCCTGGATCCGCTCGCTGAGGATCTGTTCGTGCTGCCAGTAGCGGGGCGCCTCGCCGTCTATCAGGATGTTGTAGGAATCGAGCACTTCAACCGTTGCGTCCCTCTTTCCGCTCTGCACCGGGAAGGTCTCGGTGTTGACCAATCCCGAATCGAAGGCGTAGCGGGCCAGGCAGCGAAGCGCCAGCCCGTCGTTCTGGATTTCCTCTCCGTAGGGATCGTAGAGGAGCATGCGCAGTTTCTCCCGGCTGCCCTGCGCGATCAACAGCAGCCCGACTGCGCCCACACCGAACCGACGACTGGTGATCTGTCTGGCCAGATCGGGGAGGGCCTCCGGATTGAGGATGGTGTTCTTGAAGGTATCCACCAGGATGTAGTCGTTACCGCAGCTTTGGAGTTTGATGAAATCAATATCCATTGCGCCTGCCATTCTGATGGATTTATTGAAATTCAACAAGATGTTGGCTACACTACGAAACAAAAATGAAGGTACGAATTATCGGGGATGCCCCGGCAGCCGCCGTTCTGGCGGGGGTGCTGGCCGCCGAACAGCAGGAGGTCATCTGGAATCCCGACGCGGATGGGAACAGCCGACTCAAGGCACTGAAACGCCGCAAGGAGATTCGACTGAACCTGCCCTGGGGTTGGGTGAGAACAGGGGCTTTCCGGTTGAGCTCATCCCGCCTGCTCAAGGCGGGAGAACTGGGTATTGTTGCCTTTCGGACCTCCGAACCGGTCCGGGGAAAAGCAGCCGAGGCGCAAGGAGCCATCGGGGGCAAGGACAGAACCCTCCTCGTGCTGAATGACGGGCTGCGGACAGGAACTCCGGGGACCGCCGTACACCGGGGACTGTGCCTGCTCGATGCGCTGGAGTGGGATCCGGGTGTGGTCGAGCTTACCTGCACCCAACCCCGGTTGATCGTGGAGTCCTGTACAGAGCTGGGGGAGCTCCAGCGTTGTCTGAAAGCCCGAAGGATCGCCGTCCAGGAAGTCGAGGATCTGAGCCCCTACCGCAACGCCCTGCAGATCCGGGACCTGCTGGACCTGCCGGTAGCCCTCTGTCATTCGACCCTGGCCAATTTTCTCTCCTACCCCGAAGGCAGGGAGATCGCGGTATCCCTGCTGGAGGAGGGCTTGCGCCTGTTCTCCCACCAGGGTCTGCCGTTGAGCAGGCTCCCGGATCCCGACCCGCGTGAGCTGCTTCAGCGACTCAAGCGCAAACCCCAGGAGTTCGACAAGTTACGCCACTTGCCCGATCGAGGGTACGGCGCAGCTCTACAGAGTCTGCTCAGAGGCGAAGCGGGGGCCGCTGGGGAGCCGAACCGCAGAATCCTGCGCAGATCCTCCCAGACGGGCATCGACCCCGGCTGGAATTGGGCGATTACCCAGAAAATCAACCGCGTGATCCGGGTGGGATTCTACCGGGATCCGGTGGAACTGTACAACGCATTGCGATGAGGGGCAGCTAGGGGGAAAGGAGGAGGGCAGATATGCAGGAAGGCTTCCCGGGACGGGTAGAAGAAGCGGCACGATCGGTGATGTCGACCCACGATGAAAGGCCGGCGGTAGGCCTGATCCTGGGTTCCGGGTTGGGTTCCTTCGTTCAGTCCATCGAGGGGACCGACATACCCTATGAACAAATCCGGAGATTCCCGGTACCGACCGTGGAAGGTCACGCCGGGTTTTTACGCCTGGCCTCTTCGGTTGCCGTGATGTCCGGACGTTTCCACTTCTACGAGGGTTGGAGCATGGACGATATCGTGCTTCCGATTTTCCTGCTCCATTCCCTGGGTGTTCGAACCCTGATCGTCACCAATGCCGCCGGGGGCATCAAGGACAGCTACAGCGCCGGTGAGCTCGTGCTGATCAGGGATCATATCAATCTCCTCGGAGCGAATCCTCTCCGGGGAGCGAATCCCCGAGGTTTCGGCCCCCGCTTCCCCGATATGACGAACAGCTATTCCGAGAGTCTGCGGCGCCTGGCCGTGGAGGTGGCGGCGGAGAAGGGAAGGAAGCTGCAGGAAGGGGTATACGCCGCCTTTGCCGGGCCTACCTACGAAACGCCCGCGGAGGTGCGGATGGCTCAGGTCATTGGCGCGGATCTGGTGGGCATGTCTACGGTTCCGGAGGTGATCGCCGCCCGATACCTCGGAATGAAGATACTTGGGCTGTCCATGGTGACCAACATGGCCGCCGGCATACTCGATCGACCTCTGAGCCACCAGGAGGTCGTGGAAACCGCATCCAAGGTAGCGCCCTGGCTGTCGGCGCTGCTGCAGGGAATCCTCGCCCGCATATGCAGATAGACAGTCGTTTCACCCCTGAGGCGGCTCAGGCGCTGCGGGCAGCGATCCAGGAAGCCTTCGGAAACGAGGTTCTGGCCGTCGGCCGGCTGGACTCCCAGCGCCGCGTGGCGGCGATAACCGTGGGCGCCCGGGGAAACTCCCGGAGCGTTCCCGCGCTGCGGCCGTATCTGGACAGCGGGGACGCGGTGATCCACAACCATCCTTCGGGAATCCTCGAACCCAGCGCGGCGGATTTGCAGGTTGCCTCCCAGTTGGGAGGGGAGGGCATCGGTTTTTACATTGTAGATAATTCTGTCCAGGTCTTGTACGTAGTCGCAGAGCCGGTCATCGCCAAACAGCTGACAGCTCTGGAGGCAGGGCAGTTGGCGGAGCATCTGCAAGAAGGCGGAGCGTTCAGCAGGATCTATCCGGGATTCGAAGCCCGGGAGAGTCAGGTCCGGATGCTCGAGTTCGTCTGTGGGGCTTTCAACGCCGGACAGCTTCGGATCGCCGAAGCAGGAACCGGGGTCGGCAAGTCTTTGGC
>CAZPPB010000089.1:0-15341 GCA_964588355.1 uncultured Spirochaetaceae bacterium | reverse complement strand
CTGGCCGTGAAGGGGATGGCTACCGCTGCGTAGTAGCCGAAAAACACCAGTACCGGTATTTCGAAGCGAGCCTCGAACCTGTCTTTGAAGGAGTAGGCCGCGCCCACGCTGAACACCGATCCGGATGCAAAGTAGTCGTCCCCGTAGAGGGATCCGGGCGGTCCAAACCCAGTAACCCATTGCTCACCCGCCTGCCAGTAAGCCCCGGCAAAGAATCCGACACCGACCACGGGGAAGAAGCCGGACCTCCCCGGCGTATACATGAACAGCCAGTCAACCCGGGCCGAAACGATCAGCAGCTCATTGCTCTCCCAACCTTCATAGTTCCCCTCTACCCAATCCTCCTTGAACGGCGGGCTCCAGTAGATATCGACGATGACCTCCGATGTCCCATTTCCGGCGGGAAAGCGATAGCCGCCGCCCACGCCGAAAGCGAATCCCAAGTCGAAGAGATCAAAACCAAGATTGGCCCGGGCGATGAAATTCGTACCCTCCGGTCTCGTGGCCTGCTGGCTGTAGACGGCCGGCGAAATCACCAGCACGGCTAAAACCACCGCAATGAAAAGCACCTTGGGTCTGCTCATGCGACACCTCCTGTTCAACGACGTTGTGTCTTGGTGCATAAATATTAACCGTTTCGTACGAGAATGCAAGCCGCTTTCTCGAAACCCGCTACTCCCGCTCCTGCCTCAGATACTTGATGAAGCCGCCAAGCACCACGCCGGTTTCCACTTCGATCAACTGGATATTGAACTTCGTTCCCCGGTCAGAGGGACCGATGAGGCCGGTCACGACGATGTCGGCGCCCATCTGCTTGCCGACGGATCGCTGCGTCTGAGGATCCACCAGATCCGAACTCTGAAAGGCGAGCTCCTCGAGTATCTGATCCAGGACCGTGCGGCTGACCACCCGGACCTGAATGCCCTCGGAGGCGACGGCGTTGGCGGTCTCCGTGGTGAGTCCTTCGATGAGGGTATCGCTCATGGGGCTGACTTGATCGCCTTCGAGGAAGTAGTACACGGCCACGGTTCTCACGGGAGCCGTTTCCAGATCGTCGAAGTTGTTCCAGAGAACCTCCACTATGTTCCAGGCTGCATCATCAAGCAGCGAGTCGATATCGCCGAACTCGTTTCCTCCTGAGAAGCTTGCACAGCCGGCAAGCGCCAGGACCAGGGTCAAGGCGGGAAAACAGAAAAAACGTCTCATACCCTCAACTGTATCTGATATCCAACCCTGCCGTCCAGCTATTGATTCCGCCCTGGCCGGGGGTTTACACTTAGTCAGTTGACGGCCCATCGATGCGGGCGGCACAACGGCGTGGGGAGAAGTATGGAAACGCAGGACAACGAAGAGCGTCACGATACAATTATCTACGACAGTACCGTGGGGCAGCGGCTCAGCGGTATGCGCAAACCCGGTACGACCTACATCGTGTTTCAGGGCAGGAAAGTGCCGATCGTCCACCGGCTGACTCTCGGCCGGGACCCCAAGAGCTCTATCACTCTGGAGGACAAACTCGCCTCGCGGGAGCATGCGGTGATCCAGAAGATCAGGGATGATTTCTTCATCCAGGATCTGCACAGCACCAACGGTACCTTCGTCAACGGGACCCGGATCCCGTCGGGGGACTACGTTCGGCTCCGTCTGTCCGACACGATATTGATCGGCCGCACCGAGCTGTCGGTGCGACACTTCAAATAGATGGTACTGCGCTACGATCCCCGGGAAGGCGCCCGGAACCTGCTGCTCAACTGCCTGGATGCTCGACCGGGACAGCGGATCGTCATCGCCGCCGAGGATCCGGCAAACGGATTCTACGATGCCCTCGCCGCGGCCTGCATCCTCGAGGTTGCTGATGAGCTGGGCTGCCAGGCAAACCTGCTGCCCTGTCCCCGCGTCTGCGGACCGGAAGCTGTTCCCCCTTCGATCTTGGAGGCTGCGGAGGGGGCGGATCACATGGTCTTTCAGGCTCAGGTCGGCGACCAGGTTCGTTTTACCGAGCTGCCCGCAAGCGCCACAAAAACCATGAGCTACGCCCTGGACATCGGACTGCTGGGCTCGGAGTTCTGCACGCTTCATCACGGCTTCATGCGGGAAGTCCTGGACCGCTTCGAAGCGCAGCTGAATGCGGCTCGAAGCTGGCGCATCACCTGCCCCAATGGAACCGATGTGACCGCAACGCAGATCCCGGCGCAGGACAGTGCAGGGGAGGTCGAGGATTTCACCCTTCTGCTGTTTCCCGTACCGATACACAGGCCGGTCAGCTGCGCGACCATGAACGGCCGGGTTGCCGTGGCTCACTGGTTGATGTCAACGGCCAATCACGTGTACGAAGACAGCTTTCTCGAGCTGGAAGAACCGCTGATGGCTGTGGTCGAAGATGGCAGAATCGCGGACTTCGAGGGTCCGAAAAATCTCGTCCAAAGGGTCCGCAGCCACTACCGGAGGGTTGCGGAGTTGTACGGAATAGAGGAGGAGGTGATTCACTCCTGGCATGCGGGGATCCACCCCAAGGCCTTCTACCCCCTCAGCGCGACCTCGAATATCGAGCGTTGGGGATCCGTGGCTTTCGCCAATCCCCGCTACCTGCACTTCCACACCTGCGGGAACTACGTTCCCGGCGAAATCGCCTGGTCCCTGTTCGATGCCGAGGTCGAGCTGGACGGGACAACATACTGGAAAGCCGGACGCTTCACCTTCCTCGACAATCCCGATGTGCGAGGGCGGCTGGGCCACTACGATCTGGACGATCGGGCCATCGATCAGCGCTTCGACATCGGCATCTGATCGGCAACCGGGTCTGAATCGCGTCTCCTGCCGGAGGCTCAGGCAATCGCTGCGATCAGATCTTGCGAACAGCAGTGAAAGGAGCTTACGATTTGATCAGAGCCTTGCCGATTTCAACGGCGGTGGCAGCGTCGGCTGCGTAACCATCCGCCCCGATCTCGTCGCAGTAGTTCTGCGTGACCGGCGCGCCGCCGATAATCGCCTTGGCCTTCGAACCCTTCTCCTTCAGGCTTTCCAGAACACTTTTCATCTGGACCATGGTGGTGGTCAGCAGTGCCGAAAGACCCACTATGTCCGCTCCGTCATCCGAAGCCCCGACGAACTTTTCCGACGCCACGTCCGTACCCAGATCCACGACGTCGAATCCTGCGCCCTTGAACATCATGGCTACGAGGTTTTTGCCGATATCGTGAAGGTCCCCCTTTACCGTGCCGATGGCGATCTTCCCGATCATCTTGACGCCGCTCTCGACCAGTATCGGTTCGAGTACCGACATCCCTGCATGCATGGCCCGGGCCGCGATCAGGACCTCGGGGATATAGATCTCGTTTCTTTTGAAACGGCCGCCGATTATATCCATGCCGGCGATCAGACCCTCTTCTAACACCTTCTTGGCGTCGTTTTTCTCTTCCAGCGCTTGGCTGACCAGGTTCTTTACATCATCCGCTTTGCCCTTCTGCAGAGCCTCGGATATCGCATTCAATGAAACCACATTCTCCTCCTCGATAGTTTCCAACAGGTTTTTAAAAGTCTAGTTGGTTTGGGTACATTAATCGGCCTCAGTATAACGGAGAAAATTCCCCATGTTTAGTACAATTGCATGAATTTTAGGTATATTTGTGTTCATAATTGCCGATTTTTCTGCTATCTTTACGATAACATGCCCGCTAAAAACTGGAAATACGTACTGACTCCGAACGAATTCGAAGAGCTCGCCGAGCATTATATGCTGTCCACCAACTTCGGCGCCGTTTTGGTCAGCGGCAATCGGGTGGCGATCAACCGCTGCATCTACTATCCGTGGTATCGCGCCCAGGACAGGGACCTGGATCTGTCCCAGATGATCCAGGAAGCCCTGCGCTGGGGCGAGCCGAACATAAGCCTCGACAATGAGGGACTGTACGTCTGGTGTGTGCCGATCTGCCTGAATGATCAAATCGTAGCGGGAGTATTCTCAGCCGTACATCCGGGCAGATCCGGCGAAGAATGGGGATCCATGATCAGCCAGGCGGCCTGGACCCTGCTGGAGCTGACCTGCCAGTACAACGCCTGCAACTCCAGTCTGATGCAGAAGAACCGGGAACGGGGAAGGGCCAATGCCTACAAGGCTGAGGCGATTCACTCGGCAAAGCAAAACCTGTTCAGGGACTCCCGGGAGATCTATCTGCAGGAGGAGTTTGGTCTGCTGTCGGCTATCCGCAAAGGGGACAAGGAGGGAGCCCGCTCGATCATCAACAGGATCCTGCTGCGGGTTTACAGCCTGAAATCCGAAGATCTTGACCTGCTGAAAGCCCTGGTCCTGGAAATGGTCGTGCTGATGTACCGCACAGCCGTGGACAAGGGAGCGAATCCCCGGGATCTGCTGGGTGTAAACAGCTCGTATCTCAAGGAGTTCCATGACATCAACGACGACGTGGAGTTGAGTCACTGGCTGACCCACTGGCTGGAAGACTTTATCTCCACAAGCCTTGACCAGGTTGCCCCCACACCTCCGGATTCCATTGCCCTGGCTTTGGAGTACATGAAGAACAATCTGGATCAGCCTATCACCAGGGATGAGGTGGCCCGAGCCTGCAACATGTCCTACGGCTATTTTTCGAAGGTTTTTCACCACAGAACCGGTCATACCTTTACAGATCTACTGAATCATTTCCGGGTGGAGAAGGCCTGTGCCTTGATGGACGAAACGCACCTCAATATCAATCAGATCGCCCTGGACTGCGGATTCAACGATCAGAGCTATTTCACAAAGGTTTTTCGCCGCTACGCCGGGACTACGCCGAAACAATACAGATTCAAATCCACCTAATACCGCGAAATTATTCACATAACTTGACACAGTTATCTGCAGTCTCTATTCTGGTGCTACTTTTCAAAATTACAAATACCGTGGAGGTACTTATGGCAAAACTGGATCCCACAAAGATGAAGGACTGGGAGATCGCCGAAGCTGCGGAAGAACACATGAAGACGGTGTACCAGCTGGCCGAAGAGATGCAGCTGGACAAAATGGAGCTCCTTCCCTACGGGCATTACGTAGCAAAAATCGACTACATGAGCATATTAAACCGATTGAAGGACAGACCCGACGGGAAATACATAGAGGTCACCGCGATCACCCCGACTCCATTGGGCGAGGGAAAGACCACCACCTCCATGGGGCTGGTAGAGGGGCTTGGCAAGATAGGCAAGAAGGTCATTGGTGCGATCCGTCAGCCCTCCGGGGGGCCCACCTTCAACATCAAGGGGTCTGCTGCCGGAGGCGGATTGGCCCAATGCATACCTCTGACTGATTTCAGCCTGGGTCTAACCGGCGACATCGACGCGATCACCAATGCCCACAACCTGGCCATGGTAGCGCTGACCAGCAGACTGCAGCACGAGTTCAACTACGGCGATGATGTGCTGGCCAAGAAAAATCTGAAGCGCCTGAACATCGATCCCCGCAACGTCGCCATGGGCTGGTCAATGGATTTCTGTGCACAGGCCCTGCGGGAGATCGTCATCGGCATCGGCGGGAAGATGGACGGCTTCATGATGAAAAGCGGTTTCCAGATCACCGTCTCCTCGGAAATTATGGCAATCCTGGCCGTGGCCCGCGACCTGGCGGACATGCGGCAGCGCATGGGCAAGATCGTGGTGGCCTACGACAAGTCGGGCAAACCGGTCACCGCGGCGGATTTAGAGGTGGACGGAGCCATGACCGCCCTGATGACCAAAGCCATCAATCCCAACCTGATGCAGACGGTCGAAGGTCAACCGGTACTGGTCCACGCCGGACCCTTCGCCAATATCGCCATCGGCCAGAGCTCGATCATCGCCGACAGAGTCGGACTGAAGCTGGCCGACTATCACGTCACGGAAAGCGGCTTCGGAGCGGATATCGGCTTCGAGAAGTTCTGGAATCTCAAGTGCCGCTTCAGCGGCCTGAAACCACACTGCTCGGTGATCGTGGCCACGATCCGCGCCTTGAAGATGCACGGCGGCGGTCCCAAGGTCGTCCCGGGACATCCGCTGGACAAGGCCTACATGGAGAAGAACACGGACCTGCTGGACAAGGGTGTGGACAACCTCATCGCTCACATCGAAACAGTGAAGAAAAGCGGAATCTCTCCTGTGGTGTGCATCAACCACTTCTACACAGACACCGCCGAGGAGGTTGAGTTGATCCGGGAGCGGGCAGAGGCTCACGGTGCACGGGTTGCTGTGAGCAAGCATTGGGAGCAGGGCGGAGACGGGGCCAAAGACCTGGCTGAAACCGTCGTGTCGGCCTGCGAGCATGAACCGCGGCTGGAGTTCCTCTACAGCGACGACACCCCGCTGCGCAAGCGGGTGGAGTTGATCGCAACAAACGTATACGGCGCCGACGGAGTCTCCTACACGCCGGAGGCGGAAAGCAAAGCCAGGGCGATCGAGGCGGACCCGTCTTTGAGCAAACTGGGAACCTGCATGGTCAAGACCCACCTCAGCTTGACCCACGACCCCAGCATCAAGGGACGGCCCAAGGGCTGGACCCTGCCCGTCCGAGACGTGCTTGTCTACGGCGGCGCCGGCTTTGTGGTGCCGGTAGCAGGAGCGATCAAATTGATGCCGGGTACGGCTTCGGATCCGGCCTTCCGCAACATCGACGTGGACACCAAGACCGGAAAGGTGCAGGGGCTGTTCTAGGTTGCAGTCGGGAATCAGATTCTAGAACATTTTCGGGGCTGTCCGACCGGGCAGCCCCTTTTTTGGGGATTCTTGCCGGATACTATCTGAAACATACTCCCTTGAAGAACCGAACCAATATAAATAGTATTGGGCAGAAGTTTTCGAGACGGAGGCAGCCAGTTTGAACCTTCAGCCACAACTCAGAGTCCTTTCGGACGAACAGGTCGAGGAGATCAAAAAAACCGCCTTGTCCATCCTTTGGAACACCGGTGTCCAGGTCAAAGCACCCCGAGCCCTGGAGTTGCTGCAGGGGGCCGGCGCGGTAGTGGATGAGGAAAGCATGATCTGCAGGATCCCCTCTCCCGTGGTGGAGGAGGCTCTGCGCCGGGCTCCGTCCTCCTTCACGATCTATGCCCGCAGTCCAGAACACAACGTCACAGTATCCACCGAGGCGCTGCACATCGAGCCGATGATCGGCCGTCTGAACTGCTTCGATTACCGGAGCGGGAAAACCCACCGCACCACCCTTCAGGACGTGGCGGATCTTGTCAAACTGGCCGATGCGCTTCCCTGCTACCACCTGCTTCACTCCGGGGCAATCATGCCCCAGATCGAGGGGGTTCCGATCCGGGCAACCCACGTATACGGCTATCGCGAGTCGGTGCGCAACTCCACCAAACCGGTCAAGGCGACCTCCCGGGAACGGATCATGGCCGAGGACTGTCTGCGCATGGTGGCGGTGATCGCCGGCGGCGAAAACAATTTGAGGAAAAAACCCTACACCTTCACCACCGACAATCCGGTGGCTCCACTTCTCCATGACAAGGAGCAGGTGGAAGGCGCCCTGGAGTATGCCCGCTATGGGCTTCCCATCGACGTTACCTCGGAGCCCCAGGCCGGGGCAACCTCTCCGGTTACACTGGCCGGACTCCTGGCCCAGCAGACAGCCGATGTGATCAGCGGCATCACCATCATCCAGCTGGCCAATCCGGGCAATCCGGTGTGGTACGGCACCTGCGGATCGATCATGGACATGCGGGTAGGGCGCATCGCTATCGGCGCTGTGGAGATGGGCCTGATCAATGTAGCCAGCGCTCAGATCGCCCACTCCTACGGTATTCCCTGCCGCGGCACCGCCTCGGCCACCGACTCCAAGCTCCTGGATTTCCAGGCCGGCTATGAAAAGACCCTGGTGCTCACCATGGCCGCTCTGGGCGGGGTGAACAAGATCTTCTATCCCGGTACCATGGAGGGAGCCCTGACGGTGAGCAAAGAAGGATTGGTGCTGGACGGGGAGATCCTTGACAGCATTTACCGGGTGCTGCGGGGCGTGCAGGTGGATGAGCTGACCCTGGCCGAGGACGTGATCCACACCGTCGGCCCGGGCGGCCACTTTCTCAAACAGCGCCACACGATGCAGTTCCTGCAGGCCGAGCACTTCCTGCCCCTCCTGGCCAGCAGGCAGACCCGGGAGCGCTGGGAGCAGGGGGGAAGCCGGAGCATGGTTGATCAGGCCCAGGACCGGGTCGAGCAGCTGCTGGCCGAGCACCAGGTCGAACCGCTGCCGGCCTCTATGGAGGCCGAGCTGGAACGGATCATCCGGGACGTAGAGAAACGGGAGGCTAAATGATGGACATCGAGTTTCTATACCTGAATCAGAGGGATATCCAAGAAACCGGCGTGAGCATGCAGACAGCCTTGGAGGCGGTGGAGGACGCTTTTCGTCTGCACCACCTGGGCCAGGTAAATCTGCCCTACAAGATCGTGCTCGATCTGGGCGAGCGGGAACGCGGCCGGGGCAATGCCATGCCCGCCTACGTCGGCGGGCAGTACGACGTGTTCGGCATCAAGTGGATCGCCGGATTCCCCAAGAACCCTATCGATCACGGCCTGCCCCGGGGAACCGGCCTGTTCATCCTCAATGACGCCTGGAAGGGCATACCCCTGGCCGTCATGGACTGCACCCTGCTGAGCGCCATGCGTACCGGCGCTGTCACCGGGGTGGGCGCCAAGTACCTGGCTCGTCCCGACTCCCGGAGCGTGGCTATGATCGGAGCCGGCGTGCAGGCCCGGACCCAGCTGGAGGCCCTGACGATCGTGCTTCCCGGGCTCAAAGAGGTGCGGGCCTACGATATCCGACGGGAAACCGCGGAGGATTTCGCAGCGGATATGAACGGGCGGTTCGGTGCAGAGGGGCCGAGCGTGCGCGCCGTCGGCAGCCCCGAAGAGGCGATTCGGGAGGCGGACATCGTGGTCACGGTAACCGTGGCGGATGAACCGATCGTCAAGGATCGCTGGATGAAGAGGGGGAGTTTCTTCGCAGCTGTAGGTTCGTACCAGGAGGAGGAGTTCGAGGTGGTAACCAACTCGGACAAAATCGTGGTGGACGGCATCGACCATGTCCTGCACCGGGAAACCCCGGTGATCGCCCTGATGATCGAGCAGGGGAAGATCCGCAGGGAGGATATCCTGGAAATGGGCGCCGTGGTCTGCGGCGATCAGCCGGGGCGCACGGACCCGGAGGAGCGGGTGTTTTTCAGCCCGATCGGGATGGCCATAGAGGATGTCTGCCTCTGCCACAGAGTCTACCAGCTGGCCCGGGAGAAAGGCGTGGGCACTCCGCTGGGGCTTCTGGGGCGGGACCTTTGATAGTTGAGTTCAAGATCTACGGGGTGCGATAAATCTCACAATTTGGAGGAGGCTCACAGTGGCCGCCGAAAGCAATAAGCAAGCGATCTTCACCGCCATGCGGGAAGCAATCGAGAACTACGACAGTGAGGCCGCCACCGAGGCGGCGAAACAGGCCGTAGCTTCCGGGATCGATCTGCTGGAAGCCGTGGAGAAGGGATTCGCCGGGCCGATTCGCAAGCTCGGGGAAGCCTTCGACCGCATGGAGATCTTCCTCCCCCAGCTGATGCTCGGCTCCGAAGCCATGAAGGCGGGAATGACGGTCTTGGAGGAGGCGATCACCGCCGGAGGCGGAAGCATCCAGAGCAAGGGCACGGTGGTGATCGGCACGGTGGAGGGAGACATCCACGACATCGGCAAGACCGTGGTGGCTGCCCTGCTGCAGGCGAACGGCTACTCCGTGCACGATCTGGGTGTGGAGATTTCGGCATCCCGCTTCATCGAGGCTGCGGAGAGCCGGAAAGCGGACATCATCGCCATGTCGGCCCTGCTCTCCACAACCATGCTCTACCAGCGGGACGTGGTCGAGCTGTTGGGCAACAAGGCCCTGAAGGACAGGTACTTCATCCTGGTCGGGGGAGCCCCGGTCACCCAGGCCTGGGCCGATGAGATCGGCGCGGACGGCTATGCCCGGGGAGCCTACGAGGCGGTGCAGCTTCTGGACGGTAAAAAGGAGAGCTGGTCGAAATGAACTTCAAGGAGATCGCCAAGAGGGGAGAAATCGGGCCCCTCACCGAAGCCAACGACTTCCTGATGAAACGGGTCTCCGCCAATGTGCTCGAGCTGGAAAAGAAGTACCAGGTAACCTGGGACGGCAAGACCCTGATCAACCTGGATGATGAGATGTCCGACCGCTGCTGGCAGGCCGGGCGGGAGCTGTTGCTTTCCAGTGGGATCTTCAGCATGAACTCCAAGCGCATCATCGAGCTCAGCGCTGAGGAGATCGACGAAGCCCTGCGCTTCGCGCCGGCCGAGCTGCCCATGGGCCAGGGCAAGGATGCGGTGCGGGCCTATCACCGGCAGGTGGAGGATGCCCGTGGTCCTTTCATCTTCAGCGGACCCTTCAACGCCGACACCAGCGAGGAGCACTTCGTCAGGCTGAACGAGGCCTTCGCCCAGGAGCGGCTGATCGACAGCCTGCTGTTTCCCGGTTATTTAAAAAAGCTGGACGGTCAGATGATCCGCCCTACCTCAGGCCTGGCCAGCCGGGCGGCCATGCTCTACGGCCAGTGGTCCCGGGAGGCGGTGCGCCGCGCGGGCAGGCCGGGCATGCCCATCACCGCTCACGCGGTCATGGCCCTGAACGAGATCGCCTGCACCAACGAGCAGTGGGGCCTGCGCTCCACCGATCCCCGGGCCATGGTGCTGATCTCCGAGCTCCAGGTGGATGACGTGACCATGACCCGCCTGGCCTACTATCTGGCCTACGGCTGTCCGATCTACATGTCTTTTACCCCCCTGATCGGCGGCTACGGCGGCGGACCGGCCGGTACGGCGATAGCGGCCGTTGCCTCCTTCATCGCCGCCGTCGTTCTGGGCGGGGAGATCGTGCACATCGGTCCCCAGCACATCAAGTTCAAGCAGCAGACCAACATGCACTCCCTGTTCCTGGCCGGCCTGGTCAATCAGGCGGTAGCCCGCAACTCGAATATCATCGCCACCACCAGCCACACGACCTCCGGGAGGCCCGGAAGCGAGCAGTACGCCCGGGAGTTCTCCGCCCTGGCTTTGACAGCCGTAACCAGCGGCAGCAACGTGACCGGGCCCCGGCCGGCCGAGCCGCTCGGATTCAACAACGTCAGCCCCCTGATGGCCCGGCTGTTCGCCGAGGTCTCCCACGCCGCCGCAGGCTTGAAGCGCAGCGAGGCGGCGCAGATCGTCGCTAAGCTCTACGAAACCTACAAGGACAAGATCGATCTGCAGCAGGCTCCCAAGGGCCGGGCTTTCGAGGAGCTTTACGACCTCCAGACCCTGCGTCCGACCTCCGAGCACCAGGCCCTGTACGACAGGCTCAAGGAGGAGCTCAGCAGCCTCGGCGTGCCTCTTTGAAGCTGCTGCAAAAAATAACACAGATCCTGACGGCGCTGGCGGGCTGGACTGGGCTGACCCTCCTGATGATCGTCAATTTGAGGGTTGTCCGAGTGAATCTGGGGCTGAGCGTTTTAGGCTCGATCCTCAGATCCTTCAGCTTTTTTACCGTGCTGACCAATCTGCTGGTGGCGATAGCTGTGACAGTCCCAATCCTGCGGCCGCAGCGACGGGCCGGGCGTTTTCTGTCCAGACCTCAAATACTCTCCGGCCTTCTCGTCTATATCATTGTCGTGGGGCTGATCTATCATGTGGCGCTCGCCAGGATATGGAATCCTGGAGGGATCCACAAGATTGCGGATGTGATCCAGCATTATCTCGTCCCGATGCTGTTTCTGCTGCATTGGATATTCGTCCCTAAAGGAACGCTTGGTTGGAAGCTGGTCCCCTCATGGCTCGTCTTCCCGGCTGTCTATTTCGGCTTCATACTGCTGTGCGGCGTGATCGCGAACGTGTATCCTTATCCGTTCGTGGATGTATCTCGGCTGGGGCTTCTTCGAGTCTTGATCAACGCCGGGGTGATTACCCTGGGATTCGCCGTGGTCGGAGTGGCAGTGGTTGCTCTGGACCGCCTGCTGGGAAGAACACGCCTGAATCGGCAACTCCAAACGTAGCAGATCTATTCATTCCGCAAGCCTCCTACCTGTAGTAGCGCATGTAGGCAGCCAGGAGGGGATCGGCGATTCGAGAACCCCGGTCGATCTTCTCCACGACTCCCCGATCCATCAACCGACTGACGATCTGGCCGACCGCCCGGGCGCTCAACGAAACGCCGGCCAGGAATTTCTTGGATTGAGGATGAGCCACCACCTGCTCCTTGGCCAGGGCGACCAGAACCCTGCCCTCCGTCGATGAGAACTGTCCCAGGTAGGTCTCATAGCGGCTAGCCCGGTTCTCCAACAGTTTCATGAGGGACGCTGCGACAGCTTCTCTCTCGATCCCCTGATCGGCATACAGGTCCATGATCTGCTGACACAGCCGATTCACCGCTTCGGGAACGCGCTGCAGCAGATCCTGGAGGTATCGGGCGTCCTCGTAAGAAATCCGCAGGCCTCTCTGCAGGAAACGTTCCTGGATATAGATATGAAACACGTCGTAGGCAATCGGGGTGAACTCCACGTCGGTACCCCAGCCGTTGAGGGGTGCCTCCGGATTGGCAAACATCGAGGAAAGGAGATGTCGCTTCGAACCGAGAACGATGATCGGGGCCGAGGCGATCTGCTCGAGACAGGAGCGGAAGATACTGGGCGCTTCGTCGATGCGGGCCACATCCTGAAATTCGTCCAGAACGATTAATCCGGGAAGCTCCGCGACGATCCGCCCTATATGGCCGAAGATCGAGCGAATCGTCTGTCCGGCCGCATCCTGGTCGACATGCAGGGAGAGACTGGGCGCGCCGGTCAGCGAATCGATCGACAGCTCCGGTCTGAGCGCCGACAGGAAATGCCTGGCGTTTTCCAGCAGATTTTTTACCGGAAAGGATTCTGCAAAGGAGTGCTCGAAGGCCGTTTGCAGCCGCGCCGTGAGGGATTCCAGGCTGCGCACAGACAGAAGATCCGCGAAAAACACGAAGCAGCGCCTGTTCCGCCGACGAAATTCCTCGATAACCACGTTTTTTATGAGCGAAGTTTTACCGTAGTTACGGGGGGCGTAGACGACCACCCTGGCTCCCCGCTGCACCAACCGGAGGAGGGATTCCCGCTCTTTATCCAGGTCGCAGATGTTCTCGCGATCAACCAGGCGATCGAATACAAATTGTTTCATGTTTTTCCCAAAGGCTGTCGCGACCACAAGGCGCGATACCAACAGTATTATACTAAAAGTATAATACAATTCCTCGCCAGTGTACATGGTGGTGTTCATTCACGGTGCCGGAACCAGTATCTTGTGCGCCTGCCGGTGCAGCACTAAAGTGTGGTGCAGATGAACGGCAAGAGACTGCTCGCCCGCTATTGCGCCAAACCGCTACCTGGATATCTACTCGCCCAATCTGCTCGCCATGGCACTGTTTGTGGTCATTCAGATGCTTTTCACGCTCCTGGCCATCAAGGACCACCACGTTCCGGAAACGGACAACGAAGGGATTTCCGGTTTTCGCAGGCTCTCCCGCATTCTGGGGGCTTCCATCACCTACGGCGTGAAGAATCGCGTCGTGCTGCTTCTGCTGATCTCCACCGCAGCCTTGGGTATTGCCCTGTCCGGACTCGAGAATTTCTGGCAACCCCAATTGAAGGGCATCACCGGCGCAACATCCCGGACGTGGCTGTTCGGCCTGCTCTCCGCCGGCTATTTTCTGGCCGCCTCGGTCGGCAATCTGATTGTGACGCCTATCTGCAGATTGTTCGGCACTAGATACGCCGTAATTTTGTTTGCTTCCAGGATCTGCATGGGTGCCATCTGGTTCGTGCTTGCCCTGCAGACGACCGTCCAGGGTTTTGCGGTGTTCTACATTGTGATTTTCCTGTTCCACGGAATATCGACCTCACCCCACGCCGCAATCATGAACCGGGAAATCCCCAATACGAAACGCTCGACCCTGTTGTCTTTTGAATCCTTGATACTGCAGTCGGGAGCCGTGGTCGGCTCGATCTTTATGGGATTTGTCTCAAAGGTACATTCGATATCCGTTGCCTGGTATATCGGTTCGGCGATTCTGCTGATATCTTCGGTGTTCTATTTGTTTATCCCAAACGCAAGCAGTCCCGATATTCCCGAGCAGTGAGGGTTCGGCAACGCTGCAGACAAACGGCGCGACAGCAGATCAGAAGTCAAAGGTGGAACAGAAGCTCGGCGGCCACCTCGATCTTTCCGCCGCTGAGCCATAACCGCTGAAACGGGTCGAGGGTGAGCCTGAGTGTACCGTCCTCGCTCCGGGCAACTTCCCGGCCTTCGATGTTGTCGTACAGGCGGTTTCCGGGTGCCGGGCCTGAAGCCAGCCCGGCTGCCCCCGCATCGACCGCGACCGACTGCCGCTGTCCCGTGACGTTGACCGCGATCAGGCTGTGAGCCGCGGCGCAGGAGCAGTGAACCAGCGCCACGGACTCTTCCGTGCTCTGCTCCAGCGGTTCGAGGACCTCCGCCTCGCTGCCGCGGAAGTGCAGGGCCGGGTCGCTGTCCACCAGGGCGATCAGGTCGTTCATGCCCCGGGCGACCCGGTGCTCGAAGGTTTCGGGGTCGCTGATCAGGGAAGCCAGGCGGTCAAAATCCGAACGGGTGCGCTTCAGATCCCGGAGCTCCCCGGTCCGAGCCAGACGCCGGTAGTCATTGGGCAGTGCGATCAGATCGTTGAAGAATATCGACTTCACGTTGCGCCCCATCAGGGCGAAGGCCAGGGTGTAGAAGGACAGGTAGCGCCGGATCTCCAGCTGCTGATCCTCCAACCGCAGCAGGGAATCCCGGGTGGAGCAGCACAGCTCATAGGGCTCCCGGCCCTCGGGGGTCGCCTTGTACTTGATTTTGCCGCCGTTGGCCTCCACCACTTCGGCCAGGGCCTGTCGTTCCGAAAGCGTCAGCAGGTCCATGCTGCCCCTTACGGACTTGCCGTCGTGGCTCTCCGCCAGGCTGAAGCGGATGCTGGTCTCGGGGACATCGTAGCTGTCGATCAGCTCGAAGATCCGGGGCAGCGCCGTAATCCGGCCCGAGTTGAACACCTGGGGCAGTATGCTGGCCAGGTGGAAATCGTACATCATCGGCGGCGGTGCTTCCCGGTCGGCCATCTGTTTCAGGACCGCACCGAGCCGGTCATTGACCTCGAGGTTGGGAACGACCCGCGGGGAAACAGCGTCCATCGACAGGTAGAGAATCTTCATCAGGTGGTTCACCTCGGGCAGGCCGTAGCAGCTGGTCTTCCACCTCTTGAAGGCGTAGTTGGCCGCATCCAGGCGCAGCAGGTTGATGTCCATGGACAG
>CAZPPB010000088.1:0-15540 GCA_964588355.1 uncultured Spirochaetaceae bacterium | reverse complement strand
CTGCAGCGCCTCTGGACACATCGGCGGTGTGCAAAGCAGTTTCACGGACCGGGCGCCTGTTGGTGGTGGACGAAGATTACCAGAGCTTCGGCCTCTCTGGTGAACTGTCTGCGCTGGTTCTGGAGGCCGGCCTGACCTTCAAGTACGCCCGTGTCTGCACGCGGACGACCATTCCGTATGCCCGCCACCTGGAAGACCAGACGCTCCCAAACACGGAGCGAGTTTGCGCCGCTGCTCGACGCCTCATGCGCTGAGCGGGCTTGGATGAGAAAGCTCTGCGCCGCCTCGCTCTACCACCTCGCGCCCCTTATTGCCTCACGTAATATTCTAACCATAGGTCTTGGTTGCCCTTGACCGGAAAGGATCACTCACCCCACAATGGCGACCAGTGTCTGCCGGGAATGTATTCGAGAACCTGCGTGAAGCCCTGAGCTCTGATCGGGGTGATCTAAACTATCCCTTTCACCGCTCGGCGGTTATCGTGCCTCTCCGCCAGAGGGGGGGGAGCGTGGAAATCGTGCTCGAGCTTCGCACCCGACATCTGCGACGCAGTCCCGGGGAGGTGGGCTTTCCCGGCGGACGGGTGGAAGCGGGGGAGAGTCCCTGGCAGGCGGGCTTGAGGGAGTTGGAGGAGGAGCTGGGCGTACCCGGCGATCAGGTGGAGTATCTGGGGCGGCTTTCGGAGCAGCAGCGCCGCGCAGATGAGCTGATCGTGCCCTTTGTCGTTCGGCTCGCCGGGGATGCAGAGCCGAAACCCGACGGGATCGAGGTGGAGGAGGTCTTTTCCCTGACCCTTGATCACCTGATGCGCGCCGGCTTCGAGGAAGCCGCCATTATCGAGCGGCATACCCTGTCGGATGATTTCCCCCGGAACTATCTGCCCGACGGCAGGTGGGAACGGAAAGTCACTCGGCCGGTGCGCTACCTGGTATTCGGGAAATACCTGATCTGGGGATTGTCCGCCAACATCCTCACCCTGCTGTTGGAACTGATTCGCCGGACGGGCTGATTTTTGCTCTAACTGAGCATCGACTCTGCCGAATATACTACCGTAGGGGGAGCTCGAGTTTGAAGCGGCGTCTGCTGGCAATTCTCCTTTGTCTCGTCGTGCTGGGTCCACTGTGGCCGGAGGTTCGTTTTGCCGACCCCGACCTCAGCGCCGACAATCTGCTGTTGTTCGAAGTCCGATCGGTTAGCCCCCCCTGGGGAGCTCATGACACCCTGTTCATGGCAGATCTCGAGACCCGTGAACTGACTCAGCTGACCCATTTTCCCGAGCGGCTCAACTATCTGGCGGCAAAAAAAGTGCTTCAGCTTCAGAATCGCTTCGGAGTGTTCTACAGCGACGATACCCTGGGGAATTTTCAGCCCGCCCCGCAGTTTCCTTCTTTTGTCAGGGACAACAGTATCCTCCGCGGGAGCCTGAGTCCGCTGAAGGCCTCTCCCAGCGGCCGTTACCTGCTCTATCTGGAGGGCAGCTCTCCCGCCTTCGGTGATCTGTATTTCGTCGATTTGTACCGAGAGGAGAGAACCCTGGTGTCCAGGGGCATCGAGATCGATTTGCACAGCACCCCCGTGGTTTGGGCTCCGGATTCGAGATATTTTGCGTACTGCAAGGACGGCATCATCTACTACATGTCCGTGCGGCAGCTGGCCGAAGGCGGCTCGGCCCAACAGGAGCGATTGCCCGAAGGGTACCGGCAGATCGGAGAAGGCCAGATAGGCAATATGAGCCCCGGAGGCCGGACGTCCCTCTATTATCTCAGAGGATCCCTCATATACGAGCTGGACAGCGGAGAGCTGTTCACCCGTGCCCTGTATCGAGGCTACCTGGACATCGGTCGTCTGGTGGGAAAAATCCCATTCCCCTTCGACCCCAATTTCGATTCCTTCTGGATC
This sequence comes from uncultured Spirochaetaceae bacterium, assembly GCA_964588355.1. Classification (GTDB taxonomy): domain Bacteria; phylum Spirochaetota; class Spirochaetia; order SZUA-6; family DRHE01; genus JAFGQJ01. The sequence continues at coordinate 13,641 of CAZPPB010000088.1, read as the reverse complement.
TCGCCGGAAGGGACCCATGTCCTGCTGGCAAAAGGCGGTCGAAATCTGTTTCTCTATCGTCTTTCCACGGAGGATTTTTCCTCAACAGGGGACTTCCAATCCCTGCCCTATCTCTATCTTCCCCGCAACACCCAGATAAAGCGTGTTCTGTGGGATGAGGCCGGGTACCTGACGATCCTCACCACCGGCTCCGAGAACGGGCGGTTGAAATCTCAAGCCTTCCGGATCGAAGCTGCGGCGATGTCCTCCACACCGGTCTTCCGACGCCTCGATATAGCGGGTGTGGAGGATCTGCTCCTGTCCCCCGACAAGAGCCGGGCCGCGGTGGTTTTTCAGGATCGAGTTGTTATCTACGACTATCAGAGCTGGAGCCGGCTGCGCGAGGTTCCGCATCCACAGGTGCTGCAGGTAGCCTGGATCGACGAACAGCGGCTGGTCATCGCCGGGGCAAAAACTATCCGGGAGTATTCCCTGGACAATGGCGGCGGAAGGCTGCTGGGGATCGCTCAAGCGGACACCTATGGTTTCACAGAGGCTGAGGATGCAGCGCTTTGCAGGGTCGGAGATCAGACCTTGCGGTGGTCGTTCGGCGATTTGTCTTCACCTGTTACCTGGAGCGAGTTCACCGCGGAGATCTCTCGAAGCAGAAACCGGACCGGGGATTCCTACCGGGTGTTTTTGGAAGAAACGCCGGACCGGAGCTTCCAGAATATGCTCATGATCCGAGACAGACAGCGCTTGGTCACCACCCCGCTTCTGAAGTATTCGCCTGAGGCGTTGGAACCCTTTCCCGAAGTCGATGATCCTCTCGATTTTGTGACCTTCGACCACGGTTCACGGATCCGAAGGCGGGAGATCTCCCTGGTGTTCAACGTTCTCGATTCGGTGGAAGGGTTGCCCGCTATCCTCTCCGCACTCAGGGAGTATAACCTCCGCTGTACCTTCTTCGTAAACGGCGAGGCCATCCGCAGCTATCCGGATGCGGTTCGGGAGATAGCCGAGTCCGGCCATGAGGTGGGAAGCCTGTTCTCGATGTACTTCGACATGACCGACGCCCGCTTCCGTTTGGGTAAGGAGTTCATAAAACGCGGAATGTCGCAGAATGAGGATGAATACTTCGCCGCTACCGGAAAGGAACTGTCGCTGCTGTGGCACGCTCCGTACTATTTCGTCAACTCCGACATCCTCCAGGCCTCCAGGGAGATGAACTACGTCTACGTGGGAAGGGACGTGGATCCCCTGGATTGGGTAACCCGGGAGATGCGCATCACGACCCGGGACATCTATTTCCCCGCCGGCACGTTGGTGGAGAGAGTGATCGCGACAAAGAAGCCGGGTTCGATCGTGCCGGTCATGGTCGGCAAACCGAACGGTGAGAGGCAGGACTATTTCTTCCATAAGCTGGATCTGCTAATCGATGCTCTGGTCAAACGGGGGTACGATATAGTACCTGTTTCCGTGTTGATTGAGCATGCAGAATGAATTAGGATTTACGTCGGCTCGTCCGATGATAGGAATAGAAAGGGTAAAGGCGCTTTGAACACAATGAATCCTCTACGGAGCTACAAAGAGACGCAGATCAAGACCGCTACACCGGGAAAGCTGATTTTAATGATGTACGACGGGGCGATCAAGAATCTGAACCAGGCCCTCCAGGACATGGAGGACGAACATCGGCGCTACGACAGCATCAGCAACTCCCTGATCAAAGTCCAGGATATCATTGCCGAGCTGATGATATCCCTGGATTTCGAAAGGGGCGGGGAGATCGCCAAGAATCTTTTCGGTCTTTACGTCTTCATGAACCAGCGGCTGCTGGACGGTAATATCAAGAAGGACAAAGCCCCTCTGGAGGAGGTCAAAACGCTCCTGATCGAATTGAGGGGCGCCTGGGCCGAGGCTGCTGACAAGGCAGGTGTGCCGGCCGGGTCCCACCAGAGCAGGGGAGTCAATATAGCCGGTTGAGCCGGCGCGAGCCGGCTCGCAAGCGCCGTCATCTATCCTCAAGGTGTTAGTGCATGAACCCACCCCTTTATCTGGTCGACGGCTACAGTCTCATCTACCGCGCCTATTTCGCCTTCATCCGACGCCCCCTTACCAATTCCCGCGGCCAGAACACCTCGGCGATATTCGGTTTCTTCAGCTCCCTGTTCCAGCTGCTGAAACTGCGCACACCATCGTTTCTGGCCGTCGTGATGGATTCCCGTACACCTACCTTCAGGCATGAGAAATATCCGGAGTACAAAGCCAACCGGGAGAAGGCACCCCAGGACCTCCACGATCAGGTGCCGGTTATCGAAGAGATCCTGAGTGCCCTCGGTATCCATTGTCTGCGCCGGGACGGTTTCGAGGCGGATGATCTGATCGCCACCCTGGCGGTAGAGTCCCGCCAGGAGGGGAGGGAGTGCTACATCCTTTCGGGTGACAAGGACCTTCTGCAGCTGGTCGGCGGCGGTGTCTATGTGATTCATCCCCCGAAGGGGGCGGAGGATTTTGCGGTTTTCGACAGAAACGGGGTGTTCGCCGCCCGCAATGTCTACCCCGAGCAGATCATCGACTATCTGGCTCTAACCGGTGATCAATCCGACAACGTCCCCGGAGTGGCCGGGGTGGGGGATAAGACGGCCGTCAAGCTCCTGAGCGAGTACCAGGATCTGGAGCGGCTGTACGCCCAGCTGGATGAGCTTCAGAGCGCCGGAGTCAAGAAAAAACTCGAAGAGGGAAGAAACAACGCCTTCCTGAGCCGGGAGCTGGTCACGCTGCGCAGCGACGTTCCCCTGGATATCGGCATCGAAGAGCTGCGGGTGAGCGAGCTGAATCGCCAGGCCGCCATCCCGCTTTTCGCCGACCAGGATATGGGCCGCATGGTCGAACAGCTGGGGGGCAGTCTCGTGGAGCAGAAGGAGGCCCAGCAGCTCGAACCGGACAGTTATGAAACGGTTCTCTGCGCTGAAGCCCTGAAGCGCTGGATAGGGGAGGTGAAGAAGGCCGGGGTTTTTGCCTTCGACACCGAGACCGACAGCCTGGATCCGCTGCGGGCAAACCCAGTGGGCTTCTCCCTGGCTGTGGCCAAGGGCAGGGCCTGCTACATCCCAGTGCAGGCGGTGGAGCGGGAGGTTCTGGATCTGAAGACGGTGCTCGATCAACTGGCCGCTGTGTTGACCGATCCTTCCCTGCTCCTGGTGGGACAGAACGTCAAATACGACTACAAGGTAATGGCCCGGCAGGGAATAGCGCTGCGCTGTCGTTTATTCGACACCATGGTTGCGGCCTGGCTTCTAGATTCCGAACGCTCCTCCTACAGCATGGACAATCTGGCGGCCCAGCTGTTGAACTACCGGACCATTCATTACACGGATGTGGTGGAAAAAGACAAGACCCTGGCGGATGTGGAGCTGAAGCGGGCTACGGATTACTCCGCCGAAGATGCGGACATCACCTTCCAGCTCTACGAGCTTTTCCGCCCTCAGCTGGACAGCGCTGGTTTGGCATCGATCTTCTACGATCTGGAGATGCCCCTGGTGGGAATTCTGGCGGATATGGAGATCGCCGGAATTCGCCTGGATGCCGGGCAGCTGCGTGCCTACAGCACCCAGTTGGAGGCGGAGCTCGCCAAGGTGGAGGAGGAGATCTTTGCGCTCTGCGGCCGCAGATTCAACGTCCGCTCCACAAAAGAGCTGCAGGCGGTGCTTTTTGACGAGCTGGGGCTGCCTCCGGTCAAGAAAACCAAAACGGGCCAGTCGACGGACAACTACGTGCTGATGGAGCTCACCCAGACGGGAAACAAGGTTCCCGAGCTGGTGCTCAACCACCGCCTGCTCTCCAAGCTCAAATCCACCTACGTGGATGCTCTTCCCCTGCTGGTCAACCCTGACAGCGGGCGCCTGCACACCCACTACATACAGACCGGAGCCGCCACCGGCCGTCTGGCCAGCAAGGATCCGAATCTGCAGAACATCCCGATCCGGGAGGAATCGGGCAGGCACATCCGGAAAGCCTTCGTGCCGGATGCAGGCTGCAGCTTCCTTAGTGCCGACTATTCCCAGATCGAGTTGGTCGTGCTGGCCCATCTTTCCGCAGATCCGATGCTCCGGGAAGCCTTTCGAGAGGACAGGGATATCCACCGGCAGACCGCGGCGGTCCTGTTCGGCGTGGACGAACAGAAGGTTACCCCTGAGCAGCGGCGGATCGGCAAGACCGTCAATTTCGGCGTGATCTACGGAATGTCCGCCTTCAGGCTGGCCCGGGACATGCGCATCCCCCGTCGGGATGCCGATGAGTTCATCCGGCGTTACTTCCAACGCTACGCCGGGGTGGAGCGATTCATCAAGCAGACGATCCGCCAGGCCGAACAGCAGGGATATGTGGAAACGATCATGGGACGCCGCCGTCCGGTGGGCCGGATCAACAGCCGCAACCGCACCGAAAAGATGGCCGCCGAGCGGGTGGCTGTGAACTCGCCGATCCAGGGCAGCGCGGCGGATATCGTCAAACAGGCGATGATCGACGTGACCCGCGCCTTAGCGCAGAAACGGATGACCACCCGGCTGCTGCTGCAGGTTCACGATGAGTTGATCTTCGAGGTCCCCGACAGTGAACTCGAGCAAGCCCGGGAGCTTGTCAAAGAAAAGATGGAACGGGCCGTGGAGCTTTCCGTCGCGCTGCGGGTCAGCCTGGAGGTGGGCCCGACATGGGGGGATATCCATTAGCGCAACCTTTGTTCTCGGTGTGACCGGCTCCTACTGTTCCGGCAAAAACACCCTGGTCGCATTTCTGAAACAATCGAACTTTACCGAAATCGACGTGGACCGGGTCGGTCATCGGATCCTCGACGACAGCGGGGTCAAGGGGCAGCTGCGGCGGAGCTTCGGTGGAGAAATCTTCACTCCGGATGGCTCGATCGATCGCCGGATCCTGGGCCGGAGGGTTTTCCGGGATCCCCGGCAGCTTCGGGCGCTGGAGTCGATCGTTCATCCGCCCATGGTGGGGGAGGTGGACCGCGTTCTGCAGGGGCTGGACGGGCGGGTGGTCATCAATGCGGCGGTCCTGTTTCGTATGGGGCTCGAGCGCCTCTGTGATTCCGTGGTCTGCGTCCGGGCGCCGTTGATCCGGCGTCTGAAACGGGCGCGTCGACGGGATGGGGCCGCCTTGTTTCAGGTGCTGCGGCGGATGTGGGCCCAGTGGGGAATCTGTCCTAAATTCAATGCGAATGCCGTCGATATTTACTATGTAGACAACGATCGGGGGCTGGACCATCTCCATACCCAGATCCTGACGATCCTGAGGGAGAAAGGACAGGAAAACCGCTAGAAATGGAACGCAACAGAGTGCTCTGGGTGATCTTTTCAATCAGTCTGTTCCTGGTCGTGGTACTGGCGGGGGGATTGTACCTGCTGAGGCCGGTCACCGACGAGGACGCCGAGGTGGCGACAGGACAGACCCCCCCGCTGCGCGGCTTCGATGCCTTCGAATACGTGCGGGGAAAATCCGAGCTTCCCCCTTTGGAGGAGGAGCCGGAAGAGGCCGAGGAGATGGTCATCATTGTCGGAGAGCGGGAGGAAACTCCTGCAGGGCAGTCGGAAGCCGCCTTCCCGGAGGTCCCGGAGAAGGCTGTCCCGCCCATGCTGGATTCTCGGGGGACCGAAACGGCAGCGAAGGCGACCGCTGCGGCTGAAACCTCCCCGGAGAGGCGCTCCTCAGTTACCCCCGCAACGACCCGGCCCGCAGCTGCTTCTGTTTCCCGTACCCCGACAGCCAGTACCGCCGCACGGCCTGAGCCGGCAGCCCGCACGCCATCTGCCCAGCCGGCGCCCCGGCCTCGGGAGGTAAGCGTTACCGAGTACTGGATCCAGGCCGGGTCCTACACCAGCTCCTCCCGGGCTCAGGAAGTCGCCGACGTGCTGGGTGAGCAGGGACTGGTCTCCAAGATCACCACCCGGACCCTCAGCGCAGACACATACTACCGCGTACGGATCGGTCCATACATGAGCAAGGGGGAGGCGGAGAAGTTCCTCGAGTGGGTCAAGGCTGTCAAGGGATTCGAGTCCAGCTACATCTCCATGATGTACGCCAAGCGCCGAAATCCGTAGCCCGGAGCCCAGAAAGAGCTCAATGCCTTTCAGCAGGTCCCTCATCGTTGCCGTCGCCGTCCAGCTGGTCAGCCAGCTGTTCAAGGTCGTGTTCTATTCCCTTAAGGAACGGCGCTTTCGCCCGGACTATTTCATCTCCACCGGGGGCATGCCCAGCGCCCACACCGCCTTTGTCAGCGCCCTTACTTTTTCCCTGGGACTGTATCACGGTTTCGCCTCGGAGTTCTTCGCAGTCGCCTTCGTTTTTTCCGCGATCGTCGTCTACGACCTGGTGCGGCTGAGGGCAGCGGTACACACCCATTCCCGAATCCTGGCTCAACTTCTGGAGCAGGTTCAGCTCCGGCAGAAGATCGTCCTTCCCCACCTGGTCAGCCACACGATGCCTGAGATCCTGGCCGGCCTGATTGTGGGCTGCGTAGCGGCTGCCGCGGCGTATTATCTGATCTGAGCTTCAGGCCCCAGAATCCAACAACCCTTTATGATCGATATTTTTCCCGCAGGTCCGAAGCAACGGGGGTCTTTCGATAGTTGTACATAGTGCGGTCTCTCTGTGGCCCGATAGGGTGGAGCATATATCTCATCGGAAAAGAACGATGAGATATGGTCTACTACAGTCATAAGGGCCATATAAAATATCTTGATTTAAATGTATATCTTACTTAAAATATATGTATGAAAACGACGATCAGTATTGATGATTTGCTGGTAGAGGAAGCTATGCGTCTCTATGGAATCAAGACCAAAACCAGGATCGTCGAGATGGGTCTGGAGGAACTGATCAAGGCCCATAAGAGATATCGCCTTGCGGCAGCGTTCGGATCGCAGCCGGATCTGATCGAGCCCCGGAGGAAGCGGTGATCCTTATCGATACGAGCGTATGGGTGCGATTTTTCAAGGGCTCGGATGAGGCTAATTTTGCCGCGGATAAAGTGCGCGAAAACGTGGTGCTACTCCACCCACTTGTCTGTGGCGAGTTGCTGCTGGGAGGAATATCCGGTGAGAACGAATCCCTTCTTGAGGCTTTGCCCGCCATTCAGCTCCTCCAACCCGATATGATCTATCGATTCATCAAGGACAACTCATTGCAGGGCAAAGGCATAGGCTGGGTGGACGCCGCCATCCTGTGCTCGGTCCAAGCGGCGGATGTGTTGCTGGCGACCTTCGACGAAACCCTGCGGTCCTGTGCGGAGGAGCTCGGCATTACCTGCATCCCAAGTAGTTGGTTCGAGCCGAAGTAGCTAGTCAGGGCTGTGTCAGAATCAAACAACTGCTGTCCCTGTTTGGTAGCGCATGATGTCTCGCCCTATGTGGCGAACACCCGGATGGCCACCGGTTCGGCCGGGCATTTGGATTCACAGATGCCGCAGCCGATGCAGGCTTCAGGGACCATCCTGGGCTCCCGCAGCGGCTGCCCGTCGGCGGTTCGTTCCCCGCTCTGCTCGTAGCGGATCGCCTTCTCAGGAACAGGGCAGACCTCTTCGCAGACCAGGCAGTTGAACTTCTCCTTGTATACCACACACACGGTCTCGTCGATGCGGGCGATGCCGATGGGGGTGGACTGCTTCTGTTCCAGGGACTGCAGGGGGATCGCCCGGTTCGGACAGACCTGCTGGCACACCTGGCAGAAGTAGTCGCAGCCGTAGGGACCGAACTCGAGGTGGGGGGTGTAGAGGCTGGCCAGACCGTGCTCACCCCCTGTGATCTTGATGATCCGGTTCGGGCAGGAGCGCACGCACTGCAGGCAGCGCAGGCAGTTCTCCACGAAGCGGGCCTCATCCACCACTCCGGGGGGCCGTAGAAGGTTGGTGACCCTGCGGCGGAGGAACCCGAGTCCGGTCAGCAGACCACCCACGGCGAATCCCGCGACCAGCTGCACGCCGTGCTTGAGGAAGCTGCGGCGGGAGGGGGAGACGGGTTGGGAAGCGTCGCCAGATTTGGTTAGAGATTTGGCGGGAGTTGCGCAACCGGCGGCGGCGGGAAGGCCGAAGCGGAAACCCTCGACCGGGCACCCGGCCTCGTAGTCGAAGCAGACCAGGCACTGGTGGGCCAGGATCTCCCGATCATGATAGTTCGCCGCCTCAGTCGGGCAGCGGTCACAGCGGCCGCAGCTGCTGCAGGCGCTGATGCGCAGACGAAACAGGGGGAGGCGGGCCAGGAGCCCGTACAGCGCGCCGAGGGGGCAGAGGTAGGTGCACCAGAGCCGGCGGGCGAAGAGGGAGAACAGCAGCAGCAGGCCGAGAAACACCAGGCCCACGGCGGTCAGAGAAGCGATGCGGATGATCCAGACATTGGGATGGAGGAACTGCAGCACCGGGGCCTGGGTGAACACCGTGACCAGGACCGCCCCCAGCAGGAGCAGAGACACAGGGTTGCGGACAAGGAGCTTTCGTTTCGGGAAGCGCCGCAGGGCAATCGGGTTGCGCCGACGCAGCGGGGAGAGAAGGAAATCCAGCGCCTCGATAAGAGAGCCGAGCGGACAGATCCAGCCGCAGAACACCCGCCCCAGCAGGATCGCCAGGATCAGCAGGGCGGTGACAGCCGCTATGATGAGAAGGTTCGCCTCCGGATTGGTGAGGAAGATCAGCGGGTCGAAGCGCAGGAAGGGGTTTTCTAAAACGGCGAAGGGATCCAGAGAGCGGATGAAGATGAACAGGAACAGGGCGAAGAATAAAGCTTGAGAGATGATCCTTACGATTTTGAGACGCTTGAGGGTCCCAGACCGCATTAGAGGGAGATCTCTTTCCGCGAGTAGGAGACGATCGAGCCGAGTCCCTTTTCCTCCGCCAATCTGAGGTAGCCCAGGTCCTCCGGTTTTTTCCCGAACAGATAGGTGGTTTCCGCGTCAGCCTGGGCCACCCCCGAAGAGGCAATAATCGTGTCCGTGTCCTTGAGATAGCTCAAGCTTCCGCCGGTGGGACCCCTCCGGGTCATGATGGCGGTGGCATCCACCACGGTCAGGTCGCTGTTAACCGCCATGTTGACGTCCGAGATGGCCTGATGGATATCCCAATGCCAGCGGGAGCGATTGTCTCCAGTGATGCCCATCAGGTTCTTCATGCCGATCGTCAGTCCTGCGGTGGAGTGCTGCTTGGCTACAGGGAGATTGATGAAGACATCGGATTCGAGGATGTACCTGTTGACCAGGGTCTCTTTCAGATAGACCCCGTCGGCGACGGTGATCTTCTTGTAGAGCTTGGAGCTGACATCGTCCACGTACAGCATCTTGGCACCGGCCTGTTCGGCAGCCCGTTCGATCCCCGAGGTGACGTAGCTGAGCCTGGGGTTGCTCAAGGTGCGGTCGAAGACATAGACCTTAGATGCCCCGGCCTGGAAGCACATATCCACGATGGTGCGGACCACCAGGGGATCGGTATTAGCCTTGTACTGGGGCGGAGAGTTGAAGGCGATGTTCGGCTTGACCGCCACGACATCTCCCCTTCTCACGTAGCGGCCGATCCCGCCCACCAGCTCCACGGCCTGCTTCACTCCGGCTTCGATATTCGTCGAACGAACCACACCGACCTCGGCTCCGGATCCGATGTCCAGCGGCAGCAGGCGGCGGGCCGCCAGGCCGAAGGAAGCGATCGCCGCGGTTCTCAGAAAATCTCTTCGGTTCACAGCCGAAATAATAGTGAATGAGTCAACTTTCGGCAATAGGTCCGCTGAGGGGGCCATATCCTGAGTCGGTTTTTTTCTAAAATGCGTGCTTTGACAACACCGGGAGGAGGCTCTACAATAGGAAGCAGTTATGGATGCTTATGAGTACATCGTAAATATATCCAAAGACTTCATTACCCTTATCAACCGGGACTACGTGTACGAGATCGTAAACGACTCCTACTGCCAGGAGATGGGCCGAACCAGAGAGGAGATCCTCAACCGCAGCGTGGGGGAGATCTGGGGCAAGGACAAATTCAGTAGCTCCTTGAAACGGCACCTCGATCAGTGCTTCGCTGGACAGGAGGTGCATTACATCGACACATTCAAATTCGGTCCTTTCGATAAGTACATGCACGTGTCCTACTACCCCTACCGGACCAATGACACGATCACCCACGCGGCTGTTTTCTCCCACGACATCACTGCGGTCGGTGAAATCGAGTCCAAGCTGACGAATTACGAGTACCGGGATCCGATCACCGGTCTGTTCAACCGCCGGTCCCTGGAGGTGATCCTGGACAAGGAGATCGAGAAGGCCAAACGCTCGAAGTATGAAAAGCTCAGGGCGGTGCTGTTCATCAGCCTGGAGAACCTGGCCAAGGTCAATCAGGTGTACGGCCATGAGATCGGGGACCTGCTTCTGGAGAACAGCGGGCTGCGTATCCGCCGAACCCTGCGCGGCAGCGACTACGTGTTCCGATTTGCCGGCAGCGAGCTGTCGGCCATCTTGAGCAACATCAGCAAAAACACCGACGCCGGAAAGGTCGCCCAGAAGATCTTCAACAATGTGTCCGTACCTTATCGCTTCAGGGGAACCGATATCAATATTCACTGCCACATCGGGATTGCCGTGTATCCTGATGACGGCGGGGACAAGGCAGAGATCGTCCAAAAGGCCGCGTCGGCCCTGGCAGAGGCAAAGAAGCGGAAGATGGATTTTCTTCTCTACGATGACGCACTGCACGAGCAGGCGGTGGCGCGTCTGAGCCTGGAGAGCGAGATTGCCAAGGCCTTCGAGAAGGGGCAGTTCGAGCTGCACTATCAGCCGGTTGTGGACACCACCGGAAAAATCCATGGGGCGGAAGCCCTGATCCGCTGGAACCATCCCGAGCGGGGTTTCATTGCGCCGATGGATTTTATCCCGATCGCGGAAGAAACAGGTCTGATCATCCCGATCGGCCGCTGGGCTCTGTTCGCCGCCTGCCGCCAGATCGCCCGGTGGACGAAGAAACACGATCTCTACGTTTCCATCAATCTGAGCGCCAAGGAGTTTTCCGATTCCACCCTCCTGGAAGCAATCCAAAAGGCGATCAAACAGTCCCAGGATTTCGATCCGGCCTATTTGAAGCTGGAGATCACTGAAACCAAATGCATGGATGACCCGGAACGCACGATCCAGCAGATGCAGACCCTCCTGGACATCGGGGTGGAGACCTTCATCGACGACTTCGGCACCGGCTACTCGTCCCTTGGTTATCTCAAACGCCTTCCCGCCGTGACCCTGAAGATCGACAAGCTGTTCATCGATGCTCTGGAGGACAGCCAGCAGGAGCGGGACTACCTTACGCATATCATACGCACGGTGAAGAGCAGACAGAAAAAGGTGCTGGTGGAGGGGGTGAGCAGCAAGACCCAGTTCGAGCTTTTGAAAGAGATGGACTGCGACCAGATGCAGGGCTATCTGTTCAGCCCCCCGGTACCGGCGGCGGAGTTCGAGAATCTGCTCAGACGGCAGACCTTGCCGTAGGTCAAATCAACAAAACGGAGGAACCGATGCCGGTTTTCGAAATGCCCCTGGAGGAAATGCGCACCTACCGGGGTATCAATCCAAAGCCCGAAGACTTCGATGAATATTGGCAGCGGGCGTTGGGGGAACTTCAGGCCACGGAAGACGGAATCGAGCTGATCCCGGCGGAGTTTCACAGCGCCGTCGCTGAATGCTACGACCTGTTTTTCACCGGTGTGGGGGGAGCTGGTATCCACGCCAAGTACCTCCGTCCCAGAAACGCCCAGACGCCCCACCCGGCGGTGCTGCTGTTCCATGGATACACCGGCAATTCGGGAAACTGGCAGGACAAGCTGTCCTTCGTTTCCCAGGGATTTTCCGTGGCCGCTCTGGACTGCCGCGGCCAGGGGGGGCTTTCCGAGGACAGGGGCGGGGTGCAGGGCAACACCATGCAGGGCCACATCATCCGCGGATTGGATGATCATCCGGATAAACTTCTGTTCCGTCAGATCTTTCTGGACACGGTGCAGCTGGCACGCATCGTTATGGGATTCGAAGAGGTCGATCCGGCCAGGGTCGGCACCCATGGAGGCTCCCAGGGAGGCGCCCTGAGCCTGGTGTGCGCCTCCCTTGAGCCGCGGATCAGGGCTTGCTCCAGCCGCTTTCCCTTTCTCTGCGACTACCGGCGCGTATGGGAGATGGACCTGGCAGAGAGAGCCTACGAAGAGCTGAAGAGCTACTTTCGCCTGTTCGACCCGACCCATTCCCGGGAGCAGGAAATCTTCCGTACCCTCGGCTATATCGACGTGCAGAACCTGGTGCCCCGGATCCGGGCGGCTGTGCTGATGGGCACCGCCCTGATGGACCAGGTCTGCCCACCCTCTACCCAGTTCGCCGCCTACAACAAGATCCGCTCGAACAAGCAGATGATTCTCTACCCAGATTTCGGACACGAGGAATTGCCGGGATACATGGACCGGGCTTTCGCCTTTCTCTCCCGGCTGTAGGCGTTGACTTGGGGATGCCGGTCGGGGAGGGATCGGAGCGCCCCGAACCTCCCGGATTAATCGGACAGAAAACCCCGCTCCTGAAACCAACCGAAGGTGTCCCGGAGGGTTTGCTCCAGGGGGCGGGGTCGGTAATCCAATTCTGCTCTGGCCTTGGCGCAGGATACCTCTCGGTGTTTCCCGATCGCGATCAGCGCCTCGGGGGTGAAGGCCGGATACCTGGACCTTAAACCGGGCAATCCGCCAACGATCCCCGCCGCCGCCCGAGCTGCCCAGACGGGGAGGACCGGCCGGGAGCCGTCGCGGCCGGTGACCTCACCGACCAACTTCGCCATCTGAGCAATGGACTTCCAGGTTCCGCTGATGATATAGCGTTCGCCGCGGCGGGCTTTGTGCCCGGCGGCAATCGTCGCCTCCGCCACGTCCCGAACATCGACCCAGTTGAACCCCCCCCGGATCAGGGCGGGGAGTCGTTTGTGGTACAGATCCAGCAGGGCTCGGCCGAGGTGGGAGGGTTTATAGTCATGAGGACCGACGATGGCTGTGGGCAGGAGGATCACTGCATCCAAATCCTCTTCTACGGCCTTCATCACCACGCGCACCGCCTCGGCCTTGGTCAGGCCGTACTTCGTGGTGTCCCGGGGTCCTGCCAGGGGATTGCTCTCGTCCGTCGGTTTGAGGGATTTGAGATCCGCGAGTGCTTCGATGGAGCTGAAGTAGATTAGGCGGCGCACCGAGCAGTCCCGGCAGGCCCGGATCACATGTCGGGTGCCCTCGACGTTGATTCGCCTCATGGTTTCGATGTGCCGGCGGTCCAGGGGGATGGAGGCGGCCAGATGGTAGACGATCTCAACGCCTTGAAAGGCTCTGCGCAGAGATTCGGGATCCGTCAAGTCGGCCCGGAACCGTTCCGCGTTCAATCCCTCGAGGGCCCGGGTATCCTCACGCACCAGCAGGCGAACCGTATCCCCTGCGGCCAGCAGGGCGCGGGACAGGGCCGCCCCCACGTGTCCGGACGCTCCGGTGACAGCCGCGATCATATAGAGCCTAGTATATGAAAGATACCTCGGCTGTCAAGGGACAGGGTTGCAGCCGTGCACCGCTGCCGGATTACCGGCATTGGCCGGATTACCGGCATTGGCCGGATTACCGGCATTGG
>CAZPPB010000087.1:0-15551 GCA_964588355.1 uncultured Spirochaetaceae bacterium | reverse complement strand
ATCACCTATATCCCGGATACGGTGATGTTCATGACGCATCTGGTGAAATGACAGGATCCGGATCGGGCAGCTGACGGGAGGCTTTGATAGATGTCCGAAAATAAAGCGGGCAATACAACCGGCAACAAGAGAGTACGGCTGGCTTCGATCGGCGCCGGGATGATCGGTCATGTGCACGCAGAAATAGCCGCCGGGATGGAGGAATGTGAGTACGCAGCCTTGTGTGACGAAGACCCATCCAAGGTGAAAATGGCCGAGAGGCTCGGCGCGAAGTACTACCGGGATTTCAGGGAGATGATCGAAAGGGAAACCCTCGACGGTGTCATGATTTCCCTGCCCAACGAAATGCATGAGCCGGTGGGTACCGCCTGTGCCGAGAGAGGACTCCACATCTTCATGGAAAAGCCGATCGCCGCCACCGTGGAGGATGCCGAAAAGCTGATCCGCAGCGCCCACGCGAATCAGGTCCAATTGCTGATCGGCCATCACAGGCGCTTCAATCCGATGATGGTGGCAACCCGTGACATGGTCCGCGGCGGTGAGCTGGGAGAGATCGTGGGAATATCTATACTGTGGTGCATGTACAAGCCCAGGGAGTACTTCGAGGCCGGTCCCTGGCGCAAGCACAAGGGAGGGGGGCCGATCCTGATCAACACGATTCATGAGATAGACAATCTCCGTTTCATCTACGGGGAGATTGGCAGGGTTTACGCCGAGACGAGCAACAAGATCCGGAAATTCGAAGTGGAAGACACGGTCAGCGTGTCGCTGCGGTTCAAGGACGGAACCCCGGCGAGCATCCTGATGTCCGATGCGGCACCTTCACTCTGGGGCTACGAGTGCACCATGGGCGAAAACCCGTTTTTCTTTCACACAAAGGGAAATATCTACCATTATCTGGGCACGAAAGCTTCCCTGACCTTTCCGGGAATGCTCAAAGTGAACTATGCCGATCCGACGAAGGTGGGCTGGCAGCATCCCCTGACCACAACCCAATTGCCCATCAAGAGCAAGGATCCCTATCCGGATCAGCTCAGACACTTCTGCCGGGTGATTAGGGGTGAACAGACGCCCAGGACCAGCGGGGAAGACGCCTTGCAAACACTGAAGGTCACGATGGCGGTGCACGAATCCGGGCTTAGCCATCGGCCGATCGAGGTGTGACAGGCGATTTGCGGCGGGTTGGAGTATACTGCACGGCCTCGGCCGGATAGGGGGGATCATAGTGCCGGTCACGGAGCGGAACGCAGCAGACGAGGAGAGACGAACACGGGCAGTGAGGTTCCGCTCAGTTTGGAAGAACGAACCGGAAGTGTTGACAAACGTCAAGTATTCCGTATGATTAAATTATTATTTGATTATAACGAAAGTATAATTAAAGGTGTCGTATGAGTAGAGGAGGCAGCAAAAAAATCAAAGTCTATGAAAGCCTGAAGAGGCGAATCATAGACTGCGAACTCATTCCTGGATTGCCCATCAACGAGGCGGACTTCGCCAGTGAACTGGGTGTCAGCAAGACCCCTGTACGGGAAGCGCTGCGGCAGCTGGAGAGGGACGGCTTCGTAGAAAACGTTCCCGGCCGGGGATCGACAATTTCCCACCTCACTCCGCTGGATATCCGCGAAATACTCGAGATCCGGGAAATCATCGAAACCGGAGCGGCAAAGCATGTAGCCCAATTCAATCCCCATAACGAAGTATTGTCGAAAAAGCGAATCGAGCATCAACAGTTGCTGAGGGATGAGCCGGAGAGTGAGGAATATGTCCATGAATGGGGTGAGTGGGAGGATGTCCATCTTTCCATCGTGGCAGCCCTGGGCAACAAGACTTTCCTCAAAATGTATGCGGATTTGCTGGACCGCATAAAAAGGATCAGGAATCATTTCGGCCAACGTTTTACACAACGACGGTTTCATGAAATCGTGAGCGAGCATTTGACGATCCTCGATGCCATTCTCGAGGGCAACCCGGATCGTGCGGAGCAGGCGGTCAGGCAGCACCTGCAGAACGCGGGGGCCTTCCTCATGGGGTTGTCGGTGACTCGGAAGGAGTAATTTTATGGTGCACGTGTTCACACAAGTACGGAGACCGGAGCGGAAGCTGGTCGACGCATTCAAGGATATCGCAGCCGCCACCGTGTACGAGGCTTCCGGCCGTAAAGGATCGGTGGACCCGAGGATCAAGCCGCTCGGGAGGGGGATCCGGTTGCTAGGCCCGGCTTTTACCGTTGAATGCCACCCGAAAGACAACCTGATGCTGCACAAGGCTCTGCAGATTGCCCAGAAGGGGGATGTTCTGGTTGCCTCCACCCAGGGGTATCCGGATGCGGGCTACTGGGGCGGCCTGATGGCTACCTCCGCGATGGCCAGTCAGTTGGGGGGGGTGGTGATCGACGGCTGTGTTCGCGACAGCGCCGAGATACTCGAGATGGGATTTCCCGTTTTCTGCCGCGGCACCTGCATGCGGGGCACGGTCAAAGGAACTCTGGGACGCGTGAATCATCCCATTGTATTCGGCGGAGTTGTCGTCAAACCAGGTGATCTGGTTCTGGGGGATGATGACGGTTTGGTCATCGTCGATCGGAAGGAGATCGAGCCGGTGCTGAGAGCCGCCAACGAGCGGCTGGCCAAGGAAGTGAGGAAGGCAGCGGAGCTGGCCAAAGGCATCAGCAGCGTGGAGTTGAACAAGCTGGACAAGGTTTTTCAGACTCTGGGGTTGATCGAGGAGTAAAACTTGAAAATCGCGGCGGATCACCTGACACAAGTCAGCCTCCAGCTGCTGCTGACCACTGGGGTCGACCGGCAGGAAGCGGGAGTGGTGGCGGAGAACCTCGTGGCGGCGGAGATGCGCGGCGTATCGACGCACGGGATCAACCTTCTGCCCGCGATCCTCAAAAGAATCGCCGTCGGACAGATGGATGTCCCGACTGAATTGAAGGTGGTCTGCGACGAGCAGGCGATCATGCATATCGACGGGGGGAATGGTTTCGGGCAGGTGGCAGCCGCAGAAGGTATGCGCCGTTGTATCGAGAAAGCCCGGCGGTTCGGGGTCGGTCTTTCACTGATCCGTAGAACCAATAATGTCGGTCTGTTGGCGCTGTACTCGCTGATCGCTGCCAGGCAGGGATTGATCGGAATCTGCGCGTGCAACGGCGCTGCATCCATGGCTCCTTGGGGTGGAGCCGAGCCGTTTTTTGGGACGAATCCTTTCTCGATCGCAGCTCCCGGGGGCGCGGAGGAACCGGTCGTGCTGGACATGTCGACGACAGTCGTGGCACGGGGAAAAATCAGGCGGGCGGCGAGGCTGAAGGAAAGAATTCCCCTGGGATGGGCCCTCGATGCCGACGGATCCCCTACCGACGATCCCGTGGCGGCGATCGAAGGGTCTCTGGTGCCCGTTGGAGAATACAAAGGCTACGGCATGGCTTTTTTCATCGACCTGATCTGCGGATTGCTGTCCGGGTCGAGCTTTGCGGAGGCTGTGCGCACTTTTCATCAACCCCAAGGGCCGACCGGAGTGGGTGTGATGACCATGGCGATCGATATAACCCGCTTCATGCCGCTTGATCGTTTTACCAAATTGATCGATGAACACATATGTGCGATCCGGGATTCGGCCAAGGCCGAAGGGCAGAACCGTATCTATCTGCCGGGAGAGATCGAGGCCGAACGGGAGCGCCTGAACAGGGCTCAGGGCGTGGAGATTGATCCGCCGGTCGTGAAGGCGATCGACGGTCTATTGGAGAAGGCAGGCCTGCCGGTGCGCCTGAATGACGGAGAGGTGCAGGCATGAACAAGATCCTGAGGGTGAATACGCGCAGCGGGGAGATGAAGTGGCAGAGCTGCTCCGAGGAGGAGCAGAAATGGGGTGGACGCTGCTTCATCGCCCATCACTTGTTGAAGGAAGTCGACCCGCTGTGCGACCCCCTGGGAAGGCACAACAGGCTGATAATCGCATCCGGGCTGCTCGGGGACAGCCCCGTAACCACGGCCGGAAGAATATCGGTGGGCGGGAAGAGCCCTCTGACCGGAGGGGTCAAAGAGAGCAATGTAGGTGGGGCTGTCGGAAAGAGGATGGCCCGACTCGGGCTGAAGGCGGTCGTGCTGGAAGAGGCTCCGGACATCCCGAAGCCCCGTGTCCTGCTCATCCGCAATGACCGCGCCGAGCTGATAGACACACCGGAGCTGGCCGGCAAGGAGAGCTCGGACACCCTGGAGGCCCTGCGCAAGCGGTTCGGAGATAACTGCGGCTTGCTCATCGTTGGTCCGGCCGCAGAGATGGGGTTGTCCGGCGCCTGCATAGCTACCACCGATCACACCTGGGTCCAGCTGCGGGTGGCCGGCCGGGGCGGCTTGGGAGCAGTCATGGGGGTGAAGGGCATCAAGGCGCTCGTGTTCGATGCCGAGGGAGCCAAGCCGGCTCAGCCGGCGGACCGTGCCGCGCTGGCCGCCGCCAGCCGTGAGCTGGCGAAGATCCTGCGGGACGATCCCAAGACCGACAACCGCCACAACTTCGGCACCCCCGCGGTGCTCTCCCTCTGCAATGCGTTGGGTATCCTGCCCACGCGCAACTTCCGCTCCGGACAGTTCGAGCAGGCGGAGGCGATTTCCGGGGAGATGATCGCCGAGTTGATAGACAAGCGCGGCGGGGAAGGCCGGAAAGGATTGCCCTGCGTCCAGGGGTGCATAATAGCCTGCTCCAATGTTTTCGCCGACCCTTCAGGAAAGACTACGGTTGCCTCCCTTCAATACGAGAACATCGGGCTGCTGGGGTCGAACTGCGGGATAGGGGATGTCGATGCGGTGGCCGAGCTGAACCATCTCTGCAACCAGGTTGGAGTGGACACCATCGAGACCGGAGCGGCCATCGGCGTGGCCATGGAAGCGGGGGTCATCGAGTTCGGGGATGCGGAAGGGGCAAAGGATCTTCTGCGCCAGGTGGGAAAGGGAACTGCCCTGGGCCGCATCATCGGCAGCGGTGTGGTCACGACCGGCCGGGTCCTTGGAGTGCGCAGGGTTCCGGCGGTGAAGGGACAGGCCATGCCTGCCTACGATCCGCGCTCCCTGAAGGGGATCGGGGTGACTTATGCCATGTCCCCCATGGGGGCCGACCATACCGCAGGCAATGCCCTGGAAACGGCCAGAAGCCACGATCCCCTCAGCCGGGAGGGGCAGGTGGAGATCTCCTTCCGGCTTCAGATCCGGGGAGCCATCCTGGACAGCTTGGGGGTTTGTCTGTTTATCCGTCCCGCCTTCGTTAAAGATCCGTCCCTGTCGTCGCGGTTGCTGAACGCCCGCTACGGCTGGGAATGGAGTTTCCAGGACGTAAGAAATATGGGACTCGATTGTCTGCATACCGAAAGCCGGTTCAACCGTCTGGCGGGAGTTCCCGAGACTCAGTGCGACCTCCCCGAGTTCATGCGCACCGAACCGCTGCCGCCGCACGACAGCGTATTCGATATACCGAAAGAGGACATGGACAAAATCTGGACCGTGCAATTACCGGAGGACATATTTTGAAACAAGAAGGTGTGAAAGCTGTGCTCGATGAACAGGTCTGTTTCGTGACCGGGGCTTCCCGGGGAATCGGGGAAGCCATCGCCCGCTGCTTTTATGAGGAAGGTGCCCGGCTGGCGCTTGTCGATGTAAATATTGAAGGGGCCGAGCAGATCGCCGGCGAACTGGACCCTTCGGGTGAGCGGGTCCTGTGTCTGCGGGGGGATGTGACCAAAGAAAAGGAAGTTCAGGGAGCCGTGCAGCAGGCTGTGCAGCGCTTCGCCAGGATCGACGTTGCGGTGAACGTTGCCGGGATCATCAAGCACCTGCCGATCGAGAAGATGAGCCTGGAAGATTTCGAGAGCGTTGTGCGGGTAAATCTCACGGGAACCTTTCTCGTCTGCAGAGCGGTGGTACCCGTCATGAAGAAGCAGGGCAAGGGCAAGATCGTCAATATCTCGTCTATAGCCGGGCGTACCGGGCGTCCGGGGGTTGGGGTCAATTATGCGGCATCCAAGGCCGGCATAATCGGCCTGACCCGGACACTGGCCCGGGAGGCGGGAGCGGCGGGTATCTATGTGAATGCCATCGCTCCCGGACCGATTCTCACAAAACTGACCCGGCAGGCGGGTCCGGAGGTTTTCGCCATGTGGAATGCCGGACGCGCGGTCAGCAAGGACGGGCTGCCGGAGGATGTTGCCGAGGCGGCGCTGTTCCTGGCTTCGGCAAAATCCGACTGGATAACCGGTACAACCCTGGACATCAACGGCGGAATTCTTATCCGTTAACCATATATCGAGGAGGACAGCATGAGTTCAGCCATAGCGGTTCATATCAAGGATGTAGAGGCGATAAAACGAGATCCGCCGCGGGTTTCGTGGATCCTGGTGTCGGAAAAAACCGTCGGCGCCAAGAACCTGGCGGTAGGGATCAACGAAACCGCCCCGGGAAGCATGGTGCCGGAGCACGAGCACGGTGCGGAGGAAGAGGTGATGCTCTTCATTTCGGGCCGGGGAAAGTTCGTGACCGAGGACCAGGAGATCCCTCTGGAACCGGGTGTGTGCGTCTACAACCCGCCCGGCGGCAAACACAAGATCGTGAACACCGGCGATGAGGTCCTGCGGTTCGTATGGATCTATGCGCCCCAGCTGCCGAGCCACAGAAAGCAATAAAACTGTTAGTTGGAAGGAGAATAACGATGTCGGAGTGGAAATTCCCGCCGGGGGGCGGGCACATGGAGAAGCCTTCGAAGATCTACTACCAGACCATGACGAAAAAGGATGTGGAAGAACGCCTCAAGGTCAACGACGTCCTGCTGATCCCTCTAGGTTCCACGGAGAACCACGGGGACGGTCAACCCTACGGTGAGGATACCTTCATCGTGACCCGAATGGCGGAGATGATCGCCCAGAAAACGGGCTGCACGGTTTCAGAGCCGGTATGGTTCGCCTCGCATCCGTTTTCCCATCTCGGACAGAAGGGAACGGTGCCGATCCCGGATCAGGTGAACTCGGCCTACATCCGGGCGCTCATCTGCGGATTCTGGAACACCGGTTTCCGCAAACAGATCTATATTGGCAGCCACGGCCAGGAGTACATTATCCCTTCGGCCATCCAGGAGTGGGGGAAGAAATACCAGGTTCCCGCTGTGATCATCTTTCTGGATGTGACCAAGATCATGGGCGACGGCCTGAAGGACAAAGCCCATGGCGGGCCTTTCGAAACCCCTTTCAGGCACGGAGACGAGGCGGAAAACTCGCTCTGCCTGGCCCTGTTCCCCGAGTTCGTGCAGATGGAAAACGTGGTGGACACGAAGACCTGGGGATTCCTGCCGGAGGGACATATCGACAAGGGCGGTGATATCTATTACCTCCCGATCCCCGGTCAGAGTCACATCGGCGGAGGAGGGGTGGAGTTCGCCCTCTATCCGGAGGGGGTTCTGGGCAAGCCGTCTCTGGCCAAGGCGGAAAAGGCCTACCAGGCCATAGAGAATTTTTTGAATTACACCGTCCGGCTTCATGACGATATCCTCGAAAAATTCCCGCCGGGAGTGCTGCCGGAGACCAAATACATGACCCAGCGGGACGAAGCGGAGATCGACAAGCTGCTGAAAGGTCCTTCGGACGGAGGCAAGCATATCTACACCCTCGGCTGGCCGCCGTAAGGAGGAGCACATAAGAAGCCGTCACGGGAATCTGCAGTGACGGTCGAATCAGGCACCCGAGAGGCGTCTGGCGAAGGCGTTTTTTCGAGGAATAAACAAGGAGCGACCCGATGAAGGCGATCGTTAGAACAGATCAGAAGCCTGGAGCATATTCAGTCAAAGACGTAGCGGACCCGAAACCCGGCGCGGGGGAAGTGCTCGTTCAAATCAAGGCGACAGGTCTTTGCTATACGGATATGTCGATCCTGAACGGAGACTATAAAGGCAGGAAGCCGGTGCCGATACCGATGATCATGGGTCACGAGGGAGCGGGAGTCATCGCCGAGGTCGGCAAAGAGGTAAGTTCTTTGAAGGCAGGCCAACGGGTAGGATTCGAGGCGCTGAGCGGCTGCGGGAAGTGCTACAACTGCAGGACAGGCAACAAGAACATGTGCACCGATTGGAACCATATCGGCATTACCTACGACGGAACGTTCGCCGAATATATGGTCATTTCCGAAGAGTTGATTCACGTACTTCCGGATAAAGTTGAGTTTGCCGATGCCGCTGTGCTCGAACCGCTGAGTCTCGTGGTGAGATCTGTCGAGCACGTAAGACCCGTGATCGGAGAAAGCGCCGTCATCATCGGTCCCGGTACTGTCGGTTTGCTGCACCTGCAGGCTCTGGCCGCGGCGGGGGTAGCGAAGCTGATCGTCGTCGGGCTGGATGTCGACAAGATCAGGTTCGGGATCGCGGAAGAACTGGGAGCCACCCACATCGTGAACGCGAGCAATGAGGACCCGGTCGATGCTGTTTTGAACATAACCGGCGGCCGGGGCGCCGATATCGTCATAGAGACGGCAAGCTCCCCCAAAGTCTGGGATTTCCTCCTCGACATCGCCGCCGCCAGAGGGCGCATTTCCTGTTTCGGGCTCTATCCTGAATCAAATTTCAAGCCCCTTTCGGTAATTCGCAGCGGTGTAACGATCTACGGGGACGTGGCGTTCCTCCAGAGGCACTTCATCCGGGCAATCAGCTGGCTCGAATCCGGAAAGGTGTCGGGACAGGCTCTGGTAACGAAACGATTTAACCTGGATCAGGCCGGGGAAGCCTTCACAGCGTTCAAGCAAAAAGAGACGGTGAAATGTCTTTTCGAGCCCTGATGTCGGGTATCCGGACACACAACAGGTGTCGGTGATATGAACAGCAGCAATAAACCTCCCTTCGATGCGGCCAGGCTGATGGCGCTGATGGAGAAGTTCGAATTTGATCTGCTGCTGGTTTCCACCCGCCACAACACCCGCTATCTCACCGGGGGGTATTACTATCCTCTGTACATGTGGGACGCTCACGCCCGGAGAACGCAGTATCTTTCGTTCTTGGGAATTCCCCGCGGGGTCCTCGGCGATTCGTTTTTTGTGGGACGCCCCGGTGAAACGGAAGTGATGCGGGAAGCGGATGTGTGGATACCGCAGTGCTACGAGGGCGAGCAAATAGCGAGCTTGTCGACCGCAGCCAGGACAGTGGAGGTGTTGAAGAAGCGGAACCTGGATTCCGTGAGAATAGCCCTGGAGCTTCCCTCCCTTCCGGCGGATGTATTCAAAATGCTGGAAGCTCAACTGCCCCAGGCTGAGTTTGTGGACGCCGTGCCGATGATGGACAAGCTCAGGGCCGTCAAGAGGCCTGAGGAGATCGAGATAATCCGGGAGGGAACGAAGAACAACCAGGAAGCCCTGGCGGCGGTTCTGACATCGGGTAGGGACGGCGCTGCTACCTCGGAGATCGCTCAACAGGTCGCCGGAGAGTTCACTAAGAGGGGTCTTCATTTCCTATACGCTTTGGTGTGTGCGGGGCCGAGCTTCTTCAGAGCGCCCTCTGAGAGCCGACATTGGAGGGGCGGCCGCATCCTCCATATCGATGCCGGCGGGATGATCGACGGCTACATAGCGGAGTTGTGCAGAATGGGTTGTCTCGGCCGGAGGCCATCGGGTCCGGCCGACGATCTGATGCAGGGCTGCCGGGATTTGGAGAATGCGGTGCTGCGAACGCTGAGGCCGGGGGCCGAGGCTTCAGCAGTGCAGCGCAGCGCAGATGCGTTTCTGGAGGGATACCCTCTGGGAGAGTACGGCAAGTTCATTGCCCATGGAATCGGTCTGGTCCATCATGAAGATCCGGTGATCAACGGGAGCTCAAGCGATCAGTTGGAGGAGGGCAACCTCCTGTCGATCGAAATGGAGTTCAAAACACCGGAAGTTGGTCATGTAAAGATCGAAGATATGGTCTTGATTACCAGTACGGGAAATGAGGTCCTGAGTCCCGGAGGTGGTGACTGGTTCATCTCCAATCCATGACCTGATCCTCGGCAATCGCCGGCCTCTGGGTTGCGCTTGTTCACCATAACGAACTCGGGGACTATGAAAACCAACGATTCCATGCCATCCTTTGAGACGGCTGCGGTGTAACAGAGCCGCGGCCGAACAGCAGAGAGCGGGAGAGTTTTAGCGGGGCCAGGCTGGTGAACAAGCATATCGCGGTTATACACGGTCCAAACTTGAACATGTTGGGCAAACGGGAAGTAGGAATCTACGGCGGTAAAACGATGGAAGACATCAACGCCGCTGTAGCCGCCGAAGCCGGGAAACTAAGTGTGACCGTTGAGTTCTACCAATCGAACACCGAGGGAGAGCTGGTCACTTTCATCCAACAGTGCCGGGGTCGAGTGCAGGGCATATTGCTGAACGCGGGGGCTTACACGCATTACTCCGTAGCTCTTCGCGATGCCATCAGCGCAGCGCAGGTACCCACGGTGGAAGCTCATATTTCAAATATCTACAAGCGGGAGGCCTTCCGACACATTTCCGTGATTGCCCCGGTGTGTATCGGGCAGATCTGCGGATTCGGAGCTTTCAGCTACATCGTGGGACTGCGGGCGTTGATAGAGGAGAGACTGGACCCTTGGCTGGTTTGATGGTGCGATTGCAGCCTGGCGGGGAGTAGAAGGTGAAGAAGAACTTTTTGGTTATTTCAGGACCCAATTTAAATCTACTGGGGACACGCAAGACCTCGATATACGGGGAAGGATCGCTGGAGGACATCCACCGCAGCCTCCAGCAGCGCGCAGAAGAGCTGAACGTGGGCGTCGAATGCAGACAGTTCAACGCCGAGGGGGCGATCGTCGACTGCCTGCAGGAGGCTCCCGGCCGCTTTGACGGTGTGATCATCAACGCAGGTGCTCTGGCCCATTACAGCTATACGCTGCGCAGTGCCATCGGCGCCACGCTCCTTCCGTGCATCGAGGTTTTTATCTCGAACGTGTATGCCCGGGAAGAGGAGTTTCGGCACAAATCGGTGATAGCTCCCGTATGCGTCGGGGTCATTTCCGGGTTCGGCAAAAAAAGCTACCTGCTGGCTCTGGACGCTCTGGTCAATCTGACCGAGGTCTAGGCGAAGGAAACCGCGCATGGCTGTTCAGTGGGGCAAGATGGTAACGGATCTATCGCAGGTGGAGCGGGCCGCCGCCGATGGTTTCGACTTTGTTCAGCCGACGCAGGAGCTGTCGGTCAACCTCAGCGCAGAGCAGGTCACTCAGCACAAAGAGCGCCTTTATAACGTGGGCATGCCTTTAAAGATATGTGCAGTGCCCCTTCCCGCGGATGCGCGGGTAACCCAGAAGGGATTCAATATCTACGTCTGGATGGAGCACCTGAAAAACGCGGTGCACCGTTTGGGGCAGCTGGGCTGCAGGAAGCTCGTCTGGAGCGACGGAAGGGCAAGGGTGCTCCCCGTTGAAGGGCCGACAGCCGAGTCCGAGGAACAGGTGCTCCAGTTCCTGTCCATGCTCTGCGCCGTAGCGGCAGACTTCGGCATGACTGTCTTAATTGAACCCCTCGGTCCCAGGAGGACCAATTTCCTGAACACCCTGAAGGAAACCGGGGATTTTCTGTCCCGCGTCGGCGTGAAAAACCTTTCCTCTTTGATCAGTCTGCGGGAGCTCGAGCAGATCGGCCTGTCCCTGTCAGACCTCGACGATTACCGGCAGCAGATCGGCCATGTGCAGATGGACAATCCCCGTTCTTACGATGGAGCGCGAGTTTGCCCGCGTCCGCAGGACGGTTGCGAGTACCGGCAGTTCATAGATGCATTGAAGGACACAGGATATTCGGCGGATATCAGTCTTCCGGAGGATGCCGATGCTGCCGGATTGGCGTACTGCCGGGGGCTTTGGGAAGAATGACACCGCAGCGGCAGACACGCAGCGGCAGCGCGCCTTGACTTTGCGCGGCCCGAAAATGTAAGCTTGTTGGCCAATACCCTGTATTGACCCTGCAAATCAAAGTAACCGTTCGGCCGGCCCGATACCGAGGAGGAACCCAAGTGGATACGGGTACCCAATATCTAGACCCTGAGAATCGACGAAAACTGGAAGCGCTGGAAAATCCCTCGGTCCTGGAGATAACGGAGAGGTACCTCGAGGTCCTCAAACCGGAGAAAGCCACAGTCATCACCGACGATCCGCAAGATATACTCTACGTCCGGGAGATGGCCCTTCGCGATGGAGAAGAGCGGGAACTGGCTATGGAAGGGCACACGATCCATTACGACGGCTACTACGACCAGGCCAGGGACAAAAAAAACACCCGGGTGCTGGTCACCCCCGGGATGAAGATGAGCAAGGTCATCAACACCGCCCCTCGCGAGCAGGGACTGGAGGAGGTGTTGGGGATCATGGAAGGCGCCATGGCCGGCAAAGAGGTGTTGATACGGTTCTTCTGTCTCGGGCCTCTCAACTCCCGTTTCTCGATTCCCGCCCTTCAGATCACCGATTCCTCCTACGTTGCCCACAGCGAGGATATCCTCTACCGGACCGGCTACCAGCAGTTCAAACAGCTGAAGGGATCGGCGGATTTCTTCACCTTCATTCATTCGGCCGGTCCTCTGGATGAGCGGAACAACACGAAGAACGTCGATGAACGCAGGATCTACATCGATGTGGTTGGCGATCAGGTCCTGACGGTCAACAACCAGTACGCCGGCAATAGCCTGGGCTTGAAGAAACTGGCCCTTCGCCTGGCCATCTACAAGGCGAATAATGAGGATTGGCTGACCGAACACATGTTTCTCATGGCAGCCAAACCGGCAGGCAAGAAGAGACTCACCTATTTTGCCGGAGCCTTTCCGAGCGCCTGCGGTAAGACCTCCACGGCGATGATCCCCGGTCAGATGATTCTCGGGGATGATATCGCCTACATCCGCGTCGGCTCCGGCGAACGAGCCTACGGGGTCAATATCGAGCAGGGAATATTCGGAATCATCATGGATGTCAACCCTGTGGACGACCCGGTGATCTACGAGGCGTTGACCACGCCCCGGGAGCTGATCTTCTCCAACGTGCTTGTCCATCAGGATCAGGCTTGCTGGTTGGGTATGGGCAAGGATCTCCCGAAACAGGGGCGCAACCACTTCAGCGATAATTGGCAGCTGGGGGATAAAGATGAGGCTGGAAACGAGGTGGACTACTGCCACAAGAACGCCCGCTACACGATAAGGATCTCCGAGCTGGCCAACGCCGACCCGAAGCTTCACGACCCCGAAGGTGTTCCGATCGAAGGAATCATCTACGGCGGCAGGGATTCAGATACCTCCGTGCCCGTTTTTCAGAGCCTGGACTGGGTGCACGGCGTAGTGATCGGGGCGACCTTGGAATCGGAGACAACCTTCGCCACCCTGGACAAAGGGGGCGTGCGGGCCTTCTCTCCGATGGCAAATATCGACTTCCTGGTGGTTCCCCTGGGCCGCTACATCCAGAATCATATCGACTTCGGCGCAAGACTGAACAGTCCCCCCCTGGTGTTTTCCACGAACTATTTCTTGAAAAAGGAAGGGCGCTTCCTCAACCAAAAGGTCGACAAGAAGGTCTGGCTTCTGTGGATGGAGGGCAGGGTGCATGGCGAGTACGAGGCCATAGAAACGCCGATCGGCTATATTCCCCGCTACGAGGATCTGCGTTCCCTGTTCCAGAGCGTTTTCAAGCGGGAATACACTGCTGAAGAGTATGAGGAGCAGTTCTCGATCCGCATAGATAAGTTCCTCGAAAAGATCGATCGCATGGAGAAGATCTACGCGCAGGAGCAGGAGGTGCCGCAGAGTTTCAGTGACTATCTGCAGACCCTGAAGGGGCGATTGATCGCCTCGCGGAAGAAGCACAACTCCGGGGTGGTCTCCCCGACCGCATTTACCGGATAGGAGCCGATCCGACGGGGCTCAGCTGTTGATTTCCAACTCCCGGATCTTTCTCAACAGCACGATGGCCCGGTCGGACTTTTCCAGAGCCCGGATCCAGGCTCTGCGCAGATCGCTGTTTTCCCGGCCACCGATCTTGTTGAAGTTCACCAGTGTATCGTAGCGATCTCCCGGCTGGCCTTTGAGAATTCCGTACAGCAGAGCTTTGAGATTGTCGATCTGTTCGATAAAGCCGTCCAGTAGGTTCCTGGCTTTTGCGTCCGCCCTTGCCAGGATATCCGCTATACGTTTGCGGCGAAGCCGGTTCCCGAGGGCCTGGATCTTGACCTGCTGGATAGCCGCGCGCAGTTCGCCCTGAGGTGCGAGCATGGATTCGAGTTCCTCGATCCTTGTTTCGGTTTCACTAAGGTAGAGAAAGGCGTCGGTATAGGCATTGCGGTTTTCCTCTTTGTAGAACTCGCCGTTCAGATATATGATCTTCAAGGAGCGGGACAGAGGAGAGAAAACATCATCCAGAAATCCCTTGACAAATGACAGTGACAGTTCATGGCGAACCGCAGTGTCCTTGCCGAACTTGTCCGCACGGTAGTTCGTCATAGCGGGAAGGGATTTCCTGTTCAGAAACTCCAGGGCCTCGGAGATCAGGGTGCTGCGAGTGCGGGATTGAAAAAACTCCAGATAACGATGATGCACCCACTGACGCCAGAACTCTTTGAACGAGGAGTACCAATCGACGGAAGAGGGGGGAGGCGCCGGATAATAAGCGGGGTCCCGGGTGAGCAGGCGGAGCAGACCGTGCAGAGGCACCCGGTCGCGAAACCTGCGGATGCCCGCCAGGGCGCAGTGGGTCGCGGCCATGTCATCCATCAACCGGTGTTCCAGGTCGAAGTCCCTCTCCTCCAGGTGTTCTTGGTGAAGGAAGAGAAACAGATCGTAGAGGGCCCCGGCCGAGGGGGGTGTGCGCAACGGTTCCAACCTTTCGGCAAGCTCCTGCAGCGGCTTCTTGACATCCAGGAAGTCCGCTTCCGGGGTCTCCTCCCCCTCGAATGCGGTCAGAAGATCCTCGAAGTGGTGGCCGCTGAAACTGTACAGGGCAAAGAGGGCCTGGGCGTCCTGGCCGATCTGCTGCCTGTCGGACGGGGGGATCGTCCTGGTCAGCTCCTGAAATCGCTTGAGCATCAGAGTGCGCACCCCCTTCTCGTCGCTGAAATGTCCGTTGTCCCAGATGTCTTGGGGATCGGTTTCTTCGTGCAGACGTTCCTTGAAATCCCTCAGTTCTTTCCGTACCAGGAAAGCGACGAACTCGCCTCTGCGCTGTCCCAATACTTCCCGCAGCGCAGCGTAAAGCCTGTGGGCGTGCGCACGGAGCAGAAGCAGTTCCTCATACATCCCCGTCAGGCATCGGCCCGGGGAAACAGAAATCAGGGAAGGATGGTCAAGCTCTATAGCAGCAGCCAGACGTTTTAGATATCTCTCTACAAGCAGGGTGTATCTGTCTTTGCCGGAAAACAGGGATTTGACAAAGAGGATGATCCGTTCCAGAAGATGCAAAGCCGCCAGCTCCTCTTCCGGGACAAAGAGAGACTCGTCTTCCTCCTCCGGCCGGAGTGCCCGCCCGTAGACCGGCACGGAGCTCTGGATGCGAACCAGAAGGGCTCTGCGTTCCTGGTCAT
>CAZPPB010000086.1:9702-15577 GCA_964588355.1 uncultured Spirochaetaceae bacterium | reverse complement strand
TCCAGGGAAAGCTCCTCACCGGAGTTCACGACCATGTAGTTGGTGTAGCCGATCGACACCGCCTTCTTCATGAAGCCGTACCAGTCATCCGCCGAAGAGGGTGGAAGCGGCCGCTTGGCGTCGATGAAGGCATCCAGGGCGCCGAAGTTCATCAACCCGCCGTCCACGATCAGGCCTTCCACCGGCACGCGCTTGGCGAAGTAGCTCTCCACGATCTTTTTCGCCTCCGCGGGGGTGTACATGGCGTACTCGGTTCCCAGCACATTGATGTCCGGGTAGTTGGTCAGGGCGTCCTGCACGCCCTTGAGCACGTTGTTCGAGTACCCGGAACCCGGGTAGCCCATGATCACGATCACGTTGCCCTTGCCGCCCATCTTCGTGGCCACCCAGTCCGCGAAGGCGTAGCCGGTCTTGATGTGATCCCGGTCCACGTAGGCGTCGTACTGGTCGGTGCCGCACAGCCCGCCGAAGATGACCACCTTCACGCCGGAGGCTTTTGCCTTCTCGATCGCCCCAGCCGTGGAGGTTTCGCTGACCGGCTGCACGATGAGCAGATCGAGGTTCTTGGTGAGCAGATCCTCGATATCGGCGATCTGCTTCTTGTCATCGTAGCCGCACTCCCCGTAGTACACGTTGGCGATCTGGTCTGCATATATTGTGTCGAAGGCGTACTTGAAGTGGGCGTAGCAGGAGGCCGCCCAATCGTTGTTGGAACCCTGGATGCTTACCCCAATCGTGTACTTCTTCGCTTCTTCGGCCGCGGGCTCCTTCTTGCTGCACCCGCTCAGTGCCAGGCCCAGAATGACGGCGAGCGCCAGCAGGACGATCGCCCCTCGCACGAATCCTTTCTTCCTCATACCCATACTCCTCTCTTCGAACGAATATTTCGAGCCTGCACCGGCCTCGATCGGCGGCACAGACTTCGTTTACATCAAACTCACCTTCAGCGCCTGTTGAAGAACTGCGCTGCGTAGGTCACGGAGAGCAGCAGCACTCCCTTGACTATGTACTGAAAGCGGATGTCCAAGCCGAACAGGATGACGATGTTGATGATCAGGGTGATGGCCAGCGCCCCGCCTACAGCGCCGATCACCGAGGCCTTGCCCCCGCCCAGGAAGTTGCCTCCCAACACCGACGCCACCAAAGCATCCATCTCCATGCCGCTGCCCAGGGTCATCTGGTCGGCGAAGCCGATATACCCGACGCTCATGATCCCGGCGATCGCCGCCAACACGCCGTTCAAGCCGAAGGTGATCGTGACGGTGCGCTCCACGTCCACCCCCGCAAAATGGGCGGCCGTCGGGTTCAGACCGATCAACTCCACCTTCCGTCCCCAAACCGTCTTTCTGAGCAGCACCAGGGCGATGATCGCAACCACGATGAATATGAGCACGGAGTTGGACATCTCTCCGATGAGGCTTCCCTTGATCGCGTTCACAAGGACCGCAGGCGGCACCCCCATGGGGGTGACACCCATCACCAGACGCATCACGCCGCCAAGGATGGCCGCGATGAACAGAGTGCTCAGAAACGATTGGACCTTGTAGCGGGTCACGATGATGCCGTTGATCAGGCCGATGGCCACACCGAAGGCCAGACTGGCCAGGATGCCGTACGGCAGCGCCCCTTCACCGAGTCTTTTCACAAAGAGCATGAAGATACCGATGGACATCTGCAGGATAGCGGCAACGGACAGATCCACGCAGCCTGTGGCGATCACGAAGATCGTTCCCATCGTGACCACCCCGAGAGACGAGGCCTGCCGGAGCATCGTGTTCACATTGTCGAAGGCGAAGAAGTTCCGGTTGTTGATGAAGGCGGCTACGCAGATGATGAACAGGATCAGGTAAACGCTGTTGTATTGGGTGATTAGTCTTCTTGTTCGCATCAGGGAAAAACCATCAGATCCCTCAACAACACGGAAGTCACCTGAATATAGCAGCACGATCAGGATCCGTCAACAGATCTATGAACTGATAATGAACTGAAGTCCATCGGGGCAGGATTAAATCCCGTAACAGCAGCACTTTTCTACGGTCAGGAGGGAATGCCGCGTAATCCGCGGGTCCGTCCCGGTCGGGGGGGGTGGGTCCTGCGGATCCACGGTCAGAGGACATCGAGGGTCTATCGCTGCGCCAACAGCTCGGGATACGCTTCCTCCAGGTGGGCGATCTTCGGTGCGTCCCAGTACACGATGTAGGGATGCCGGGGATTGCGCCGCATGAAATCCTGGTGGTACTCCTCGGCGGGATAGAACGCCTCCAGCGCAACCACTTGCGTCACGATGGGTCCGGCGAAATCTCCGTCGGCATCCAGCTGCTTGATGTACTGCTGGGTCACGCGCTTCTGTTCATCGTTGGCGTAAAAGACCGCCGAACGGTACTGGGGACCCTTGTCCGGGCCCTGATAGTTCAACTGGGTGGGGTCGTGAGCCACGTTGAAGAACACCTCCAGCAGCACCGGGAAGCTCACGCGCTGCGGGTCGTAAGTGATACGCACCGACTCGGCATGGCCGGTGGTGCCGGTGCCCACCAGGTTGTAGTGGGCGGTGTCTTCGCCCCCGCCGGAGTAGCCTGACACCACCTCCAGGACACCGTCGAGCCGCTCGAACACCTCCTCCACGCCCCAGAAGCAGCCGCCGGCGAACACGGCCGATTCCGTGCCTTCCCTTGGGGCGGCCGCGGCGGCGTCAACCTCGGTCTGGTTTTCCGCTATGGGCGCGGGGCTTTCGGCTTTTGCCCCGCCGAAACCCGCCGCAGCGGCGATCGACATCAAAAAAAGGATCGCCCCGATCCGTACGCCCGCCCCCGGGCGCCATCGGGAATGAAAGAAAATATCTTTGCGAATCATGGTCAAACTCCTTTAGAAATTTAGTTTTCGAAGAGCGGGAGATAGCGGCCGTAGCCTTCCCGTTCCAGATCCTCGACCGGGATGAACCTCAGGGAGGCCGAGTTCATGCAGTAGCGCAGTCCCGTCGGCTCGGGCCCGTCGTTGAACAGGTGCCCGAGATGCGAATCGGCGTGCTGGCTGCGTACCTCGGTACGGGTCATCCCGAAACCCGTGTCCGTCAGGGTGACGATATTGCCCGGTTCCAGCGGCCGGGTGAAGCTGGGCCATCCGGTTCCGGAATCGTACTTGTCCGCGGAGCTGAACAGCGGTTCTCCGGACACGACGTCCACGTAGATCCCTTCCTCGTGATTGTTCCAGTAATCGTTCCTGAAAGGAGGTTCGGTACTGTCCTCCTGGGTTACAGCATACTGGAGCGCTGTCAGCGTCTCCCTGAGCTCAGCGCTTGAAGGCTTCATGTATTCGCCCATCCCAACGCCGGGCGGGGGGACCGGGACGGCCTGGGACATCGCTTTCTCCGTCGAATCGGCCATCATACTACCCCCGTTTTCGCTCCCACCGCGGGCACCGACCCCCACAGTGGAGATCACAAATGCCAATGCCGCAATTGCCAAAATCGTCCATTGTTTCGTGTGTTTCGTGTATTTCATCGTATTGCTCTCCTTTATCTAGTATCTAACCGAATGTGAATGCAAACAATCTGAGCTTTCCGCTCACTTCGAGACTGAGCAGGTGCTCTCCGGGCTCTGACTTTTCCACAAGGTGGTAGAGCCTGCTTTCTGTCGGCCGCAGCACGCCGTCGCGGACGTCGGCCGTGTCCCCTACCGGCCTGCCGTCGACCCTCACCTCGACACGGCCGTCTCCGGCAGCCGGTTCGATCACCAGGAAGACATCCTTAGCGTTGAAGCCCAACTCCAGTACGCCCGTCTTCTCGGGGACCACGTATTCCTCGGTGATAGTCCACCTGCCCTCGAGGGCCCACTGCCCGTTTGCCGGAGTGCTTGCGGGGCGGTACAGGACCGGCTTGTTCGGCACGGGTTTGACATCCGAGGTAAACCCGCGGGCACGGCCGTAACCCAGGTAGGTCTCCGCCGTTTTGCTGTGCAGCTGCGCCTCGGGGCGCGAATCCGCCCTGGCCGTTGTCAGGCTCCCCGCCTCCTCCAGCAGGGCCCGTATGACCTCTTCGGAGGTGTCGTATTTGCCTTCACCGAAGTGGAAGTACCTTATCCGGCCGGCCGCATCGATGAAGTAGTGGGCAGGCCAGTACCGGTTTTCGTAGGCCCGCCACTGCTCGTATTCGTTGTCCAGGACCACGGGCCAGTCGACACCGAGCTCCTGCATCGCTTCCCGGACATTTTCGGGATTCCGTTCGAATGCGAACTCGGGTGTGTGAACCCCGATTATCACGAACCCGTCGTCGCGGTAGGTATCGTACCAGGAGCGAAGATGGGGGATCGTGCGAACGCAGTTTACACAGCTGTATGTCCAGAAATCCACCAGAACCACCTTTCCTCTCAGCTCTTCCATTGTTATGACACCATCCTGCGCCGCGGCCCCCAGCCCGTCGATGTTGAACCACTCACCGCGGGTAACGACGTCCGGCGCGCGACCGTAGTCGCCGAGGACTCCGTTTTCGGGCGGCACGCCGAAGCCAACCTGCGCACCACCGCTCATCATCATTCCGCCGCTTTCCGATCCGGAACGGACTTCCAGTGCCTCGCGAACCGGTTCCGTGTTCTCTATCGCGGTGAGCCCCGAACCGTAGTTTGGGAACATCCGCAAGACGGCAGTCTGAAAGCGGCGGTCCCAACCGAAACCGATGGATACCGCCACCAGGATCATGAGCACGCCGAACACCTGCTGGATCCTGGCCGGATTTCTGGACAGAACAGGTAGGCGCTCCATAAGGGCTCTGCCACCGAGCATGATCGCCAGCATCGGTATCGAGGTTCCGAGGGAGTAGGCCAGGATGATGAACACCGCTGCGCCGTCGATGCTTTGGGTGACGGCAAGGCTGATCACGGAAGCCATGATCGGTCCAACGCACGGGGTCCACACCAACCCAAGGCTCACGCCCACGAGCAGACCACCGGTGAATCCTTTCGAGTTCCCCCGGCGGCGGCCGCGCGCGGCGATCCGCGAGGCGACCATCTCGAAAGCATGACGCAGAGGCGCAACCAGCATGACCAGCCCGAAGAACAGGATGAGGACGACGGCGGCCACTCTCAATGCATCGGGGGGGATGCCCAGGGCCTGCACGAGGCTAGATAGGATCAACGTAAAAACGCTGAAGCTCAGGACGAAGCCCGTGATGACGCCGAAGGGGCGGCTCCTGCCGCCCACGCTGCCCGCAAGGACCACGGGAAGCACAGGCAGTATGCAGGGCGACAGGATCGTGACGATTCCTGCGAGAAACGCGAAAGGAAGCAGGATAACCATGATTTCACATCCCCCCTCGAACCACGTTTTCCAGGATGCCGTCCACACCTCCGCCGTTCCAGATGGCGACCTTCTGGCCTTCGCCGTCTATCTGGACATAGGTGTGCTGGTAGGTGATGCCGTACATCTTCTTGAGCTCGGCCTGGCGGTCATAATCGACCACGACCACCGTGATGTTACCCAGCTCGTTTAGTCTCGAGTCGATCTCCCGCATATCGGCACGGCAAAGCGGGCACCAGTCGGCATGGAAGAACAGCACGCTCGGACCCGCTGCGGCCAGCATTCGCGCGTCATCGAGACTCGTGAAAAGCACTTTTCCGCCGGAGCTCATCATCGCCTCTTCGGGGACCGTGTTCCTCATCATCATTCCTCCTTCGGAGGGATCCTCCGGCCGGCTCATCATTGTTCCGGCCTGCTCGGAGGACTCGTCGGAGCTCCTGCTCCCCCCTCCATAGGCGGCCGTCGCGATGAGCAGAATAGCTGCAATCATTGTGTGTACAGGTTTCATTTCGTTACCTCCTTGGCCGAAGGTAGCGATCAAATCTCACGGAATTATCACAAAAGGACAAATATTACATAAACAATCAAG
>CAZPPB010000086.1:0-9602 GCA_964588355.1 uncultured Spirochaetaceae bacterium | reverse complement strand
TTATCGGAGCCCTGCACGGCGACACAGCGGGCCGAGCGGGCACACCCTCTTGACGTTCCGCCCTGCGGATCGGTCTGGTAGCCTCGGAACACGCATGAGAACAAAGACGTTGATGATCATCGGCACTTTGTTAGTGCTGATGGTGAGCGGATGCACCTCGATCCCTGAGGGGCTCGGCCCGCTCA
Organism: uncultured Spirochaetaceae bacterium; assembly: GCA_964588355.1. GTDB lineage: Bacteria > Spirochaetota > Spirochaetia > SZUA-6 > DRHE01 > JAFGQJ01. Next base: position 9,417 of record CAZPPB010000086.1, on the reverse strand, counting down.
AGACTGTGGATTCGGTAGATGTTAAGAGGTACCTGGGCCGCTGGTAGGAAATCGCCCACTTCCAGCATCGTTTCGAGAAGTCCATCTTGGGGCGACCGGCCGACCTTCACCAGATGCCGTAGGGTTTTCTTGACCTCTTCCGGCTCGGTTATCACGGCAAGGATCCACATCGGCGAGCCCCATCACACGCGGCATCTCTGGCCACTTGCCCTTCGTTCTGGCGGCCGGTATGGCCTACCAACGCCGTTGTGGAGAATAGAGCCCATATTACCGGATATATTGCGATACCCGGAATGGGATGTCCACCGGGGCGTAGACTCTGCATCTGTTTTTTAATGCCATGGAGTAATTTTCTGTGTGTTATCTTGCCCCGTGGGGATTGCGGCTAAACCTGAGGATTCGTTGCATCAGAATGTTTCATTTTCAAAGAGAAATTGTTACTACGACTTCTTACTATCTACAGAACCGATTGAATATCTTCCGCAGTGAGCTCGCAATCTCTAAGGATTTTGCTCATCAGGCCAGGTCCGATTGTTTCTCCGGCATGCACAGGCACTACTGTGGAGCGTCCATCAGGATGCCGCAAATGATGATGGCTACCTTTTACTCTAGAGGTCTCAAAACTATGCTTTAATAGGGCCGCGACGATCTCCTTTCCGGTGAGTCGAGGTAGTCGCGTCATTTACCCACAACAACTTTTTGCACACCAACGAAGTCCAGTCCCCCTTCATGCTTGTCTTCAACCTCCAAGCATAGCTCAATCGCCTCTTGGATGCGTACCATCAGTTCATCTAAAGATTTCGCCTGTGTATGACATCCGTGGAGTGACGGAACTGAGCCAACCAAGTACCCTTCACTATCACGTTCTATTACCACACTGTATTCCCGTCTCATCACTTAGTCCTTCAACTCCCAAGCCACCACAATTGAAAGGTGTTTTGTCCTACTTCTAACAATATATGCTAAATCAAAGAGAATACCAAGGACAGTAACTAACACAACGTATCCGATGAACACGGCCAGTCTCTAATGCTTGACTTCAACCTCAACTACCGGCGAGGCAACGAAGCAGCTCCAACGACCTTACCGCATCCGCTTCAAAGTTTTCCGTATACGCTTCGATGCTTACCCGCTCCTGGTATCCGATATCTTTCAGCCGTTGAAAATGCTCGTGGTAGCTTTGCTTTGCTTCGACGGGGAATCCCCGCTTCTCTGGCTCGGAGATATGGACGTGTCGTATCTGCTCTCCCGCTTCGAGAATGATTTTCGAATCTTCATTTTCGACCATAATATGATAGTAATCACAGACTAGCTTTATGCGCGGATGATGCAACTCGCGGCTGAAAGAAAGAGCTTCCGCGATGGTGTTGATGATATTGCTCTCCCTGCGGTTCAGCGATTCCACGGCCACAGTGAGATCGAGCTCTTCAGCCTGGTCGCCGATTCTACCCAACAGCTCGACGATCTGTTTTCGGGCGGAGCAGTAAGGGTAGCCGGGAGGAATATTCCGGGCTCCGGAGCTGCCGAATACGACGACCTTCGCACCAAGCTGTGCTGCGCGCGGGAAGGCTTTCCCAACATATTCACATGCTGCCGTCAAATCGGCATCCGGTCCAGTCAGTCTAATGTTGGAGGGAATGAAATTATGACAGGCTTCACACTTTAAACTGGAATCCTGCAAACGCTGTTCCAGTCTGGAAAATCCAGCCTCATCGAGTTTCATGATATCCGACAGGGAGAGCTCGATATAATCGAAGCCGATACTCTCCATTTCAGGGAGTACCTCGATCCCCGTGATTACCTTCTGTTCCTGTTCGGGCCTCCGGCCAACTACCATACATCCGCAGCAACCGAATCGCATTCCACTGTCCCCTTCGTCGCTTTTAGAGTAACGTATCGTAGAGGTATCCGATCGACTCCACCGGGTTGCGATTCGCCAGCAGGTTGGACATCACTTTTCTGTCGATCTTTCCCGCCAATTTTTCCATTTTTCGAGTCAGCTTGGTAACAGTGCTGAATGTCTGTACCGTGTCGATCTCTTTGGACATTACGTCGTAGGCATACCAGTCTTCATCGTAACCGACCTCCTGCAGGTAATAGAGGAACTCTACGAACTCCCATAGATTGTAACTTCCGGGCAACATGTCCCAGTCCCAATTGCGGTCATTGTCATTCAGATGAACGTAAAAAAGCTTCCCTGCCCGGTGAAGCAGCGCCACGGATTGAGCGGGGCGCTCACCGGCCAGTATGGCGTGACCGATGTCCAGCGTCACTCCGAGATTATCCACTCCAACTTCTCTGCAAAAACTGACTGTCTCACCCGCTGAGGCGAGAAGACAACGGGTGCGGGGATCGTTCAATTTGTACTCTATACAAACCCGGATCTGGGGATCATGTGAACATATCGCATAAAAACTCTCCTCCGCGTAGCGATAGGCATCCAGATAGTTCATCTCGAACACGTAGTCATGTCCGTCATTGAGAGGACATGTTGATATCCTGGGAACGCCGAGCTCGGCAGCGATATCCAAAGCTCGCTTGAAATCCTCCACCACCTCACTTCTCTCTTTTGCGTCGGCCGAGGAAAAGGCTCCCCGCAGCCACTTGCCGCTTCTCCGGGATCGTACATTTATTGCAGGGATTCCGAAGCCGTATTTGTCGAGGAGAGCTCGGAGTTCCTCGAGATCCTGAAAGTCAGCAGGATAGCACAACTCCAGTCCGTCTAAGTTTTCCACGCGCGAGGCGATTTCGAATCGCTCCGACAAGGTGTTGTCCTTTTTATATTGAATGTAGCGGTTTTTCACGCCGCCGAGGAAAGCGGAGATTACAGCCAATTTGTTCATATCAAATTCCTCACATATCGAATGCCCTGGCGCACCCAGTGTTCTTCCTTGACCAATGTCTGCTCTTCGCTGGAGAGCCGATCCATCCAGGCTTCGACATGGATCGTTCTTGCTCTTGGATTTTGTTTCATCGACTGGATCATTCCCTCCAGATCCACCAACCCCTCTCCAAGGGGACAGCCGAATACGTGAAATCCTGTATTGCTTCTGACAGCCAGGGCATCCTTGGCATGGGCAGTGACCGCCAGATCTCCCAGAGTGCGGATGACATGTTGGGGTCCGATCAACCCGCTGATCGAATTGACTGGATCCAGGCAGAAGCCGATGTACGGATTATCGATATTCGTAATCATTTTTCTCAGCTCTTCCGGACTGTAGGCGAAGTGATTCTCTATTGCCAAGGTTGTCCCTGTTTGCTCCAGCTTCGGCAGAAACGAATCGAGGATGTCAAACTGCTTCTGCAAAGACGGTTCCCACCCTGATGCGACAAGTACTACCCGGAGGATCTCGGCTCCCAATCTTGCAGCGATGTACAGGTGCTTGCGAAGATTCTCCGGTGATGCCCCTCTCATCCCGATCTCCAGATCCAACCCCAGATCCTTCGCCCTCCGGGCTACGGCATCGAGCTCCCCGTTCACCATGGTGGAGACAGGCAGGTTTTCACAGATCTGCACCGCTTCCGCCCCGAACTCTGCCGCTTTCTCGAGAAAATCAAATACGGATAGCGGGGATGCCGGTGTGAAGTCCCGGGTTCCGATCGCCCACCTGAAAGCCCAGCTCGAGATACCGCTCTTCATTTTTCTCTATATGTGTCAATAATCCCTCAAAAAACTATCTCTCGAGAGCCCTTACGATTCTTCCGATCAACTCAGCGGTAATTCCATGCGGGACATCGAGGTAGTCGTTGGCAAAGCCAACAGTTGCGTCCGTAACTATTGCCGCTACACTGTTCAAACTCGGACAAACCCAAAGATAGGCCCTGCTCTCCTCCCCGCTGGAATTAAATGTACCGAACCCGAGATGGCCATAGGAATCGGCAGGAGCCGCCGGCCAGAGCGCTCTCCCGATATTGATAAACCAGTTGTAGCCATAGTAGTTGTTTTTCATATGCGGATTTACAGGACCCGTCGCCCGATCGACCCATGCCGCCGGAATCAAACGTCGATCTGTCCATGTTCCTCGGTTGAGCCACACCTGTCCCCACTTCACCAGATCGCGCAGGGTGGAATTGATGGCGAGCTTGGGACCGGGAACGTCTACGTTGGTCGGATCGAAATCCACGTCGAAATGGTACACTTCCCAAGAATCCGCCTGGAGGGGTGTTTTGAAGCGTCTGACTATCTCTGGGGCGATTTCGTCGCGGGGTAGATTCATAATCCTGGCCACGACCTTCTCAGCTGCGGTAAAGGCTGCATTATTGTATTGAAAGCGGCGTCCGGGTGGATCCTGTGTCAGCCAACCCGAAGTCCCACTGGCCAGCTGATGAAGCGTGATCTCTTTGTCCTCGCTATGGCCGCTGATGTCGACAATCTCTGGCCAAACTGAACAGGCTTTAGTTTGAATATCTATTTCCCCGCGTTCGACACCTATCCCTATCAAGGCACTGTCGAATGATTTGCGGATGCTACCTATCTCGAATAGATCAATCGAGCTGAAGTTTCCCGAATACCACTCAGCGATGATGTCACCCTTTTTATAAAGGATAATTCCAAGCGGTCGGTCCTTCGTGATGCTCTCGACCCAGTACTTTAAATCCGACAAATTCTCTTTCAAAGTGCGACTAGACATGACGGTCCTCGTTTGATACGCTCAGCACATTTTCCCCACAATAAATTTTCCAAAACATGATATCAGTCAAATCCGCGACATTCCACAAATAATCGGACAAATTCCTCAAATATTCGGACAAGATAGCCAATTTTATGTATAATAGATTTCAACTCGGTGTTTTCGATGGCTCAAATTAGTTTTCAGGATCTGACGAAGCTCCCCGTCATGAGAGAATTTTATAACCTTGTGTGGGCTCTGTTTGGTATCAAGGTAGTGCTGCGATCGACTGACGGCACCAAGCGAGAATTAATTGGCACTCCTCCCGCCAGAAGCCCTTTTTGCACGGTGCTGCGTGATAACCCAATTGGTGACAGTCTGTGTGAAGAATGTGATCGTCAACATGTCAAGGAAGCTCGGGAAAGGTTTTCCTCTTTGCGCTATCAATGTCATGCCGGACTGACCGAGTTCATCATTCCGATTAGTCTTGATAGTACAATTATTGCATTTCTTGTGTCCGGGCAGGTTCTTGATCACGACCCGACCGAGTATCAATGGAAGAAAACCAAACTCGTTCTGGAGGCTTCAGGTGTGAATACTTCGGTTCTCAGGAAACTATACTTCGAAATTCCCGCGATTTCTCGTTCCACACAGAGAGATCTGATCGCTCAGTTAGAGTTGTTCGCAAACTATGTGGCTGCTACCCACAATCAACTGTTACTGCTCCAAGAAAACCGAAACAAACAAATTGTCGCACGCGCGATGTCGTTCATTCAGAATAATTTTTCCGACTCAATCTACATATCAGATGTCGCGAGAGCTGCTTATACCTCTGAACGGAATCTGAGACGTGTTTTTCGTGCAGAAACCGGGATGACTCTGATCGAGTACATCCAGGACCTGCGGACTGAAAAAGCCTGCAAGCTCTTACTGTCAACCGACAAGACCTGCATCCAAATCGCTATCGAATGCGGTTTCGGCGGCCCTCAACAGTTCAATCTCGTCTTCAAGAACAAAAGAAAAGTCAGCCCCAGCGTGTGGAGAAAAACGAGATCTCTGATATCTCAGCCATAGAGTTGAAGAAATCCAGTCGCTGAAACTCAATCGGAGGCGGTGTCAGATATAATTCTGAAACCTTCTTCCACTTTTAGAACTCGTGCAGCCAAGCAGCCAATAATCGTTCCGTGTCTCTCTTCCAAACCTGGACCGCTACTTGGAGACTCTCTTGGGCCCTACCCTCCGAAGACGTGCGCCTTCGGATGACTCACTCAGGGAAGCTCCTGGATCTCGTCGTGGTACTCGGCCGCGTCGAAGTGCCGTCTGAAGTTAACCCGGTTAAACCAGGTCAGGTACTCCTCAGGAGGGCGAGTTTTCGCCTCCAGCTGCTGCCAAACCTCCAAAGGCAAATCCCAATCACCTAACTCCAGGTTGTCGGATAGCTGTTGCAGATTCTTCACCCCGATGATCACGGAGCTGACGAAGCGGCGTCCCAGCGGCCAACCGATAGCCAGCCTGTGGACCGGCTGGCTTGTTGCAGCCGAAACCTCTCGCACAACTGCAGCTGTCTCGAAGCCCTTCGGGTGCCAGAAACGCGGACCGTCAACGGCGGTGCGGTAGGAGAGCCGGGTACCTGCGACGGGTTCCTTCATGCCTTCGTATTTCCCGGTGAGCAGACCCCCTCCCAACGGGCTGTAAGTAATCAGTCCCAATCCGTGGTCGACCGTTGAAGGGATGATCTCTCGCTCCGGCTCCCGGTGGATCAGGTTGTACAAGTATTGGCCGGCTACGGGGGGAGTGAAGCCCAGTCGGGCGCTGATACCGGCCAGCTTGGCGATCTGCCAGCCGAAAAGGTTGCTGCAGCCGATGTAACGCACCTTGCCCTGGCGGACCAGATCGTCCAGGGCGCGCAGGGTCTCTTCCATCGGTGTGACCGGGTCCGGCCCGTGAATATAGTACAGGTCCAGATAATCCGTGTTGAGCCGGCGCAGACTTGCCTCGCATGAAGAGATCACGTACCCGCGCGAGGCACCGCCGAGGTTCGGCTTTGAGCTCGACGGCTTCCTCGGGCCTGACGCGCTGCCCCCCGTCGGGAAGTAGAACTTCGAGGCGACGATCACTTCGTGACGGCGGACCTGAGGCAGAAAACTGCCAACGATTTGCTCGGAACGGCCCCCCGCGTAAACATCCGCGGTGTCGAGGCAATTACCGCCTGCATCCAGGTACGCCCCGATGATGGCATGCGCCTCTTTCTCCCCGCAGCCCCACTGATCTACACCGAAGGTCATCGTTCCAAGGGTGATCCTCGAAATCAGCAGTCCCGACCCGCCCAGATACCGGTACTTCATGATCTCCTCCTGGGCTAATACTTACCACAGAAACGTCGACCATCATAGCCCTTCTGTGCGAACGGTAACCTGTGATCGTCCTGGCGTCTGACATATTAGACCAACGGCGATGAAAAAGCGTGAAAAGGTCTTGACAGCACGAAATTCTATGATAAAATATTGCATACAAAACTTTTCGTTCAACATCTGAATGACTCTGATGTTGAACAAGGCAGGAGGAAAAAAATGAGAAGAAGATTCGCGCTGATCGTGGCCCTGTTGCTGCTCTGGGCCGTCCTAGGCTTCGCCACACCCCAGACAGAGTATCCCTCTCGAGACATCACCAACGTCCTGGTCTGGGCTGCAGGGGGAGGCACTGACACCTGCAATCGTGTGGTGATGGCGGAAATGGCCAAGATCCTGAAAGTAAACATCAACGTGATCAACGTCACCGGCGGAGTGAGCGGCTCTGTGGGCATGCTCGACGCCTACTCTCGACAACACGATGGATATACGTTGTGCGGCCTTTCGGAATCGATAGTCAATGCCGGCGTGCAGGGCGGTTGGGATAAACGTGTCAACGTCTGGGACTACTTCATTATCGGCGGCTCCCCGGACGTGGTCTCCGTCACCATGGATGCTCCGTACAAGACGATCAAAGAGCTGGTCGATGCAGCTAAGGCCAATCCCGGCTCGATCAAGGCCGGGGCAAGCGGCGCCGGCTCCATCCACCATCTGAACCTGCTGGCTCTGGAGAAGGGCTCGGGCGCCAAGTTCAACTTCATCCCCTACACCGGTTCGGCACCCTCCCAGAACGCTGCCATGACCGGTGAGGTCACTGTGGTCGTCACCTCGGTGGCTGAGCAGGCTCAGCTCATCCGGGGCGGAAAACTGCGCCCTCTGGCGGTACTGGTCCCCAACGACTTTCAATTCGAGAATCAGGTTTTCCCCTCTGCTTTCAAGACTGTGTCCGGATTGGATGAATATCTGCCCATCAGTCAAGCCATCGGCTTTGCGGTACCCCGCGATACCCCCGAGGCCGTAAAGACAGTACTGTGGGACACCTTCGACCAGGCCATGGCCACTGCCGCCATCAAGGAGTTCGGCCAGAAGAATTTCTACATCCTCTCCGGAGCCACCGGCAAGGAGGCCAACGACATCTTCGATAAACTTGAGTCGAATTTCGGTTGGACCCTGTGGGAACTCGGAGCGGCCAAGGTCAACCCCGCCAGTCTGGGGATTCCAAAACCATAGTTTTTTCAGGAATCTGTCTTTGTCGTCACACCAGGCGGTCGTTTACACATGACGGCCGCCTGGTTTACCCTGTTATCTGTTGACCACCCGCAAGGGCGCGTTGAGCTTGCGAGCCAGACCATATCGGTCAATCGACAAAAAAAGATAGAAGGAAACCGCCATGATGGAAAAGAAAAAGCTCAGGAGAGCCGACTTCGTTTTCAGTGTGATTCTGCTCGCCTTCAGCTTGTTCATCCTGGGCAATACCTTCACGATGCCCATGAAGGACAGCTGGGGAGGGGTTATGAACGTCTGGTATGTTTCTCCAGCGCTGCTGCCCCTCATCGTCAGCGCCGCCCTCATCATCTTGGGCGTGGCACTGCTCCTGTACTCCATCCGCAGCGGCGGTGCCCGCGACTTTATAGCCAACATTCGTAAAAGGACTCGCGGCATATCGGCAGCAAACGTGCGTTTTCTGGCCGTCCTTCTAGCCCTGGCCAGCTTTGTCTACCTGAACATCCCCAGGGTAGATTTCTTCCTCTGTATCGTCTGGTTTCTGCTTTACTGCATAGTAGTATTCTATTTCGACGAGGCGACGCTGCTGGTCAAATTGTCCTGGTTTTACCTGGGCGGGAACCTTTTGCTGCTGTTGCTCTTCATTACAGCGATAGACCAACCGGTCAGGCAGGCTTTCCCCTACGGTATAGACGTGCTGCTGTTGCTGCTAATCATAGCTTTCTGGTTGTACACTCGGCTCGTGGTCAGAGCCGACCGCCGTCTGGTTGGCAGGCTGCGAACCACCGTTATCGTTTCCGTGGCTGTACCATTGATCCTGGTACCGATTTTCAAGTTCGGTCTGCTGGTACCGCTCCCACACGAAGGGGGGATTGTTGGCATCATGAGTCTCATCCGCTACGCATTGCGGTAGGAGGTCGGCATGCTCGTCCTGGAACGGTTGGGACATTTCTTCAGCCTTGTTTTTACTCTGGGTTCCGATCCCCTGAATCTGGTTACCTTGTTCGCGGCGATGTTGATGGGTATTATCTTCGGGGCCATGCCGGGCCTGACCGCAACACTGGGTGTAGCTCTGCTCACTACCCTGACCTACGGTATGGAGACAGGCCGGGCGATGATCGCCTTGCTGGCGATCTATGTCGGAGCCGTGTACGGTGGCTCCTATGCCTCGATTCTGATTAACATCCCGGGAACCGCCGCCGCAGCGGCTACCGCGATGGACGGCTACCCGCTTG
>CAZPPB010000085.1:0-15697 GCA_964588355.1 uncultured Spirochaetaceae bacterium | reverse complement strand
CCCACACCGGATTCGGCCTGCCCCTGGCCATCTACCTGCTGTTCAACTACATCTCGACCATCCCCCGCTCGATCCTGGAATCGGCGTTCATCGACGGCTACACCCACTTCTGGATCTTCATCTACCTGATCCTGCCGCTGTCGGTACCGGCTCTGGCCGCCTTCGCCATCTTTCAGTTCGTGTGGGTGTGGAATGATCTACTGGTAGCCATGGTCTTCCTGGGAACCGAGCCGAAGGTTTCCGTACTGACCCAGCGGCTTCTCAACATGATCGGGACCCGAGGTCAGGATTGGCACCTGCTTACCGCCGGTGCTTTCGTATCGATGATCCTGCCACTTATCATCTTCTTTGCCCTGCAGCGCTTCTTCGTGCGCGGCTTGCTCGCAGGATCGGTTAAGGGATAGAGAAATCGGCCGGGCTCCCGAAGGGCGCCCCATTACCGGGGCGCCCGACCGCCCGGCCGATCCCACCCCAGACCTTAAAACAGGTACAGGGGATAGGAGTCGGGATTCTTGCCGAACAGGGTGATCTGGTCGACCTGACGGATCTTCTCTCCCAGGCACAGGGCGAACAGGCAACGCTCCACCCCCAGTCCGCCCCCGAAGGTCTCCGGGAACAGTGATTTGCCGTCTCTGTCTTTTTGACTAGCCGCCAGGAGGAAGGGCCCGTATCCGCCCAGCTCGTCGATATTCTCGATGTTGTCATTCTGTATCCGCGGGCGGACATCAATGATCTTGTTGTCGATCAGCCGCTCCACAATGGTCTCGAACAACCACTCCCTCAGGCCCCCGGAGAGCACCTCGTAGGCCGGCCCGTACGCTTTGTCCCTGCGCCGCAGACTCTGGGCACAGAGATCGTAGTTGTAGACCTGGTTCGAGTCGAAATCCCCGAGGGGGACCTTGCCTCCGTCCGCTTTCAGATAGGGGTAGATCAGGTCGTAGTTTTCCCGCAGAAGACCGGTGATCCAGAAGAATTGTCCTTGCACCGTTTGTCCCAGGGGCTGTTCGATCGCCCGGGTACCGAGACGCTTCTCCGCTTCATCCTTGCGGAAGCGGGGAAAGGGTGATTTGGGCTCTTCCAGGGCCAGACCCAGAGCCTCGAGGTTCTGCTCATTGGCCTCGAGGACCGCGGTGACCGCGGCGGTGATCAGGCGCTCGAAGAAGGCCAGGGCCTGTTCGTGATCCTCCCGGAGGATCTTCTCAACCCGCCCGGTTTCGTGGAGATAGGAATCAAGATCGATGCCTCTGTTGCGGCGCACCTCGATATCCATCTGGGAAAAATCGATCAGGTACTTGCCCCGCTGCACCCGGTTGGGGCTCTCCATCTCCAGGCGGATGTTCGGGGAATCCACGTATATCCCCTTTATCCTGGGATTGAACAGCGCCAGCAGCTTGGAGTAGATCATCGAGTGGGTGGTCATGTAGGTATGGCCTTTGTAGCGGATCGAGGGGGTGTGCTCTACGTCGTGGGCCAAAGGATCGGTGACCGGGCTCATGGAAACCCGCTCGATGTTGAAAAGCCCCTCTTTGGCCAGCTGCTGCTGCAGGGCGTTGACGAAGGTCGTGCGGATGGCCAGGGCGTTGTACAGATCATCCCCCAGCCACTTATCGATGTAGTCATTGCGGATGAACTCCCCCAGAGAGCTGCCGCTTTGCACCAGGGCCGCCTGGTAGTTGAACAGACTCTGACCGACGTATTCTTCTATGGATTCATGCATGGGCTGTCTCCTTTTTGCTGCCGGGGATGACTATGACAGGCTGCCAGTATAGCGGACAATCCGATTCTACATCCAGGGATCAATCATCATCTTGATTTCTCGATCCTTTGCCTCGGTGAACCGCTGAAAGGCCGACTCGATCTGCTCGAGGCGATAGATTCCGGTTACCAAATCTGCAAGCGCAAGCTTCCCGTGCTCCACCAGCTCGACGGCCCGCTGCATCTCTCGGGGAGGGCGCCTGGAGGTGAGAATCCGAGCCTGGCGATGGTAAAACCAGTTCAGAGAAAGAGAAAGCTGCTCGTCTTCCGGGCAGATACCGAAACTGAGGAAGGTTCCTCCGCGTCCCAGTAGGGGAAGCGCTTGCTCGATGGCCTCGGTAGATCCGGTGGCGTCGATAAGATAATCAACACCCTTTGGACAGATTCGCAGTACCGCCGAACTCAAATCCATCTCCTGCGTGGAGAATACGCTATCAGCTCCAAAACCCTCGGCTTTGTTCCTCCTCATCCGCAGCAGATCCGTCTGGAGGAGCGTGACCGGCAAACTTCTCTTCAGCAACAGATTCCAAATCAGCCCTACGGTACCGGCGCCCAGGATCAGCACGGACCGACCTGTCTCAGGTTGAAGCTTGGACACCCCGGCCAACACCGTGGAGAGGGTTTCTATCAGTATGGCTTCTTTAGCTGCTACGCCGGCATCGATCTTGTACGCGTTGGCAGCCGGCACACACGTGAACTGAGCGAAGCCTCCCTGACGATGATAGCCGATGAAGGTTTCCCGTTCACAAAAGCGAAACTCCCCGCGCTTGCATCGATCACAGGTTCCGCAAAAGATGAACGGATCCACCACCACCGGGTCGCCGACCTTGAATCCATCAACCGTCTCAGCCAGCCCGTCAACCCGGCCATAGATCTCGTGGCCCAACACCACGGGGGGTTCGGCGTTGTGAATTTCTCCCGAATAGATACGGGCATCGGTTCCACACACTCCGCAGCCGAGCACTTTTATCCGCACCTCTCCAGCAGCCGGTTCAGGAATCGGAAGATCCTCAATCGCTATTCTCCCCGGAGATTCGAACACTGCAGCTTTCACCTGTGCTCACTCCTTCTTCGCTGTCTCGCGATTTATTACGATGTTTCTTGGTTGATACAGCTAATACATTCTATTATAACCTAGCGTACCACAGCTATGAGGAAACACGATTTGCAGCAGAACCACAAGTACACCGGGAAGGTCCACCCGGAGGGCTCGGAAAACCGAACAGGACAGCGGGTTGCCCTGAGCGCAGGGATACTGGCCTCGTTCATGACTCCATTTATGATATCTTCTGTCAACATCGCCCTGCCGGTTATCGGAAGCGAGTTTTCACTGAACGCGACAACACTCGGTTGGATCGCCACATCCTACCTGCTGGCTGCGGCCATGATTCTCATGCCGGCGGGCAAGCTGGCGGACATCTTGGGTAGGAAAAAAATCTACCTCGTTGGGTTGGGTCTCTATTCAGGGGCGTCTTTCCTCTGTGCCCTGGCCGCTTCCAGCATCACGCTGATTTTATTTCGCATATTCCAGGGATTCGGGGCCGGTGTGATGTTTGCCACCGGTCTAGCGATCGTGACATCGGTTTTTCCACCTGAAAAACGGGGAATGGCTCTGGGAATCGTAGCGGGATCCACCTACCTGGGATTGTCCCTCGGCCCCGTGGTCGGCGGCATGCTCACCCACTATCTGGGCTGGAACAGCATCTTCTGGAGCACAGCCCCGATTGGATTGCTCGCCCTTGCCCTGGTGCTTTTCGGACTCAAAGGAGAATGGGCTGAAGCCAGGGGAGAGTGTTTTGACCTGGCCGGTTCCCTTATTCTGGCGATCTCTCTGCCCGCAGTAGTCTATGGGTCTTCGATTCTGCCTTCGCTGGCGGGGATCCTGCTGCTGGCCGCAGGCTTGCTCGGCACAGCCGGGTTTTTGCTGCTCGAGTCGCGGGTTGCCTCTCCCATCTTCCCGGTCATGCTCCTGTTCAACAACAGGACCTTTGCCTTCTCATCTCTGGCCGCCCTGATCAACTACAGCTCAACCTTCGCCGTGACCTTCCTGCTGAGTCTCTACCTCCAACATATCCAGGGGCTGCCCCCGCAAAGCGCCGGCACGGTGCTGGTTGCGCAGCCGATAGTGATGGCAGCGGTTTCTCCTCTGGCGGGGAGACTTTCCGACAGGATCGAGGTGCGGGTGCTGGCTTCAATGGGCATGGCCCTTGTCGCTGTTGGACTGGCTGCGCTTGCCTTCCTGCACAGACAAACGCGCCTGCCTTTCGTAGTGATCTCTTTGATCGTCCTGGGTCTGGGATACGGCCTGTTTTCCTCGCCCAACATGAACGCCATCATGAGTTCCGTTGACAACCGCTTGTATGGAGTTGCTTCGGCTACCGTGGGAACGGTTCGCCTGATCGGACAGATGCTGAGCATGTCCATAGCCATCCTGATTTTCACGCTGGTAATCGGGCACGTCCAGATAGAACCTGAGGTTTATGAGCAGCTACTGAAGAGCATCCGCATCGCCTTCGGCGTGTTCGCCCTGCTCTGTTTCGGGGGAATCTTCGCATCGATGGTACGGGGCAAGCTCCACTCCGCCTGAGAGGATCAGGAACTATAGATCTCCTCGATGATCTCCGCCACCCGCAGTCCCGTTTCTCCCGGAACCGGGGGTTCTCTGTTCTCCATGAACGCTTCGGCGACCGCCTGAATGTAGGGAAGGTGCAGGTTCTTATGGGGCGGGTGATCCTCCCGGCGCTCCCCGTCGGGGGTGACAACCGTAATCGATCCGCTGTTGAGCACGGGGACGTGGATCGATCCGGCGCTGCCATAGATGTCCAGAGTATCCTGGGGCTCTTCGACCGCTCTGCTTACCGCAAGCATTCCGCGGGCTTCATTTTGAAACTCCAGGATCGACACCGAAGTATCCTCCACGTCCCAGTCGGTCACCAGACGACCGTTGCTCCCCCATACCCGGGACACAGTTCCCAGGATGTTGAGCAGTACCTCGATGCGGTGACAGCCGAAATCCATCAATGGCCCGCCGCCTCCCTGCTGTTTGCGGGTCATCCAGGAGCGGGGATCATCCGCTTCGGGCCGGAAGTTCTCAAAGGCCCGAATCTCCGCAAGGACCACTTTGCCGATCTCTCCGGCCTCTATAATCCGCTTAATGCGGCCGACCACCGGGTAAAAATGCCTGTAGTAGGCGATACTGAGGCGCACACCCGCCGTTCTGCAGGCGGCGATCATCCGCCGGCACTCCTGAGCATCCAGGGCCATGGGCTTCTCACAGATGACGTGCTTTCCCGCTTCGGCGGCGGCGATCGTCTGTTCGGCGTGCAGGTTCGGAGGTGTGGCTATATACACGACATCGATCTCCTCGTCCCTGAGCAGATCCCGCCAATCCCGGTACCAGCGCTGCGCTGCGAACTGCCGGGCGAACTGTTCGGCAAGATCGTACCGTGCCCTGCTGACGGCAATCAGCCTGCAATTGTCCAGATCACGCAGGGCCGGAGCCACCCTTTTTTCGGCGATATCTCCGCAGCCTAGCAGTCCCCAATGTAAAACAACCACAGCCTCTCTCCTTAGATGAGTTCATCCCAAGTGCAGTTGATCAAATTTCGGGCCGAATCGAGGTCAGCCTAGCCTCTTGCAAGGATGTTGTCAATCAGACTTGGGTATCACAGTCGAGTATCAGCGTGTTCTGTCGGGATAACGGCTTCGACGCCTGCCGCCGAAGTACTGCCGCTAAGCCGGGCTCCTGCGCCGCCACCCCCTGCATCACCGGCTCCGGGCTGCCGGAAACGCACCGGCATCATCTCGAGAACAACGTTCAGCTCTTCCTGGCAAACCATGCCGCAGCGCAGCAGGAGCTGCAGGATCTCAACGGCGCTGTTGGGATGAGTGTTCAACTGACAACCTCCCGATAGAATATACTTATTATTTGTATAGTATTTTGGGGTTTTTGTCAAGAGAGTGGGAGGTCGGGCGTCGACGGTTCAGGGGCGAGCGATAGGGTAGCGGCCGTGCTCATGGGCCGTTTCGACCATGGCCCGGAAGTTCTCCGGCTGAACCGCCGAGGTGATCGAGTTCCCGGAAGAGAGGATGTGGCCGCCGCCGGGTGATACGGCGTAGATCAGTGACTGCGTGCTTTGCCGGACCTGCTCACTGGTTCCGCGGCACAGCAGATCCACGTCCACGTTGCCCACCACGCAGACCCGCCCTCCCGTCGCCCGCTTGACTTCGGCCAGACCCATGCCGGCGCCGGGTTCCAGAGGACCAATCCCGTCAATCCCGGTGTTCACGATGTCATCAAGGATCGCCCAGATATTTCCGTCCGTGTGTTTCACGCAGAACGCTCCGCAGCTCTTGATGTTCTCCACCACTTCCCTCAAGCCCGGCAGGACAAACTCCTGAAACTGAGCGGGGGACATGATCGTACCGGTTTTGTGGGCATAATCATCGCCCAGCACGATCATATCAGCCCCTTCGGCGATAGCCAGACGGTGGAGCTCCCGGTTGTATTCAACCACCATCCGTCCGAGGGCCCGGGCGAACTCCGGTTCCAGGAGGTAGCTTTCCAGCAGCCGCTGCATGCCGCACAGATACCAGGAAGCGGCGAACACGGCCCGCCCCACGAACATGACTGCTCGCCGCCCCTTGAAACGCCGCGCCACCTTGCGCACCGCCTTGAGAATTGGATCCTTTCCAGGATCGGGGATCTGGAAAGCGCGCAGATCCTTCATGGCCTGGATCGGGTGGCTGCAGGGATAGGGCAGCAGCTCCGTGGTGATCCTGCGGCGTACACCCCAGACATCTGTGTAGGTTTTCTTGAAGCGGAACACGAGCGGCTTGAGGCCGAGGAGGTACGCCACCTGATTGACGGACACCGCATCCAGATCGAGCCGCTCGATCAGGTCGAAGTAATCCGAGCAGTTCAGACCACGGATCACCTTCCAGTCGATGGACAGCTCCATCACCGGGACCCGGTCGGGCGTTGGCCGCTCGGCAGCCGCAGGGCGCTCCAGGACGGCGAAGATCCTCTCCCGCGGAGTAATCTCTTCCTCCCCTTCCTAGCCGCCGGTGCTGTAGAAAGCACCGGCCATAAAGCTCACCACTGACCCGCTAGCTTGATCCACCGCCTGTTCGTAGCGCAGCAGCTTGCCCTGCTCGGCCTGGACAACCCGCAGCAGAGTATAGATGGCCGGTACGCCGCAGACATTGCGCCGATCCTGCTCCTCCTGGATCCCCCTGAAGAACTCTTCCTCATCTAACTTGAGAATCGTATTGATCATGCTCCGATCCTCCCGCTCAATCTGTTTCAGAAGCTCCGGTGAAAGGGTGATGTTCTGCCCGAAGCGCCGGCCGATGTGGCTCAGATCCACCGCGGCGATGCAGCAGGCCCGCGAACCGGCCTGCTCCAGCGTATTGCCGAGCGCTTCGACAAACTCCTCGACTTCGGAATGCTCGGAAATGGCTGCTCCCAGATACAACTCAGGGGGCAGGGAGCAGAGAATCGGGACGATGCTGAAGTTCTCCTCGGTTCGATACAGGTACTGCAGGAAAAGAGTCTGAAACTCGATGGAGTGTTCGCTGCGGTGACAGAACTCGTCTTCATAGAAATCGGTGCGGCAGTGTGCCTGCAGGGTCTCCAGAAACTCGCTGTCCGTGGTCACCCTTCCCAAGGGAGTCTGAAAATCCTTGGCGGTCAGCGCGAAGGGATGTTTGGTCGGTACGTGGGCGATCCCCAGGATCACGAAGGTTCTCGCCCGGCATTCCCTGGCCAGCTCCGCGTAACTCCAGGCGAAACAGCGTCCGCCCCAGCGCAGATCTATATGAGGTGCGATCAGAGCCTGCAGCCGGCCCGAGGGATGGGTCTTGTCGGGAAGCCCAGGGCCGTCAGGATCGATGAACATTGACTCCAGCTGCTGCTCCAGTTCCGCCGGCTGAGCTTCGTAGGACAATCCGGCGTGGGTCGGCTCTCGGAGCGCCGCACCCCGGAAATCTTCGACAGCGAGCAATCTGGCCCGCTGAAACCGTTCGGAATCCAGGAACAGAGCGTCGTCCAGCTGACCGATGATCTCCCGCACCTTTTCGTCGAACAGCAGCTCCCCAAAACGGCTGGCATAGGCGGCTTGGATATCCGGAACCGAATGTCTGCCGTCGAACAGAGATACGACGTAGAAGAGAGCGGGAGGGATGAGGAGCAGCTTATCGGAAAACCCCTGCGGATCGCGCAGGCAGACCATGTTTTCCTGGGTAGGCAGCGCCTCTACGGGACGAAGCTTGGGATAGTCCATAGCCGGCTCAAGAACCACCATAAACCCCGAGCAAGCCTTTTGACAAGATCCGCAGAAGCGCGTAGGCTACGCCCAGATCCGGGGAAAAAAACAGGCGTAGCGCCTGAAAACTTAAGTGAATCATGGTAGAAGGTAAAAAACCGGACAGCAAAGCGAACGATACATCAGATTCGCCGGCGGGCAAAGCGGCCGCATGGCACACCATGGAATCCGAAGCAGTGCTGAACCGGCTGCAAGTGGAGGCAGAACGAGGGCTCGACGCCTCCACCGCGGCTCGGCGCCTCCAAGAACAGGGTCCGAACGAGATACTCGACCGGGGGGCAAAATCCGCCCTGCGCATCTTCATCGAGCAGTTCACCTCCCTCATGATTCTCCTCCTTATTGCCGCGGCGGGGGTGTCGGGATTCCTGCTTGGAGAGTGGGAGGACGCCCTGGTCATTCTGGTGATCGTAATTCTCAACGCTCTTCTCGGGTTCTGGCAGGAGTTCCGGGCGGAGAAGGCTCTGGCCGCGCTGAAGAGCATGTCCGCGCCCTTGGTCCGGGTGCTGCGGGAGGCTCAGGTCCGGGAGGTTGCGGCCCGGGAACTGGTTCCCGGGGATGTTGTTCTGATCGAAGCGGGCAACCTGGTACCTGCGGACTGCCGGATCATCGAGGCGGCCAATCTCAAGGTCCAGGAGGCTGCCCTGACCGGGGAGGCCGTGGCGGTGGAGAAGAATCCCTCCCGGCTGCAAGACATTGAGCTGCCTCTCGGTGATCGGAGAAACATGCTCTACATGGGCACGGTGGTCACCTACGGACGCGGCAGGGCCGTGGTTACCGCCACGGGGATGGAGAGCGAGCTGGGAAATATCGCCACCCTGATCCTGGAGACCGCGCCCGAAAAGACGGTTCTCCAGAAAAAACTGGCGTCCCTGAGCGTGGTTTTGGTCTTGTGCGCTCTGGGCCTGATCGCCGTGGTGGCGGTGGAAGGATGGTTCCTTCAGGGTCAGAGCCTCAAAGAGCTGTTCATCACCGCGGTGAGCATGGCCGTGGCCGCGATCCCTGAAGGGTTGCCCGCGGTGGTTACCATCGCCCTGGCATTGGGAGCTCAACGGATGCTCCGCCGACGGGCCCTCATCCGCAAGCTTCCCGCCGTGGAAACCCTAGGTTCGGTTACGGTGATCTGTTCGGACAAAACGGGGACCCTGACCCAGAATCGGATGACGGTCACCATCCTGGATCTGCTGGATCACCAGGTGGAATTATCCTCCGAGGGCGTAGAAACCGGCGGCGTCGCCGAGGCTGCGGCGGACCCGGCTGCGGCGCTGCTGCTGAGCGCGGCCGCTCTGTGCAGCGATGCCGTTCTCAAAGAGGAGGACGGGCAAAACGGACGCTTCGAAACCATCGGGGATCCCACCGAAGGCGCCCTGGTCTCGGCGGCGGCCCGCAGCGGCCTGTTGAAACCCGATCTGGAGGATATGCTTCCCCGCACCGGGGAACTTCCCTTCGACTCTGATCGAAAGCGCATGAGCACGATCCATTCCCTCTCGCGGCTTGCCCCGGAGGCCGGCGCAGATACCGCCCCCGGGAATTCTCCGGAGCAATCCTCCAGCCGATCCTCCCCCAACACCCAACTGAGCGCACGGATAGCAGAAGCCTTCTCGCCCTGGACGGGAAGCGGAAAATTCGATTCGACAGGCTCCGCTGTGGCGGTGTTCACGAAGGGTGCCGTGGACAGCCTGCTGGAGATCTGCTCCTCGGTATGGCACGAAGGTGCCTTGAAACCCCTGACCGAGATCTGGGAGCGGCGGATCCAGGGTGCCAATGAAAACCTTGCGGCTCAAGGCATCCGCGTTCTGGGCGTTGCCGTGAAAGTCACAGACAGCGACCAGGGCAATGAGCAGTGGGAGGGGGATCTGTCCTTCCTGGGCATGATCGGCATGCTCGACCCGCTGCGCGCTGAAGTCAAGGATGCGGTAGATACCTGCCGCCGGGCGGGGATCCGCCCGGTTATGATCACGGGGGATCATCCCCTGATTGCCCGCAACATCGCCTCCCAACTGGGCTTCGAGAACAGCGATAGCGTTCTGACCGGCCGGGATCTAGCCGGCATGGAGGTTTCCGATCTGGTGGAGCAGGTGGAAAGGGTTTCCGTGTATGCCCGGGTTGCCCCGGAGCACAAACTGAAGATCGTCGATGCCCTTCAGGAGCGGGGCCACATCGTGGCCATGACCGGTGACGGGGTCAACGACGCGCCGACCTTGAAATCCGCCGATATCGGAGTGGCCATGGGCATCACCGGGACCGACGTCTCCAAAGAGGCTGCGGCCATGGTGCTCCAGGATGACAACTTCGCCACCATTGTGGAGGCTGTGGAGGAGGGACGGATCATCTTCGACAACATCCTCCGCTTCGTTCGCTATATCCTGGCCAGCAACTGGGCGGAGATCCTGGTCATGCTGATAGCACCGCTGTTCGGGCTTCCCATCCCCCTGTTTCCCGTTCAGATCCTCTGGATGAACCTGGTCACCGACGGACTTCCCGCCCTGGCTCTGGGGGTCGAACCCGGAGAGAAGGACGTGATGAGCCGGCCCCCCAGGGAACCTGCCCGGCCGATCCTCACCCGCAACACGGGCGTGCACATCCTCTGGGTGGGACTGCTGATGGCCGTCCTGGCGTTGTGGGTCGGAGGCAGCCAGTACGGTCTGTTCGGCTCGCCTTTGCTGGAGGCCTTCTCCGCCCGCGGTACCTGGAGAACCATGCTCTTCACCACGCTGGTTTTTTCCCAGATGACCCTCGGAATGGCCGAACGTTCCCGGCACAGCAGCCTGTTCCAGATCGGTCTGCTCTCCAACAGGTACATGTTGTTCGCCGTGCTGTTGACTTTCTGTCTGCAGCTGGCGGTGGTCTACCTGCCCTTCCTGCAGGGTTTCTTCTCCACGGTTCCGCTCTCCCCGGCTCAGATCGGGATCTGCCTGGGCTTGAGCCTCATCATGCTGCTGGCCGTGGAACTGGAAAAGCTCATCATCAGGATCCTTCACTCCGGGAATGCTCCCAGGGATTGATCGCCGCTATCGCCGTTTGGAGTGCGGATTTCCTGTTTTCCGTATTCTCTTCTGGACATTTTTTATATATGTTATTATATAGAATATATCCTATATTACAGAGTAAATCGGGTAATCATGGCACAGATAGCGGTTGATGCAGGGATCTGCGGATTCACCACCAGGATTCAGACCTCTACGGCGGACATGCAGACTGTAAAGTTTTCCTACGAATCCGACTGCCCCCACGTGAACAAAGCCAAAGCCGAGGTCACCGCGGGGATGGCCTTGCCGAAGAACACTGCCATTTCGATCGAGAAATAACGGAAAACTCCACGGTCCTTGCTGCCCGATCGAAATCCATGTCAAAATAGGTACCATGACCTGGGCGGGCTTTCACAAACGCCTCTTTCTGATTCTGCTGCTCTTCCTCAGCTGCCTCTGCCTCCAGGCACTGACCCTCAAGATCGGCACCGTGGCTCCGGCGGGCTCGCCCTGGGCTGAGTCCCTGCGCCGCCTTTCGGCGGATTGGAATCGGATATCCGGGGGTCGGGTCAAACTGAAGATCTATGCGGGAGGAATCGCCGGGGAAGAGGAGGATATGATCCGCAAGATGCGGATCGGTCAGCTGGACGGCGCAGCCCTGACCCAGTTAGGCTGGGGCTTGCTGGACCCGGGGATCCTGGCTCTCAGCACTCCTTTCCTCATTCAGGAGGAAGAAGAGCTGGAGCGGGTGATGGCAGGCAGTAAAACCTACTTCGAAGACAGGCTCGAAAGCGAAGGGTATCGTTTATTCGCCTTCTCGAAAGCCGGGTGGGTTCATTTCTTCGGCCGAGAACCCCTGATCGTTCCGGAGGACCTGATGCGCCTGAAGCTGGGCGTACCGGCGGGAAACGCTGATTTCGTAGATACCTGGCGCAAGATCGGGTTCAACGCCTTCAGCCTTCCTTTTGGAGATATCCTGGTCGGACTCCAGACCGGGATGATCGATGCCTTCTACGCCCCTCCCCTGGTCGCAGCCACTTTCCAGTGGTTCGGACCGGCCCGTCATATGACAGCCCTGCCCGTTGCTCCGGTAGTGGGTGCGGTAATAATAAGCTCGAAGTCTCTGGAACGCATTCCCGATGAGCTGCGGGAGGAATTACTCGGCACCTTCGATGAGCTTGCCCGATGGCTGAACACGGAGATGGTCGATCTGGAGCAAGAAGCTCTGCGCGCCATGGAGCAGCAGGGTCTGAGGATCCATCCGGTTTCTGCAGAGGCGGGCGAGCGGTGGCGAAGGATCGTAAGTGACAGCATTCACGTGGTCCTGGGGCGCATCATCCCTCAGGAGTCCTACGACCTGATCGCAGACCTGGTCTCCCAGGACAACTCACCGGCTGTCAGGTAAGAGCAGCAGCCACCAAAACGATCCCGGCCACGGCCGTCGCCGAACCGATCGCCTCCAAAGGCCGAACCCGCTCCTTGAACAGCAGGAACGACAGGATAAAAACGCAGAGGATATTGATTACACTACGTAGGGGATAGACGACAGCCCCTCTGAGGAACTTCAGAGCCATCGTGATGAAAACCGTCATAGGAACGCTGGTCACTCCCATACTCACGGCGATCAGCAGTACTCCTCCGGTGTTCCTCCTGGAGCTCTTGTCCCATGACAGCAGCCGGCCGGCCCCTGATAGGAGCAAGAGAGTCAGCCCCTGATAAAAGGCCAGAGAAAAGGCTCCCCCGGCCGGGTTCGAAGCTATGTAAACCCTGGGCACACTCATCGCTATCCCGGAAAACAGAGAGGAGAAAGCCAGGAGCACCCACGTGCGGGCGTCGGGAATGGCCGAAACCTTACCGTGCGAACCCTTGCCCAAAGCGAAGAAGACGATAGAGGAGAAAATCAGTACGACCCCGACGATCGCCTGCAGTTCCAGGGTCTCCCGATAGATCAGGATACTGAGGCCAAAAGGGACGAGCAGGCTGAATTGGATGATCAACCAGCTTATATTCAGCTGCGACCGCCTGGCAACTATAAAGTACAACCGCAAGGCCAGGTACATGCTTATCCCAAAGGGGAGCCCGAGCAGAAGGGCTTCCCGGCTGTAGATCGGTTCGTGAAACAGTATACGAAAAACAGTAGTCACCAGAACGAAGATCACTGAGAAGAACAACATTACCGGATCCGTCGGGTAGGCTCTTTGCTCTTTGAATTTGTAGTTCAAACTGTAAACAGCTCCGGCGGCTCCGGTCAAAAAAGTAAAAATCAGTCCGATCAGCGTAGCGCTCATTGCGATCAGTATAGGACAGCAGGGATTTTCTATCCATGGATAACAGCTTGCAGAGAACCAAAGCCGCCGATATCCGCCCCCGGCGCCTTTTGGATTCTCTTGACTTGCCAAGACCGAGAACTCATACTGAATCGGTCGCAGCGAGAAAGGAACAGGTAAACGAGGTGGCAGAGATTCAGTGGTATTTCCCAAACGAGCTGGAAGAAGTCCCCGATCTTCTTGCCCGGGAAGGGGTCATCCCCCACAGCGGGGGAACGGGCATCCTGTGGGGCGGCATGACGCGGATTCGGGCTTTGATGGACGTGAGCCGCCTGGAGCTGAAGTTCTGCCGGATCCACGGCGGCACGATCGACCTCGGTGCGGCGTTGAGCTACAGCGAAACCGCCGCAGCCCTGGGCGAATCCGGACACCTTCTGGGCCGATCCCTCTGCGCCGCAGCCACAGAGCCGCTTCGAAACCGCATCTCCCTGGGCGGCAGCATCTCGATGTTTCCCTACTGGTCGGATCTGATGGGACCGCTGCTGGCCTACGAGGCGGAGCTCTCTCTTGTGGGAGCGAACGGCGGCGCCCGGGGGCTCGGGGAATATCTGCAAAACCGGGACCTCCGGCAAAACACGCTGATCACCTCGATCCGCCTGCAGGATCGGTCCTGGCAGGGAGCCTACTACCGGCATACCCGTACCCTCACCGACAGGCCTGCCTTCAGCATCACTGTGCTGTTGAGGCAAAGCGCCGGGCGGATCGAGGAGGTACGGATTGTCGTGGTCGGCTGCTCGGGACGCTACAAGCGTCTTTCCGTTGTGGAAAAGCTGCTCGAGGGATCGGAAGTCCCTTCAGATCCGTCAGAGCTTCTCGAACAGGCAGCGCAGCAGCTGGATATCGACTTTTCCGCCCGCATGGGATTCAGCACCGAATATTTGAGGGCCTGTGCGGCCATCGAGCTCAAGCGGACCCTGGCCTCCGCCCTTGGATCATCCTCACCATCAAAGCCCGGGAGCAGATCATGACCGGAACTTTATCCATCAACGGCACGGAGCTGCGGATCTCTCTGCGGGGGGATGAGGTACTCCTGGACCTGCTCCGCGACCTGGGCTACACGGAGGTCAAGGAGGGTTGCCGGGAAGGAGCCTGCGGCTCCTGCCTCGTGCTCCTGGAGGGCGTGCTGGTCAACTCCTGTCAGGTTCTGGCCGCCTCTGCTCTCGGAAGGGAGATCACCACGGTGAAGGGACTTGGCACATTCCACCGGCCTCATCCTGTTCAAGAAGCCTTCGTCGAAGCCGGAGCCGTGCAGTGCGGCTTCTGCACCCCCGGAATGGTCCTGGCCACCTTCGCTCTACTGAAGAAAAACCCCCGGCCCTCGGAAGAACAGATCCGCCATGCCCTGGACGGCAACCTGTGCCGCTGCACCGGCTACGTAAAGATCATCGAATCGGTGAAGCTGGCCGCGGAAAGGATGGCGCCCGATGGCAGGTAAGCAATTGAAGCACTCCTATGTCGGCAAACCACTGCTGAAAAACGACGCGTTGGCGCTGGCCACGGCTCAGGAATGGTTTACCGCCGACTATCCCCTGGAGGGTGCGCTGCACTGCGCCCTTCTCTACTCCCCCCATGCCCACGCCCAGATCCGTTCCATCGATACCGAGGCGGCCCTGGCCGTCGAAGGGGTCGTCGATATCCTCAGCTATCAGAACGTTTCCCCGATCCTTCACACCTCCGCAGGGCAGGGATATCCCGAACCCTCCCCCTACGATTCGGTGCTCTTCGACAGGCACATGCGTTTCGTGGGGGACCGGGTCGCCCTGGTGGCGGCCGAGACCCTCGAGGCGGCCCGGGAGGGGGCGCAGAAAATCGAAGTAGACTACGAGTTCCTCGAACCGCTGCTGGATCGCGGCCGCGCCATGGAGAAACAGGCGCCCAAGCTCCACGGCGGTGAGGATCACGCCAAGATTCCGGTGGCCTACGAACCGGAGAAAAACCTGGCCGCCGAGGTCGAGATCGGCTTCGGCGATTTGAAAGAGGGATTCGCCGAAGCCGAGTTCATCGAAGAGCAGGACTACAGCCTGCCGGCGGCCTCCCACTGCGCCATGGAGCCCCACGCCGCGGCGGCCTACATCGACCAGCGCGGAAGGCTGGTCATCCTCTCGACGACACAGGTACCCTTCCACGCCCGCCGGATCGTGAGCAAGCTGATCGAGCTGCCCCTGCACCGGATCCGGGTGATCAAGCCGCGGATCGGCGGGGGGTTCGGGGGCAAACAGGAGGTGATCCTGGAACCCCTGGCGGCGCTGGTGACCTGGCGCACCAAACGGCCGGCCCGCCTGGTGCTCTCCCGCCGGGAGGTGTTCGTCGCTACCCGAACCCG
>CAZPPB010000084.1:0-15738 GCA_964588355.1 uncultured Spirochaetaceae bacterium | reverse complement strand
CGGCCCTCCCTCCAGGCTGCCGCTCCGGCTGCCCGTGTCGTCCGATTGGGTCAGGCTGGAATCCAGAGCCCTGAGATCCAGCACCGCAGACTCATCCGACTCTTCCGAAGGCCTGACCTCGGACTCCCGCTGCGCCGGCACCTCCCGAGCCGGTGCGGGCTCCCGTTGGGTCTGGGACTGAGCCGGCGGGCTCTGGTAGCCTTCCGGGTCGGGGGGAAGGTAGGGTTCGTCACTGCTCGGGGTCTCGGGCTGATCCAGGAAGCGCAGGCCCGGCTTGGGACGGGTTTCGGATTCCCGGGCCGTCTGGGGTGCCGGCACCGGGCGCAGAAGGGGCGGGCTGGAGGCGGCGCTGCCCTGTACCTGCTCAGCGGAGCTCTGCTCGACCCGGGGCTGCTCCCTCTCCATCGGGGGCAGCTGCCGGGGCTCCTCCTCCTTCTCGATCACCGGAGCTTCATCCGGGGTCTCCCCCAGGGTGACGTACAGCGGTCCGGTGTAATCGGGAATCCGGGTCCGCTCGAACTTCAGCACAAGCTGGAACACCAGCAGCAGGATGAAGTGCACCAGGATGGCGAGAAATACGCTGACCACCAATCGTTCACGCATCATCATCGATCCCGGGTTCTTAGATTGACTCCCTTGAATCCGTTCAGCCGAAGCACATCCAGGATCTCCACCAGCAGGCTGTAGGAAATGGTCCTGTCTCCCTCAAGTACTACGGTCTTGATCTGCTCCTTCTCCGCCTCTGTGATTTCCGCCAAGCGACTGTTGAGGCTGGCCAGGTTATGCTGCTCCTTGTTGTAGTAGATCTCGTCCCGGGCCACGACGGTGATCACCAGTTTGCTCATAGCCACGGACTCGGCGGTTTGAGAGGAGGGAAGCACCAGAGAGATTCCAGGGGTGATGATGAAGGTCGTGGAGACCATGAAGAACACCACCAGCTGGAACACCACGTCGATCATGGGGATCAGGTTGGGCGTCGACTGCGGGGACAGCCGTCGTTTAAAGCGCATGGACCGATCCCTCCAGCAGGAGCACCAGCTCGTTGACCCGGTTCTCCAGGCGCAGGATGATGTGGTTCACCTTGGTGACCAGGTAGTTGTAGAAGATGATCGCCGGGATGGCCACGATGATTCCGGCGGCCGTGGTGATCAGGGCCTCGGCGATGCCCCGGGCCAGCAGACCGGGATCCCCCACCGCCCCGAACTGTCCCAGAACCCCGAAAGCACGGATGTTGCCGGTGACGGTGCCCAGCAGACCCAGAAGCGGGGCCAGGGTGGAGATGGTGCCCAGAGCGGAGAGGGAGCGCTCCAGCTTCGGTGTTTCCAGGCTGGCCGCGTCCAGGATGGCATCCCGGATCACCTGCTTGGGCTGATTGCGGTACTCGATACCGACCCTCATCAGGTTGGTTATGGGGCTCGGGTGCTGCTCGCAGATGGCCATGGCCTCGTCATGATGGCCCTTCTCCAGGGTGGCCTTCAGACGCCTGATCAGACTCTCCTCGTCGACCCGGATGTGGCGAAAATACAGCAGACGCTCTATGATGATCACCACGGCGATCAGTGAGATTAGCAGAATGAAGTACATGACGATGCCGCCCTTCATAATAACTTCCAACATAGCTTCGCTCCTACAGGTTGATCTGTACTTTTATGGTTCCCCTCAGCCCCGGGGCTTCGTAGCCTTCCCAGGCGTACAGCCCGCCGGCGGGCAGACGGGTATTGAAAACCGTATCCCCAAACAGGGGATGGAGAAGATCCTCGATTTCCACGATCAGGGAGATCGTGTCCGTTATGTTGTAGAATCCCCCGGCGGACAGCAGCGGCGTGAGCGCCGGATCGCCGATCGCAAACTCCAGGCTGGCCTCCCCGCCCCAGCGGTCCTCCACGTTGTTGCCCTGGATCTCCACGATGGCGGAATGGAGCGGAGCCTCCGGGGCCCGGTCCAGAAGCTCGGTGTGCAGCCCGGCAGTCAGGGTCAGCAAAGGCCCCAGATTCCAGCGCAGCCGGGCGTCGGTGTTGAGCTGCACCGCCGAGTATTGGGAGATGGTGAACAACCCGTCCGGGCTCAGAGTGCCGTCGGGCCAGGGCAGGGCGTTGCTCCAGGCAAGCAGCGCCCGGGCCTGGAGGGAAAGATTCTGGGTCAGGGTGAAGCTCATCCCCAGATCGGCGAACCAGCCGTGATCATCTTCCGGCGCAGCGGGCAGCTGCGGAAGGGGATAGCCGACCAGCAGATCGGCGTAGTCCACCGGCACGACCCGGTATCCCCCGCTGGCCTGAAAGGAGAAGGTGGAAAAGGGTGTTCCCGAGAGGAAGACTGTAAAGGGAAACAGATGGCCAAGTTGGCTGTTCCAGGTCCAGCCGCCCCGGGCTTCGAAGCGGTAGTTCGTAAGAAACTCGGCCCCGAAGAAGGCCCGGAGTCCGCCGCGTTGAAGCGTATCCGCAACACCGCCGGGTACGGATCTGTAGGTGTAGTCCCCCTCCAGCCCCAGCCAGATGCTCCCCTGCTGAAACTCGAGAGCCGCCGTCGGTGCTACCAGGATCTCGTTTGTGTCAACTGGAGCCGTTCCGGTCAGCAGCTGGGAGGCGAAGGAGCCGCCGGCCTGGCCGCTCAGGGTGAGGCGTTCGCCCAGGGGCAGTTCCAGACGCATGTCCAGCCCGCCCTGTCGGTGCACGTGGGACAAATAGGTGGCGGTCCACTGCTGCAGGCCCCGCTCCCGGTCCTGGAACAATCCTTCGAACTCCAAGCCCAGAGAACCGAGGTGGAACTTGATCCCCGCCTCCAAACGATCCTCCCGGGTGTTGAAGCCGGAGCCGGCTTCTGCTCCCTGGGGTCCTGCAGTCCCGTCGAGCATCTCGTGGAGGAAGCGCAGCTTGAAGCGGGGTTCCTCCCCGCCGATTCTGTTCAGGGAGATCTGGCTGTACAGGTAGCTCAAGGTCCCGGCCCCCAGGATCGCCTGGGCGGACAGCCCCGAGCTGCGCTCCGCAGTCACCAGGTCCCGGCTCTCGCCGAACCCAATGGGGATTTCCGGCTCCTCGATATCCAGTTCCCCCACTTCGGGCAGGGGGACGGTTCGCTCAGGAGCGCCCAACTCCCTCTCTCCCGGGATACCCGCCTGAACCTCTTCGACACTGAAATCCTCGATCCTGAGGATCACCTCGGGAAGGATGATATCCGGCTCCTGCGGTTCCACGGCGGGAGCCGACTCCTGGGCGGACAGGACCCCAAGAGACAACAACAGCAGCAGTGAAGCAGCGATCAGTCGTTTCATCAGCGGCGCCCCCCCTCCAGCAGTTTTTTCGCCTCCTCGGTCCACTGGGAGTCGGGGAAGTGCTGCTCCAATCGTCCCACCAATTCCCGCACATCCGTTGTATTCCCGGCAAGGTCCATCATCTCCGCAGCCCGGAAGATAGAGGCGGCCATTTGATCCGGATCGTCCGGATTGAGATAGCCGGCCTTGAGGAACTCCCGAGCCGCCAGCACCGGCTCGGAGCGCCTGTAGTAGTACTCGCCGATGAGGAACTGAGCCTGGGAGGCGGTTACCGCTTCTCCCCGGTCCACCACTTTCTGCAGCATCTCCAGGGCCAGATCCATGCGCCGGGAACCTTCGTAGATATACAGACGGGACAGCTCGATCATCGCCTCCCGCCCCTTGGCCGTATTGGCCCCGCCTTCGGCTCCGATGATACTGGAAAGCACCGCTTCCCGGTCGCTGAATCCCCGGAGGGAGTAGCGCAGCTCATCGATCCGCTGGGCGGTGTTGTATACCGCCGCCTCCTGCGGATACTCATCGTTCAAGAGCGTATACAGCTCTATCGCCTTGTTCTGGTCCCCCCGATCGGCATAAACCTCCGCGGTCCTGCGCAGCGCGTCGGGACGGAACGGACTCAAGGGGAAGTTCTCCAGCAGGCGTTCCCAGTACAGGACAGCACCGAAGCGCTCCCCCAGCTCGTAGGCGGCCAATCCCCCCCAGTAGAGGGCGGCATCGACCAGCTTTCCCCTGGGGAAGCGGGTCCGATATTCGTAAAAGGCGTCCTTGGCCTTCTGATAGAGGCCGGCGGCGCTGTAGATCTCACCCCGCTTGTACAGCGACTCCTCGGCCAGGGGACTCTGAGGATAGCTTGCTACCAGCCGGGAATAGGCATCCGCGGCTTCGGAGATCCTACCCAGGTCGGCCTGAATGCCCGCATACTCGAACAGGGCGTCATCGGCGAAGGCGGAGCTCGGTCTGGTGGTGTAATGGGTCTTGAGGAGCACCGAAGCGGTGTCCAGATCCCGCAGATTGATCAGGCTGCGAGCCTGGAGGAAGGCCGACTTGTCCGATTCCGGGGTGTTCATCTTGGCCAATCGGGCGAAGTATTGAGAGGAGGCGCGGTAATCGGCCATGCTGAAGGAGGCCCATCCGGCTAAAAACAATCCTTGCGGCAGCAGCGGATGGGAGGGCGCGGTCTCCAGCAGCAGAGTCATCCGATCCCGGGCCGCTTCATAATCCCCGCTGCGATAGTGGGCCCAGCCCTGGTAGTACAGCGTGTAGGGCCAGATCGCGGCCAGGCCCTCCTGCTCGGCCCCCTCCTTGTCGATCCTGTTCAGCGCCTCCAGGGCGCTGGAGTATCTCTTGAGGCTGATCTCGGCCAAACCTCGCAGGTAGTTGGACAACAGGTACACGTAGGGATCGCGGTCGGCCAGATTCGGGAACTCCTGGCGAAGGCGATTGGTCTCGCTCACAATCGACTGAAAATCTTTGCGGGTGAACAGCAGTTTGGTCAGCTCGATGCGCGCGGTCAGATCCTCCGGGTACAGTCCCGCGTATTCCCTCAAGGCGCTGACCGCCGCCTCCGTGTTTCCCTGCCGACGGTACACCACGACGGCGAGCTTGTACCAATCCGAGCGCAGATCCCGCAGGGTGGGATCGGTCAGCCGCTCGAGCTGATCTTCCGCCAGGGCAAGGGCGGAGGCCAGATCTCCCTTGCGCAGCTGAGCGTAAGCCAGCAGGTACAGGGCTTCGTCGTAGATGCTCGAATCCGGATGGTCTTCCAGGTACTTGGAGTAGATCCGTTCGGCTCCTTCGTAGTCGCCCTGAAGGAGCCGCACATCCCCCAACTTGAGCTCGGTCAGATCGGCGCTTTTCGGGTTTTCCGACAGGTACCGCTCCAGCACATCACCGGCCCGGGTGGGGTTGCCCGCCTCTATCGAGAGCTCCGCCAGGTAGAGGGGGACGCTTTCGCTGATTCCGCCTTTGTCAGGCAGGCTCCACACTTTGTTCAGGAAGTACTCTGCAAGATCGCTCTTGCCCTGCTGGTAGCTCTCTACCCCGACCTGCACCCAGAGATCCTCCAGCACTTCGGGAGCTCCGGCAAACTGGCTCTCCGCCTGGCGCACCAGCGCCTCCATATTCGTCAGCTCTCCCCGGTCTGCGGCAGCCACGAACAGCCGTCGATAGGCGACCGTAGCAACCGGATCCGCCGCAGATCGAAGCCGATCGAAGATTTTCTCCGCCTCCTCGCCCCGGCCATCGCTCCACAGCGCTTCCGCGGTATAAAGATCGAACAGATCCTGCCTGCGCTCGGAGAGGGTTTCCCTTTTGGAGGAAGCGGCCAGCTCCTCTATCTCCTGATAACGCCCCTGCCTGAGATAGGCGTACATCAGCAGGACCAGGCCGTACTGAGCGGATTCGCTGCCCGGATATTCGCCGACCAGCGCCTCGAGGTCGGTCGCCGCCCCGCGGTAATCCTGAAACGCGATTTCCGCCTGAGCCTTGTACAGGCGGGCCTGGGGGGACAGTTCCGGGTCCTCCAGGTTTTGCAGGAATACCCCGAGGGACTGATCGGCCTGGGGATAGTTCTCCAATCGGAAATGAGCCACGCCCCGCCAGAAGTAGATGTAGTCGAAATAGCGGGTGGCGCGATAGCGGCGCTCGATCTCATCGAAGGTGCTCAGGGCTTCGCGAAAACGCCCCAGCCGGAACAGGCTGACCCCCCGCCGGTACTGGGCGTCGGCAACCCGGTCGGAAAGGGGGTAGCTGCGGATAAACTCCGCGTAGGTGTCCAGGGCAAGAAGGAAGTTGCCGGCCCGGTAGTAGCCTTCCGCCTCGGAGAAAAGCTCCGATTCGGTGGCGGAGAAAACCGAGCTGACGGATAGCAATAACAATACCCAAACGGTCAGGAGAACTTTCTTCATATAGACTAAAGGTATTGCGAAAGTTGTAATAATTCAATGTAATTAACTATGGCCAGGAAGCCAATAGATAGACAGCGAGTACTGATTGGCACCAGCGGTTACTCCTACGAAGACTGGGTGGGACCGTTCTATCCTGAAGGCCTGCACAAGCGGGAGTACTTGAGCTTCTACGCCGCCGAGTTTCCCGTTGTGGAGCTCAACTTCTCCTACTACACCCAGCCTAGTGCCTCCACCCTGGCGCGGATGATCGAGAAAACGCCCGAGGATTTTCGTTTTGCCATCAAGGCGCATCAGAGCCTGACCCACAACATAGGAGAAGATTTCCCAGCGGAGGTCGAGCGCTACAAACAGGGCATACGGCCCCTGGCAGATGCCGGCCGGCTGGCCGCGGTCCTGCTCCAGTTCCCCTACAGCTTTCACTACACCCCCGGGTGCCGCAGGCATCTGCAGCGGCTCTGCCAGTCCCTGGCCGATCTGCCCACGGCTGTGGAGTTTCGCTCCAACGAGTGGCAGCGCAGCTCGGTGTACGAGGGGCTGAGAGCGTTGAACACCGCGGTGGTCAACGTGGATGAAC
Source organism: uncultured Spirochaetaceae bacterium (assembly GCA_964588355.1). Classification (GTDB taxonomy): domain Bacteria; phylum Spirochaetota; class Spirochaetia; order SZUA-6; family DRHE01; genus JAFGQJ01. The sequence continues at coordinate 8,990 of CAZPPB010000084.1, read as the reverse complement.
CGCGGCTGCCCAAACTTCCCGAGCCCACCGAGATGGTGAGCTCGGAGCTGGCCTACCTGCGCTTTCACGGTCGGAACGCCGCCAACTGGTGGAAGGGGGACAACGTCAGCCGCTACGACTACCTGTACAGCAGCGATGAGCTGTCCGAATGGCTTCCCATGATCGAACGGATGCTGGCCAAGGCCCGTCTGCTGCTGGTGATCTTCAACAACCACAGCCGGGGCCGGGCGATCCAGAATGCCCGGGAGCTGCAGGGCCTGCTGTTTGCCTGAGCGCGCTGGAACTTACTCGATAGGCTGGCGGATGATCGTCTTGAGTTTTTCCGGGGCCGCCCGCCGCAGATCACTCAGGTAGATCTCCCTGTGTCTGCCCCTTCGGCGGTAGCCGTTTTCCTCTATGAAGCGGTGAAGCCGCTCTATGGTCGGCCCTTCCTCGGAGAACGGGCCGACGTGCAGCACCTGGGCACTCCGGCCCTCGTGGAAAGACTCCAGAGGCAGCCGGTCCACCCCGGGCAGACCCTTCTTGCGCCTCACCTGCCGGAGGGCCTGTTCATACAGCTCCTCGGTGACGTACTCGGGCTGCATGATCATCAGAGTCCACTTCCAGGATGACTTGTCTCCGGCCGTGAAAACGGACATATCCTCGGCCCACCAGACCCCCTCCAGGGGAAGCACCCCGTAATCGATGGCCAAAGGCCCCTTCTTGATGAGAAATTTGAGGGTGTAGGATACGGAGAACAACGCCTCCACGGCCTGCTGGAATTCCTCGGAGGTGTTGGGATCCCCGGCGCCGTCGACCATGATGAAGTTCATCTGCGGCACCTCGACGATGACCGGCGCCTTGGCCGGTGCGCTGTACAGTGCCCCGAGCCTCTTCTTGAAGTCGATCTTCTGCATAAACTCCTCCCCCAGTCCACAGGTTAGCTCAAAACACCCGTTTTCTTCTACAGCAGCGAGGCCGGGAACTGGATCTCTTCGATGACAGCAGGCTGCCGGGTATAGAAAACCGACAAAGAACCGGCTACAGTAGATCAATACAGGAGGAGACTGCATGGCAAAAGCGCATCAACTCGACTACCAGCTGGTGGGAGACGATATGCAGGCGGTGATCATCACCCTGGATCCTCAGGAGGCGGTTCAGGCCGAGGCCGGGGCCATGATGTTCCTTGAAGAGGAGATCCGGGTCAACACCGGAACCGGCGGCGGTGTCATGAAGGGGCTGAAACGGGCGCTGGCGGGGGAATCTTTCTTCATCACCACTTTCTACAACGAGAGCAGGGGGAAGCGGAAACTCGCCTTTTCCGCACCGTACCCCGGCAAGGTCCTGGTCGCTGCCCTGCACGAAACCGGCCCGTTGCTCTGCCAGAGGGATGCCTACCTCTGCTCGGCCTACGGCATCGACATCTCCGTAGCCTTTACCAAGCGGTTGGGGGCCGGCTTCTTCGGCGGGGAGGGCTTCATTCTCCAGCGCCTCAGCGGAGACGGGCTGGCCTTTATCCACGCCGGAGGCACCCTTTTGAAAAAGACCCTGCAGAGCCGGGAGAGCCTGCGGGTGGATACCGGCTGCCTGGTGGCTTTCGAGGAGCAGGTCGAATATGACATCAAGTTCGTCGGGGATTTCAAGACCGCCCTGTTCGGCGGAGAGGGCCTGTTCTTCGCCACTCTCACCGGTCCCGGCGCCGTGTACATGCAGACCCTGCCCTTCTCCCGTCTGGCCGACCGGGTGATTGCCGCCTCCGGCGCCAACCGCGGCGAGAGCCGGCGCGGCGGTTTCCTCCAGGGTCTGGGCGGCCTGACCGGCGGAGACCGGGGTTTTTAGAGTATTTCTGATCCCTCGAGGCCGTCAGCGGGGCAAGGCGCCGGCCAGCAGGCTCTTGCTGATCCTGCAGATCATGGTATAAGCGGGATCGAAGACATTGCCCACCTGGTAGCGCACGCACTGCCCCAGAAGGATATGGGCCTGCTTCTCCTCCAGGCCGAGCTCGACCAGCCAGCGCACCATCTCGGTGGTAGCCTCCTGGAGGGCCTGATCAAGGGGGCGGGCGTTTCCCGCGGTCAGGAGGCTGTCCCCGTCCTCGCCCCGGGGCCAGCCGACTCTCCTGCCCCGGATCAACCGGAGGGTGAACTCCACTTCAGCGGACACCTCGATCCCGGTACCCACGATCTCCCCGTCCCCCTGCAGGGCGTGAACATCCCCCAGATGGAACAGCCCGCCGGCAACGAACACGGGCAGGTAGACGGTAGTTCCGGCTCTGAAGCCCCTGTAGTCCATATTGCCGCCGTAGCGCCCGGCGGTGTTCGCCGCGATGAACTGCCCCTTGGGGGGCGCGGTGCCGAAGCAGCCGACCATGGGATCCAGGGCAAGGACCAGCTCACCGGCGGGGAAAACCGGATCCAGGAGGGTAGCGGTCCCGCTTTGATTATCGATTCGCCATTCCAGCAGTTCCTCCTCCTCGCTTTCCCCGCGGGCTGCCGGGTGCCCGGGATCCAGCACGTTGGCAGCTATGCCAACACGGGTGCGGCCGACCGCGCGGTTGGGGGTGATCCGTTCGAAGCGGACGGCCAGGGTGTCCCCCGGTTCGGCTCCGTGAAGATAGAAGGGACCGGTCTGGGGATTGCCCCGGGGGGTGATCTCCCGGTCCGAAGCATCCCGCCCGGCATTGTCGACGGTAGTGGTGATCACCCTGTCCCCGTCGGCGATCTCCAGGACAGGGGCGTGGGAACCCAGGGTCAGGTGATATTCGGCCGGATGGAAACGATGGGTCTTCATGGCTCTTTTCATCCTCGGCGGCTCATCCGCTGCTCCACCTGGCTGCGATCTCCCCCATGGCGCCCAGCAGCATGCTGATATCCAGCTTGCTCATGATCAGGCGCAGGCCCGCGGGCAGATAGCGCTCCATCAGGGCATCGGGCCCGTGCATCCCGAAGATCTTGCCGTGACGGCCGGCCGCTTCGGCGACCGTGTCGATCGCGGCCAGCACGCTGGGGTTCTCCAAGTCCCCGGTATGCCCGAGGGATATGGCCAGGTCGTTGGGTCCGATCAGCAGGGCATCGATCCCCGGCACCGAGGCGATCCTCTCGATCTCCTCGATCGCCTCGGCTGTTTCGATTTGAGCGATGGCCAGCACCTTATCGTTGGCCGCGGACATGAAAGCGGAGGCCTCGCTGCTGTTCACCGCGGCAAAATCGGTATAGGTGCCGCTGCTGCCCAGCCCTCTCTTGCCTGCCGGCGCGTACTTGCTCCAGCCGGCCAGCAGCTCCGCCTGCCGCCCGGATCCCACCATGGGAACCATCACGCCGGTGCAGCCGCAGTCCAGAGCCCGGGACACGTAGCCTTTGGCAAGCTCCGGCACACGCACGAAGACCTCTATCCCCGCCCCCCGGCCGCAAGCCGCCACGTCGGACAGGGTTTCCAGGGAGCCGGAGCCGTGCTCCAGGTCGAGCATGATGAAATCCAATCCCGCCTGTTTAGCGATCCAGGCGATCCCGGGATTGCGGACCAGCCGAACCATGGTTCCGACCGCTGCACCGCCGCTGCGCAGCTCTTTCACAGCCATCTCTCACTCTCCTTTCGCCGCGCTTTGCAAAGACGAACCGACGCCCCTGCAGGACCGGGGTCTGAGCCCCGGATCCACGACACGAAACGTTTTCCCTTTTCTCTATCATTGATAGCAGAAACGGCCGGTTGTAGCCAGTGGATCCGCGGCCAAGGCCGCGGTTTGCAGTTCAGCCGGGTTTTCCAAGCCCCGCCGAAAGCGCGCTGCCCGCGAAACGGCCATCCACCTACAAAGAACCATACCGATGTGCTAAACTTCCCGCGATCTCGAGCATGTACTGTAAGGAGTGTTCTCATGGACCAGCAGCTTCCCGGCGGTTACAACTTCAAACTCCTGCGGGTCGATCTGAGCAGAGGAACAACCAGGACGGAGCCTCTCGAGCAGACGTTCTGCCGGAGATACATCGGCGGAACGGGCTTCATCATCCACTACCTGCTCAAGGAAGTCGATCCGCAGATCGATCCGTTGAGCCCGGAGAACAAGCTGATCTTCGCCGCCGGTCCGTTGACCGGGATCGCCTTGGGCGGAGCCGCCCGTCATGCCGTTGGGGCCAAATCCCCGTTAACCGGCGGCATCGCGAAGTCTGAAGCCGGCGAGTGGTGGGGGGCACAGCTCAAGCGAAGCGGATTCGATGCGCTGATCATCGAAGGTAAAGCGGAAAAACCGGTATATCTGTGGATCCACAGCGGGGAGGTTGAAATCAAGGACGCCGCCCATCTCTGGGGCCAGAGCACCAAAGAAACCCAGGAGGCAATCCGCTGCGAGGTGGGGGATGAAAACGCCAGGATTGCGCTGATCGGACCGGCCGCAGAGAATCTCGTCAGCTTTGCCTGCATCATGCACGGGACCCACGACGCGGCCGGAAGGGGCGGCCTGGGCGCGGTCATGGGCTCCAAGAACCTGAAAGCCGTGGCGGTGAGGGGCAACACTCCGCCCCCGATCGCGAACCGTGACGGCGTCCGGCAGGTCAGCACCTGGCTGAAGGAAAACATGGACCTGGTCAAATCCTACCGGGAGCTGGGTACCGGCGGGGCCATGGAGCTGTTCGAGCAGGCGGGAAATCTGCCGGCCTACAACTTCCGGGAAGGCCGATTCCCCACCGTGGGCAGCATCTCACCGACCCGGATCAGGGAAACTATCCGGGTGGGCATGGAGGCCTGCTTCGCCTGCCCGGTCAGGTGCAAGAAAGTCGTGGAGGTGAAGAAGCCCTACATCGTGGACAGGGCTTACGGCGGACCGGAGTACGAAACGATCGGCGCCTTCGGTTCCTGCTGCGGCATCGATGATGTACGCGCGGTGGCCAGGGCAAACGCCCTCTGCAATGCCTATTCCCTGGATACGATCTCCACAGGTGTGACCATCGCCTTCGCCATGGAATGCTTCGAGAAGGGACTGCTGGGAAAGGAAGACACCGGCGGAATCGAGCTGCGCTTCGGCGACGCCCGGGCCATGCTGAGGGTGATCGAGCTGATCGTAAGGCGGGAAGGGATCGGTGATCTCCTGGCCGAAGGCTCGGCCCGGGCGGCTGAGCGGATCGGCGGGGGAGCGCAGAAGCTGGCCATGCAGGTCAAGGGTCTGGAGATTCCGATGCATGAACCGCGACTCAGCAAAGGCCTGGGGCTGGGATACATGGTGAACCCCCACGGGGCGGATCACATGGACAACATGATGGATATCCTGATGAGCGGCTACGGGACGAAACTGGCCATGAGCCTGGAGGACGCTCTGCCGTTGGGGCTGGAGCCCACCACACTGGAGGATGCAGGCCCCAAAAAGATCGCCTATTTCAAGGTTCACCACTGCAAGAGGATCATCTGCGACTGTCTGCTGCTGTGCCACTTCCTACCCTACTCATTTGCCCATATCGTTCAGCTGGTAGAGGCGGTGACCGGATGGGAAACAACCGTGATGGAGCAGATCAGGGTTGCCGAACGGGTACTGACACTCTGCCGGCTGTTCAACCTGAGGGCGGGTCTCACGGCGAAGGATGACAGACTTCCCGAGCGCTTCTTCCAGCCCACTGCCGACGGCGCCCTCGGGGACAAGGCCCTGGATATCGAGGAGATGGAGGCAGCCAGGCTGTACTACTACGATCTGATGGGCTGGGATCGAAACGGGGTACCGAAGGCTGAAAAACTGGAGGAACTGGGCATCGAGGAGTTCGGCAAACCGGGGGGCTGATGGAGCCGGTGCAGGCGGCACCGAGCCGCACGGGCGGCCGCTGCCCCCCCCTCAAGCGGCTTGACGAAGCTCCCGGGATTGGTGTAATAACGGCCAAGGAGGAAACACCCATGAGCAAGCTCACCGGCAAGGTACTCATCGCCCAGGGCGGAGGGCCCACCGCCGTCATCAATCAGTCCATGGTGGGAGCGGTCCTGGAATCGCGGAAGTTCCCGGAGGTCACCCGGGTCTACGGAGCTCTGTACGGCGTACGGGGAATCGTGAACGAGGATTTCCTGGACCTCAGCCAGGAGACCACCCACAACCTCGAGCAGGTGGCTCTGACCCCTTCCAGCAGCCTGCTGTCAACCAGGGACAAGCCCGACGAGGCCTACTGCTCCGAGATCTTCAAGGTGTGCCAGGCGCATGAGGTACGCTATTTCTTCTATATCGGGGGCAACGACAGCGCCGACACGGTGCGCATCGTCAACCGGAACGCCAACCGGGCCGGTTACGACATGCGCTGCATCCACATACCGAAGACGATCGACAACGACCTGGTGGTGAACGATCACACACCGGGCTACGGCTCCGCAGCCCGCTTCGCGGCCCAGGCCTTCATGGGCTTCAATCTCGACAACCGGGCCCTTCCCGGGGTGTTCATCGGGGTGGTGATGGGGCGCCACGCGGGCTTCCTCACTGCAGCCTCCACTCTGGGCAGGAAATACCCGGACGACGGGCCTCACTGTGTCTACGTTCCGGAGCGAGCCTTCTCAGCCGATCAGTTCATAGAGGACGTAAAGAACTCCCTGGACGCCCACGGGCGCTGCGTGGTGGCGGTAAGCGAGGGCATCGTGGACGAGAACAAGCAGCCAGTTGTCGTCGGACTGACCGGCCGTAGCGAAACGGACGCCCACGGCAACGTGCAGCTGTCTGGAACCGGCGAGCTGGGCACGATGCTTAGCCAGCTGGTCAAGACCCGGCTGAAGGTCAAACGGGTACGGGCCGATACGCTGGGATATATGCAGCGCTCCTTCCTGGGAGTTGTCTCCGACGTGGACGCTCACGAAGCCCGGGAGGTCGGCGAGAAGGCCGCTCAGTTTGCCATCTGGAACGACATCGACGGCTCGATCACGATCCAGCGCACCGGCAACTACTCGGTGGATTACCGCATCGTCGAGCTGGAACAGATCGCGGCCAAGACCAAGATCATGCCCACCGAGTACCTGAACGCCGCGGGGAACGATACCACCGTATCATTTTACAACTACGCCCGGCCGCTGTTGGGGTCCGGCTTTCCGACCTCCCACCGCATCCGGGCACTCACGGTCGACAAGATCCTGGACAAAGGGTAGCAGTCCCGGCTCGAGCGCTCCACTACTCCCCTTTTCTGCTCCTCATCGGGCGCAGATCCCCCGTCGTGGAGTCGATCTGGTACATATCCTTGAGGTAATCCATCGCCTTGCCGACCGCTTGTTTCACATCCACCATGGCATCAATCCTTCAGACGTGGCGGCAGAGCCACGATATCTTCGCTGTCCCACCGGTAATCCGAGCCCCAGAGCAGCCGGAGCAGGCCGATCTGTCCGGAGTGATAACTCCAGTGCCAGGCGAGCTGACCCATCACGCCGCGGACGGAAAATGTGACCCCCTCTTTTTCCAGGATCGCGTCGATATCCTGAGTCTCCGCCAGCCCGGGCAGCGTGTACTCCCTCTGCACCCGCCGGCAGATCTCGATCAGGGCCGAGGCGGAGTATCCGGTGGGGGGAGGCTCCCCGATCTTGCCGAGACTGCCCTTCTGGATCTCCCCGTTCAGAGTATCCGGGATCTCAGCTCCGGTGATGCGCCGCACCCACCAGGCTTCGGCCCAGGCCATGTGCAGTACCAGCATGGAAATGCTCAAGGGGGTATCCTGGGCCGTGAAGTCCAGGGCATCCTCAGGAAGGTCCGCGATCTGGTCGTAGACCCTCTCGGCCAGTTCCTGGAGCTGGGCTACGCTGTGGGCCAGTTCGGTATTGGCGAATCCCGCCGGAGGCTGCAGTGTGTAGCGTCGCGGACGGCCGAGTCGCGGGCTGCTGAACCCGCCACGGCCCGACGTGTCTTGTTTGTCCTTCATGCCTCTATTGAGGGCCGAAGTGCGGCGCAGTGTCAAGGTGAAAAAAAGACGGTGAAGAAAACACGGTTGCCAACCTGAAAAAAGCAAATTAGTATATAGTTAGGCGAGGTATAATAATCCGAGGGAGGACCCGGATGCGCAGTTTGATATGGAAGCTGGTGGCCAAAATCATCAAGGTCTTTTACGTCAAGGCTCATATCGAGGGTGTGCAGAAAATTCTAAAGAGCACGAACGCGGTGGTTGTGGCCAACCACCTGGGCTCCTTCGGTCCCCTGGCCCTGATGAGCTCCCTCACCCACAAGCTGTATCCCTGGGTCGTGCAGGAAGTCACGAATCTCAAGCAGTGCGCCGCCTACGTGCGCAGGGATTTCGTGGAGAAGGAGCTGAAGCTGAGGTCCTTCATGGGCTGGGAGCTTTCCCGTCTGATCGGCCGCATCTGCGTACAGCTCATGAGGTACCTGAAAGCGATCCCCGTGTACCGCGAAAGCCGGGAGATCTACAGAACCTTCGAGATCAGTTTGACCTATCTGAAGTCTAAACGAGCCCTGCTGATCTTTCCGGAAGACGACGACAGCAAGAAGCGGGACGACCTGTGCATGCTCAACACGGGATTCATCCGCATGGCCCGGTGGCTGTACGAAAACAACCACAGGGTTCTCACCTTCTATCCGATGGCGATCAACAAGAAGGTTCGCGGGATTCGTGTAGGCGAGCCGATCCATTTCGATCCCCAAGCTCCCTTCGGAGCGGAGCGGATGCGGATCAAGGAGTACCTGGAGCGCAGCATCAGCGGAATGTATCGGGCGCTGGAACGGGAGAACCGGGAGGCCGCGGCCTTGAAACATCCGCGCAGGGCCCACAAGATCCGCGAACAAGCCGCCTGACCGGGAGCTCTGTACCGCGCGCCGTCCTATTGTTTCGAGCAAACCGCCCTGCCCCGCTCTTTCCTGCGCCGCGGCTGTCTGCCCGCCTGCTGTTTGCCCCTGTCCAGTCCGCTGCGCTCCTTCAGGAATTCGGCCAGGAACCGGCCCGTATAGGATCCGTTGGTTCCGGCAGCCACCGCTTCAGGGGTTCCCCTGGCCACGATCCGGCCGCCTTTGGCGCCTCCCTCCGGACCCAGATCGATGATCCAATCCGCCTCGGCGATGATATCGAGGT
>CAZPPB010000083.1:0-15990 GCA_964588355.1 uncultured Spirochaetaceae bacterium | reverse complement strand
AAACGTTTTCCCGGGACGATTGCGGTGAACCAGGTCGATTTTGACGTGTTTGCCGCAGAGGTCCACGCACTGGTAGGGGAAAATGGGGCCGGCAAGTCCACGTTGATGAAGATGCTGGCGGGTTCCTACGATGATTACGAAGGCGAGATTTTTATCGGCGATCAGAAGATCAACCTTCACTTCCCGGCCATTGCAAAGGCGAATGGTATCCAAATGATCTACCAGGAGCTGAGCCTGGCAATGCCGATCAGCATCGCGGAAAACGTCCTGGTGGGACGGCTTCCGGTTACAAAGCTCGGATTACTCGACAAACAGAAAACCGTCGAAGATACGAAAAAAGCATTGGAGCGGGTGGGACTGGGACACCTGGATCCTTTCATGGCGATCGAGGAGATAAGTCAGCACGAAGCACAGCTGGTGGAAATTGCCAAGGCGCTGTGGAATGAGCCGTGCATTCTGGTCATGGATGAACCGACTTCGGCCCTTTCCCGGGAGGAAGTGGAACTGCTCTTCGAAATTATCGACCGGCTGAGAAATGAAGGCCTGGCCATCGTCTATATCTCCCACCACCTTCCCGAGGTGTTCCGTATTGCCGACAGGGTAACGGTGCTTCGGGACGGGAAGAAAATTGCCACAAAAGATGTAGCCGATGTAACCAGGCAGGAAGTCGTCCAGATGATGGTCGGCAAGTCGATAGCCGAGTTCTACCGCCACGAAAGTCACGCAACGAACAAGGAAAGCCTGCGGGTGGAAAATCTCACCCGTTTCGGCTTCTTTCACGAGGTTTCCTTCCGCGCCTATGAAGGAGAGGTCCTGGGGTTAGGCGGACTTTCGGGGGCAGGCCGCAGCGAGCTGGGCAGGGCACTGGTCGGTTTGGACGAGGTCGACTACGGATCGGTGAATCTGCACGGCAAACCTCTGAAGATCAAGAATATGAGTGCGGCCATGGCTCGTGGCATTGCTTACCTGACGGAAAACCGTAAAAGTGAAGGCCTCGCTCTGCGCTTGACTCTCAGGGAAAATGTATTGGTGAGCCTCGTGCCCAGGCACACGAAGGGCGGGGTATACAAACAGAGTTTAGGCACTCCCAAACTGCATGAGCTGATAGAAGAACTTACCATTATTCCTCCGGACCCGGAACGGACGATGAACAACCTCTCTGGCGGAAATCAGCAGAAGGTGCTGCTGGCCAAGTGGATGGCAATAGAACCGCGGGTGCTCATCCTCGATGAACCGACGCGGGGTGTCGATATTGGCGCCAAAACGATCATCCACGAGTCAATAGAGCGTCTGGCCCAGGCCGGGCATACGATCATTCTCATTTCCTCGGACCTGCCTGAGCTGGTCGCCCTTTCCAGCCGGATATTGATTATGCGCCAGGGACGGTTGATCAGAGAGATGGCCAAAGAAGAGAGCAGTGAAGAGATCGTACTTCTCGCGGCCAATGGTGAAGGAGTATAGGTGATGGAACAAGCGAAGTACGAAGCCATCAAACCTGGCGTGTTGAGACACAGCGTCGTAAACCGGGTTTTCGTCACCATCGGGGTGTATTTGATCGCGATCGTTCTGCTGGTTCTCGGGATCGTGCTTCAGCTAACCGGAACGATCAACAATTTCCTGACCGCTCAGAATATGCTCAACATCATCGATGCGGTTTCCATGCTCGGAATAGTAGCGGTCGGGATGGCCTTTGTGACCTATTCGGGACACTACGCGGATCTGTCGGTGCCCACCACTATGGCCTTGACCGGAATAGTGGCCGTTGAAATGCTCAAATTCGGTTTTGTAGCCGCCATGCTCTCAGCGATCGTGGTGGGATTTGTCGTCGGGCTGATCAACGCCGTGGCTATCGGTAAGTTTCGCGCTAATCCCATAATCTGGACCCTGGCCGTAAATTACATGTCCATGGGGGTGATCCGCCTGGTGTGGGTCAACAAACAGATCTATCCGGACATGACGGCCAGCACTGTCCGGGCAAGTGAGATGTTCGACGCCATATTCCGTCTGCGCTTTTTCGATAAAATTGCCCTCCCTATGGTGATGATGATCATTCTGGTCATTGTGCTGCAATTTGTCATGCGCAGGACGAAGTTTGGCGTTCAGCTGAAAATGACGGGGGCAGCCAGGACACCGGCCCGGTTTTCGGGAATCAATGTCGAACGCATGATTGCGATTGCCTTCATAATCTGCGCACTGACGGCGACCATCGGGGGCTTGGCGGTGACCTCTCTGAATCGGGTAGGAGCCTGGTACAACGGTAAAGGGTACGAGTTCAAGGCGGTGACCGCCGTAGTCATCGGGGGTGTGACCCTGGCCGGGGGGCGTGGTTCCATCATCGGGGTACTCGGAGGCGTTCTGGTGATCGGAATCCTCAACAACATCCTGACCCTTTTAGGTGTCGGGACCTTCTCCCAGGACATGATCCGAGGTGCGATTTTCATCATCGTCGTTTTTGTCAACGCGCGATCCTTGAGGAAAATGGGGCGGGATTATGAGTAGTAAGACGAGTAAAGGAATAAGAAGAGAGAAAACCCTTGTATTCATCGACAAAAACAGGATCTTCATCCTCTTCGGGGTGGTTTTTCTGTTCATGGCGATTTTCGCCCCGCGGTTCATGACCACCTTCAATCTAACTACAATCATGAGGACCACGGCGATGAACGCCACCGCGGCGATCGGCTTCACCATGATTCTCATCATCGCCCAACTCGATCTGTCCATCGGCACGATCATCACCTTTGCAGGGGTAGTGGGTTTGGGCCTGAAGCAGTACATCGGCTACGGCGGCAGTATTCCCATCGCAATCCTTGCCGGCTGCCTCATCGGATTGATCAACGGTCTGCTGGTGGCCAAGGCGAAAATCAGCTCGTTTATCGTAACCCTGGGGATGCTTACGATCCTGCAGGGGGCGATCTACACGATTACCAGAGGAAACTCGATAAGCCTGTCTTCTCCCGATGCTTTTGCCGTTTCCGACTGGCTTTCCAAGATGCTTATTCCGCTCATCACCCCCCGGGTTGTCATTACGCTGATACTGGTGGCGGCATTTACGGTATTTTTACGGTTTACCAGAGTCGGGAGAAACTTATACATGGTCGGGGGAAATCGCCAAACCGCCTGGCTCGCCGGTATCAATACGGATCTGTACACAATTGTGACTTTCGTGATCTCTGGATTTACCGCTGCGGTGGGGGGCGTCCTCTTTGCCATGGAAGGGGCGGCGGCCACCCTCAATCTGGGAGATACCTCTCTGATGTACGTCATCTCGGCGGTTATCATAGGCGGGACTGCGATGTCCGGCGGGAAGGGCGGCGTCCTGAAAAGTTTTTTCGCCATCCTTTCCCTGGACGTACTGTACAACGGGATTATCCTGTTCGGCCTCGGCAACGAAGTGAAAATTTTCATCGCCGGTGTCATTCTGGCCACCGTGGTGCTGTACGAAGCTTATACCCAATACAAACATGACAAGACCGTAGGTCAGCGGTCGGAATTGCTGAAAGAGGTGGACCAATTGAAGGAGAAACTGAGAGCCTCGAAGCAGAAGATCGCGGGGTAGATGCACCGGTTTCTACATATTTTGGAATACAGGTTTGGTTCAAACCTGAACATAAAAATCTTTTCTAGGAGGTAAAAGATGAAAAGACGAATCACGATTTTCTTTGTCCTTCTCCTTGCGCTGGCACTGACCGGCGCGGTGTTCGCCGGAGGAGGCGGGGAACCTAGCGGAGGTGCTGGTGCCACCGAGGGTGAAACAGCCGCCGGCGGGATGTCGAATCTCGAGAAGTCCCTGGCTGTGGATACGTCGACACTGAAGTCCGAAGACGGCCAGCCCTTGATCATTCTTCAGGAGAAACAGCGGGAAGTACCGGCCAGGCCGAGCGATCCGGAAGCGCTGCCGGAAGACAATCCACTTCACTGGTGGGACATCGAATTCGCGGGGTGGAACGCAAACAAGAGAAACATCCCCGCATCACCGGAAGACGGCGCAATCGGCAAGCGGATCGTATTCATCGTGCACGGAGATCACCCCTGGACAACGGCTTGTACCTTGGGTGCCCAGAAAGTCTCCGGCGCCTACGACATGGAGTTCAAACCCCTGTCGCCCAACTGGGACCTGGCGGTGCAGAACCAGATGATCGACCAGGCAATCAACGAACGACCCGACATGATCCTTCTCATCCCTTTGGATGCGAAAACCGCACCTCAGCAGGCCAGGAAGATCAATCAAGCCGGGATCCCGCTGATCCTGTTCAACACCCTGCCCTCGGCAGCCGCTATGGACTACTGCATAACCTGGACCGGTCCGGATGACTTCGGCCAGTTCAGGATGCTCTCCCGTGTGTGGGCCGACGAGATGAAGAGAATCCACGGGACCGCTGATGTGGGCGTGGCCTACACCCAGCATGCTCCCGGTGGGTCACCCTATTTCGCCCGCTGCTGGGGACCCATCTCCGAGCTCTCCGGGTACGCTCCCTGGGTAAAGACCCTGGACAAGCAGGCTCCCGGATTCGAAGCGGACAAGACCATGCAGCTGGTATCCGACTGGCTGACCCGCTTCGGGGATGACCTGAAAGGGATCTGCGCAGCCGACGACAGCGCCCAGGCCCTGGGTATTTTCGAAGCCCTGGAAAAAGCCGGTAGAGATGATGTGGTTGTTATTGCAGCCGGCAACTCGAAGGTCGGAATGGACCTGGTAAAAGAGGGCAAGCTCTTCGCCATTACCTATCAGACTGCAGAAGGTGACGGTGCCCTGGCCGTACAGACCGCAGCCGACTGGTTCAACGGAAAAGAGATTCCCCCCGTCAGGTATCTGCCGAAACACATCATTACCAAGGCCGACGTGGAAGAGTTCTATCCGCCCCAGTGGTAATCCTCCAAGTCTGCAGTCAGACTGCGGACTGAAGCAATTCATGACCGTCCGGGCATCCTGCCCGGGCGGTTTTTTTCGGAGTGCTGGAGAAAGCCGGCATGCTCCGGGTCATCGGCAGACGCCCAGTGCGACTGCTCCTCGGCTTTGCTTTCGACCCGTTCGCATCTGCTTGACAGGCCCGCGCGTTGCTATAAGATGGGACTTATCAAATCCAAATATATCCACGGAGGGAGCTATGAGAGCTACAAAAAAAGTGCTGGCAGTATTGGCAATCTGCCTGATTGGGGCGTCTTTGGCCTTTGCCGGCGGCGAGGGCGAGGGGGCTACCGGAGCCAAAACGATCAAGGCGGGTTTCATCTACGTCGGTCCGGTGGGGGACTACGGCTGGTCTCACGCCCATGAAGTCGGACGCCAGTACGTCGAAGAGCGGTTGGACTGGTTGGAGAGCATGTACGTAGAATCCGTACCGGAGGGGGATGCGGCCCGCATCATCGACAGGCTGGTTGTGGAGGAGAACTGCGACGTGGTCTTCACCACCAGTTTCGGCTATATGGATGATACGGTAGCAGCCGGAGCCAAGCACCCGGACCAGCTGTTCATGCACTGCTCGGGCTTCAAGAACTCGGAAAATGTGGGAACCTACTTTGCCGAGTTGTACCAGATGTACTATCTGAATGGACTGATGGCCGGCGCTTTGACCAAGAGCGACAAGATCGGCTATGTGGGGGCCTTTCCCACTCCCGAGGTCGTGCGCCACATCAACGCCTATGCCCTGGGCGTGAAAGATGCAAACCCCGATGCCCGGGTGCACGTGCGCTGGATCTTCTCCTGGTACGATCCGGCCAAAGCCCGGGAAGCCGCCGAGGCTCTGGTAGCGGACGGCATCGACTGCCTGGCCTTCACCGAGGACTCGCCGGCGGTTATAGAAGTCGGCCAGGAGCATATGGAAAAAGGAGAGACGGTCTACACCTTCAGCCACTACAGCCCGATGGAAGCCTTCGGACCGGATTCGGTGGTTTCCGGTCAGCTTGTCGACTGGGGTATAATGTACGAGAAGATCCTCAAAGACATCTACAACGGCACCTGGAGCAATGAGGATCTTTGGTGGCTGGCCAAGGAGAAGGCGGCCCTGCTGGGAGGCAGCCTGGATCACGAGATCAATCCCAAGTTCGTGGGTGGTCTGAAGGCTGTAACAGTATCTACGCCGGATCTCGGCAGGATGAACGTGTACGACCTGGTCATGAAGCGCTACGAACAGATGAAGCAGGGTAGGGACGTCTTCGATCCTTATGTCGGCCCGATCACCGACAACAAGGGGAAGGTGCGCATCGCCGACGGTGTGATGGGCACAAAGGCAGAGCTTCTGAGTATCGACTACTACGTTGACAACATCGTAGGAGACGTGCCCAAGTAGAAACTCGCACCGGGTATCCCGGATTCTTGACGGGGGGGCCTGTCCACGTGGGCGGGCTCCCTTTTTCGCTTTGAGCCTGCCATCGCTTTCGACAGCCGGATGTTTTCTCATCCCGAAAACGTCGTGTGATCTGTTGTTGAAACTCAGATGGGTCGGTTTCTTTGAGTATGAGAATAGGATTGCCTGCCGATCATAGTAACAGTTAGAGGTGGGAAATGTTCGAAGTTCTCGTCGTAGACAACCATCCCCTCATCAGGGAGTATATTTCGACTCTGCTCAGCAAACAGGGCTATGAAATCCTGAGCGCAGAGGATGGCCTGGCGGCGATCGATGTTCTGCGCACCTACTGCCCGAAGGTGATCTTCGTCGATCTGGTCATGCCCAACATCGATGGGCGGACCTTCTGCCGAATCGTACGCCGCATGCCGGAGCATGCGGGTTGCTTCCTAGTCGTGCTCTCGGCGACAGCCGCGGAGAGCACGAACCTGGCTGAGGACTGCAACGCCAATGCCTACATCGCCAAGGGGCCCTTCAAGAGTATGGGTGCCCATATACTCGATGTCCTGAAACTGGCTGAGCGGAGCGATTTCGAAGCCGTGGAGACCGAGATAAGGGGTCTGGAGGACATCCACGCTCGGGAAATCACCAAAGAGCTGCTTGAGTTGAAGCATCACTTCGAGGTTGTCCTGGCCAGCATGAGTGAGGGGATCCTGGAGATCAACGGGGCAGGCAGAATCGTGTATGCAAATGCCGCCGCCATCGAAATCATTGAAATAGCCGAAGAGCGGTTGCTGTCCTCGAAGTTCCTCGAGCTGTTTTCAGAAGACGACCGGAACGGCGTGGCTGCCTGTCTCCGGGGGATCAACGACGCTGAGAGCAGTTCATCCGCGACAGGAATCGAAATTCAGTTGGGGAACAAAGAGCTGGAGCTGCGGTTGTATCCGATCCGGGACGATGGGGAGAAATCGATTGCTCTGCTGATGGATATAACCGAACGCAAGCGTTTCGAGGATCAGCTGCGGCGCTCCCAGCGCCTCGAATCGATCGGAACTCTGGCGGCCGGAGTGGCTCACGATTTCAACAATCTGCTGACCGTCGTCCAGGGAAACTCCGATATAATGGCAATGGATCTCCAGCAGACCCACCCCCACTTCGAGCGGATACAGGAGATACTGCGCCAGGTACAGAGTGCCAAGCGTCTAACCGGGCAGCTGCTCGGCTATGCCCGTAAGGGAAGATTCGAGGTTCGACTGCTCGACCTCAACCAACTGATCCGGGAAACCGCGGAGACCTTCGGCCGGACCCGCAAGGAAATCTCGATCAACGTGGACCTGGACCCCGAGCTCGAGGTTATGGAGGGCGACGCCGGCCAGATCGAACAGCTGGTTCTGAATCTGCTGCTCAACGCGGGGGACGCGATGCCCGGCCAGGGTACCCTGGATATACAGACGCGCAACGTGGATCACGAGGAAATCTCAGACAATGTCTTCACCCCGAAAGAGGGCGTGTATGTTCTGATCGCGGTTCACGACACCGGCATCGGAATGGATGAGGAGATCCGGGAGCGCATCTTCGAGCCGTTTTTCACGACCAAGCAGATGGGCCGGGGCACGGGACTGGGCCTGGCGTCGGTGTACGGAGCGGTGAAAGGGCATGGTGGTTACATCGATGTGGAATCGGAGATCGGCAAGGGAACCACCTTCCGCATCTATCTGCCGGTTAAGCGGTCGGCGAACGCGGAGTTTTCGGCAGGCTCATTGCACGCCGAACCCGGGCCTGCCGAATCGCAGAACCGGGGCACGATTCTCTTGGTAGACGACGAGCAGGCCGTGCTCAAGGTGGCCACTGAGATCCTGCGCAAGCTGGAGTTCACAGTGCTGGCCGCCGCCAGCGGCAGCGATGCTATCCGGTTGTACCGTGAGAACCTCGAAGACATCGCGCTCGTGATCCTCGACATCGTTATGCCCGGTATGGGGGGCAGTGAGGTTTTTCAGGAGCTGCGAACCCTCGCCCCGGAGGTGAAGGTACTGCTGTGCAGCGGGTACACTATCCAGGGAGAGGCGGACCGTCTGATGGGAATCGGTGCCAGCGGATTTATCCAGAAACCCTTCAGCCTCCGCAGTCTGGAACAGAGCATCAATGATGTTCTACAGCCCGAGGGAAGCTGATATGGATATCCCAACCCTGGCCGAGGAGTTTGGTCTGGAAGAGCAGGAGGTGCGCCGGCTCTACCTGACCTTCTTGGAATCGACGGAGAAAGATCTTGTCCTGCTGGGTCAGGCTTTTACCGAGCAGGACGCGGAGAAGATCCGGGCCGCCGCTCACCACATAAAAGGAGCCGCCGGTAGTCTGGAGTTGGAAGTGATTGCAGAAGCAGCTCGGAGGATCGAAGAGAAGGCCCGCCGCGGCATGATCGAGGATCCGGCCGCCCATATTGCGAATATCCGGACGCAGTTGGAGTCGATTCGTACCCAGCTGTCATCTGAACAGTAGAACCATGGCTGCAGCGATATCCCGCAGAGAGATCGAAAAGGAGGCGGATGAGAACATTGCTCTAGGCCGGCTCCTGCGCAAAGATCGGGACGAACTGAAGGCAGAAGCCGTGGAGCGGGTTCTGGCTACGGATCTGCGTATCCTCCAGAAGATCGAGAAGATTCAGGAAATCGACGAGAAGCAGGAGGCCGTGGAGATCGAAGGGATCGTCCAACGGGCCTGTCTTCAGGCTGTGCGACGGCAGTTCGTCAGGAAACGCAATTCCATCAAAGCGCCTCAGAGCGCCATCCCCTACCTCCGCTACATGTTCAGGGAGCGCGGGCGGATCCGCGATTTCGGCCGGAAGACCCACGTTCTGGAAACACCATTTCTCCCGCCGGGTATCCGGCCCAACCGGGAGTTGCGCAATTTCTTCGTCCGGGACCTCCAGAACTGGTCGGCGGAGATTTCCCCCCGATTGGGCCTGATCACCGAGCACGGCTGGCTCCACCTTACACCCCTGCAGTACAACCTGGTTGTTCTGCTCAAATCATTGGCCGATAAATGTCTGGCCTTTGATTTCATTCATTTGAACTACAGGGACCGAAACCTGATCGACAAGATGAAGCGGATCGAACGCCTATTCCTCATGATGCACTACCAGCCGGAATACATTCAGAGCATCGAGGAGTCTATCCTCACAGTATACAGGAAGCAGGGCAAAGATGAGGAGGAGGGCAATGCCGCTCGGAACCTGGCCATCCGCATTCTATCGCAGGACGCTACTCTCCCTTCTCTGTACAACAGTATCCTGGGTCTAAACATGGTGAAACACCGCCGTTTCGTCGCTCTTTGGCAGCTGATGCGCCCCGGTCTGGGTGAGGCTGTCAACGTGCGGGATTTCAACTGCAGTCTCGAAGTGAGAAAGCGCATCGATGCCTACATCGACAAGTCCCTCGAATCCATAAAAAAGCTTCACGGTCAATTACACGAGGTTCGCCGCCTGAACAGCTACCTGCGCTACGACGAGAGCGGCCTGGTCGATTCGAGCAACCTGGGCAGCTTGTATGAAAAGACGGTGCCCAAGAGTGAAGGGGACTTCCAAACGGATCAAGGCAACGTACTGTTGTTCGCCCAGCGATTATTCGATGCTTTCTACAAGACATTTATTTCGCTTTTAAACGGCAAGGTGCAGATAGCCGGGGTCGGCCGAAGCGCGATCTTTTCCCGCTCCTTCTATGAGATGGAGATGGCCAGGCTGGGGACGATAACAGAGAGGCTGAAAAAAGGACCGTTCCACTTCGGCAGTTTTCCCCTGTCCCAGTACCTTCAGGTCAAGGAGGCCAAGATCGGCGCGATCGGGAACGAGATGGAGCTGATCCAGCTTGTCGACGAAGGCATAGCCTGCCTGGCCGATCTGGGCAAGAGTCTGGCCAAAGTGCTGGGCTCGAGTACGGCAAAACCCAAGGACCAGCCGGAGCAGACCCTGGTACCTTTGATCTTGCAAGGCAAGCCCTACTCCATACCTTATGCGCAGCAGAGCATCCGGGATCGAACCTACTTAGATGGAAAGACGGTAGAAGAGGCGCTTGCCGATGCGACGTCTCTATGTTTCACCATGGGAATGCTGTTCAGAGACCGCTTCGTTTTCTTTGTATTAGGCAGCGCCGCCAGACACGAGGCGGAGCTGCAGGGCCAGCTGCGGCTCATGAAAAATCTGCTCGATCCCGAACGTTATCGGGAGATCCTGTCCCGATATCAATAGTCGCTTCCAAGCAGCTCCCGTACCGATTCCTCTATACGACTGACGCTGATCGGTTTCGGGACAAAGCGAGTCGATCTGCTGAAGGCGGGATCCATGCGAAGAGAGCGCGGGGGAGAGCTCAGGTAGATGAACTTGATGCCCGGCTGAACGGCCCGGCAGATCTCAAAGAAGCGGGGATAATCTTCGTCGGAGAGATTTTCACTGATGATGAGCAGCCTGGTGTCCAAACGACGCAGCAGGTGTATTGCATCGAAGCTCTCACCGATGCGGGTGAAGGTAAATCGTCTTTTCAAGGAACTTTTTTTCAGCAGCTTCGCGAGTTCCGGATAGACATCCACCACCAGCGCGCTGTCCTTCTTCTTCGCCTTGCGTGCAGAGTCTGCAGTCCCTGTTTGTCTGCCCGTGCGGGAGCGCCGCGGCGGTTTTCTTTCGGATTCCTCGCTCAACGACAGGATCGCTTCGATCTTCTCGTCCAGGTCGCGGGGGCTGCGCATGATTGCAAAGAGTTTGCGCTCTTCGGCGGGACTGCGCTTCTTCTTCAACAACAGTCCGTACAAAAGATGCTTGTCCGCCTGGGACAGATTTCGGCTATCCATATTGGACCGATCCGTATCCAATTGATCTCTCTGCCGGCGATCCCAGTCAGAACTCCAGCGGAGCGACGGTTACAGGGATCAACTTGATGTCCAGGTTCTGATCGGTCTCCAGAGTTTCGATTTCTTCCCGCAGCGTTGCCAGCGAGACCTCCGGAGGTATGCTGATCCTTCCCCGCATCACGAACATCGGAGCGCCGGTCCAGGGAGCAGCCGTTGTATCGGTTTCCATGTTCTCGATGTTGATCCCCTGGCGCCGCAGCAGCGCGGTGATGGCGTGGACGATTCCAGGGGTATCGAGAGAAACGGATTCGATCATGTACGGTCTCATCTGAGGTCGAGCTTTGGGCTCCACCGTCGGCTTCATCGATATATGAAGATCCAGTTCTCCCGCAATCCGTTCGGAAGCCTCGATCAGCGCTTCGATATCCTTCTGCAAGCCGGAGAGCAGCAGCATCACGGCGAACTCTCCCCCCAGCACGGCCATTCGGCTCTCTTCGATATTGCACTGTTTTTCCAGGATCGATGTCGTCAGGTCGTCGACAATCCCGACCCGGTCGCTTCCGATGGCGGTTAGTATCGCGAATCCTCTCATCAGTTCAACCTCCCCGCTCGAGACGATTGTATGACGATTGTATAAGGATGTATTTGTGCTGTCCAGCGTGACGAAACCACCCGCCGCGGCTTTCCACAGGGCTTTCATGCGGCTATCATGATCTGCGGACCCATGAGTCGAGAAAAACAACAGTTCCTGTTCCTGGAACCCTTCTACGGCGGTTCACACAGGGAGTTTGCCGATGGATGGCGGGAAAACTCTAGGCACGATCTGGACCTTCATACCCTGCCGGCGCGATTTTGGAAGTGGCGGATGCGGGGAGCTGCACTGCATTTCGCCCGCCGCATCAAAGATCCGGGCCGGTACCGGGGCCTCATCATCACGGACCTGATGAGTCTGGCCGATCTCAAAGCTCTGTGGGGAAAGGCCTGCCCGCCGACCCTTCTCTACGTTCATGAAAACCAGCTGACCTATCCCCTGGCGCCGGGCGAACGGCTGGATCTCCAGTACGGATTTACCAACGTCACCACGGCTCTGTGCGCCGAACGGGTGCTCTTCAATTCCGACACCCACTTCCGGGCTTTCTTCGAGGAGCTTCCGGGTTTTGTGAACCGAATGCCCGAATATCGTCCCCGCTGGGTCACCCAGGAGATACGGAGGAAAACCGCGGTGCTGCACCCGGGCTGCCGCTTTTCCCCCGATGAGCAGATCGATCTGCCGGCGGCGGGCGAACCGCCCCTGATCATCTGGAACCACCGCTGGGAGTTCGACAAGAACCCGGAACTGTTTTTTTCCGTCCTTCAGCAGGTGGATGAAACGGGCAGCAGTTTCAGGCTGGCCCTGCTGGGGGAGAACTTCCAGAAGGTTCCCAAAGCCTTCATCGCAGCCCGCCGCCGCTGGGGTAGATCGATAGAACAGTACGGCTACATTTCTTCCCGGGAGCGTTATCTTTCCTGGCTCAAGCGGGGAGGGATCGTGATCAGCACAGCGGAGCAGGAGAACTTCGGTATCTCCGTGGTGGAAGCGATTCGCCACGGCTGTTTTCCGCTTCTGCCCCGAAAGCTCTCCTACCCGGAGTTGATTCCGAAGGAGTTCCACGACGATGTTTTGTTCGGGGATCGGAGACAGCTGGCAGGGAAGCTCTCCCGCCTGCTGGCAGACCTGCGCCGGGCGGATCCGGACCTTCTGGCAAAAATCAGAGCTCTGGCCGTGTCCATGAACCGTTTCAGCTGGCACAATCTGATCGGCAGCTACGACCGGGAGCTGGATCGGCTCAGCCGGTTGCAGCCGGGCTGAGCCGCTTAGGGGTAGGTGTCGTTGATCCGACACCGTCTAGATTGCGAAGCGATACGCTTTGCCGTCGATGATAAACTCCACGTCCATCACCCGGGGCCAGGAGGGGGACTGCAGCTGTTCTTCCCAGCGCTCCAGCTCATCCAGCAGTTCTCCGACGATCTGCGGGTAACGGGGTGCCAGATTCACCTTTTCCCCGCGGTCGTGATTCAGATTGTACAACAGGGTCCGGCCGCTGCGTGCATCGAGGATGAGCTTCCACTCACCCCTGCGCACCGCTTTGTTGTACAGAGATCTCCAGAACAGAACCCGGTGAGGCGGGCCGGCTGTCTCACCGACCAGGTAGGGCAGGAGATCGACGCCGTCGTAGCGGCGATCCGCCGGCAGGGGGACCGATGAGGCGGCCGCGGCGGTGCTGAACACATCCATCAGGCTGACCGGCTGGCTGAAGCGGCCGCCTTCGGGGAGCATCCCTTTCCAGCGGAGCATGAAGGGGATGTTCAGTCCCCCTTCGAAATTCGTGAACTTCCCCCCCTTTAGTGGGGCGTTGTCCGTGGCGCCGGTGTGCAGGGCGCCTCCGTTGTCACTGGCAAAGATGATCAGGGTGTCCCGCTCCAGCCCCAGCTCCTCGAGCCTGCCCGTTATGAGCCCGACGGCGTCGTCCAGGTTCTTGATCATAGCCCGGTACACCCGCCGGGTCTCATCCTCGATCTCAGGAAAACCGTCGTAGTACTGCCGTTGAGCCTGGAAAGGCACGTGGGGCGCGCTGAAGGGAACGCAGAGGAAAAACGGCTTCGAAGCGTGCGCTTCGAGAAAACGGACCGCCTCCCCAGCGATTCTGTCGGTCAGGTAGCCCTGCTCGTCGATGATCTCGTGGTTTCGTCTGATGGCGCTGGTGCCCCGACGTCCCTGCCGCCACTGATGGTTGTCGGAAAACTCGTTCAGTCTACGGTTGACAACATCCGGATCGTCGATCTGGTCGTACAGGGTATAAGCCTCGTAAAAGCCGTAGTGGTAATCGAACCCGCGGGTGAGGGGCAGAAAGGGCTCCTCGTGTCCCAGGTGCCACTTGCCGATCAGCCCCGTGGCGTAACCGGAGCTGTGCAGCAGCTCGGCGATCGTGATCTCTACGGGATCCAGCCCCTGTCTGGCGATGTCCGCTTTCCTGGGCACGGCCAGCTCCGCGACCCGCCAGAAACCGATATCCAGGATATGCTTGAACACCAGATACTCCAGGCGGTTTCTGGGGTAGCGGTCGTTGGTCTGCAGCTCATGGCCGAAGCGCTGCTGATAGCGTCCGGTCATGATGGCCGCTCGGGAGGGAGAGCAGATGGCGGAGGTGCAGTAGGCATCGGTGAACACCACGCCCCCCCGGCCGATGGCGTCGATGTGGGGCGTATCCACGCCCCGGGGGTTGTACAGGGAGATGTCGTTTTTGCCCAGGTCGTCCGCCAGAATGAAGAGGATGTTTGGCCTATGCTGCTGCTGCGGCAGACTGGTTCTGGTGATCTCCTCGAGGAAATCCTTCTTCCCCTCGATTTTTGTCTCGTCGAACTCGATCCGATGCTCCCTGCTCGCCACCGGCAGGAGCAGGAAGATCAAACCCGCAGCCAGAATGAGGATGACGGCCCCGAGAATCAACCGCCTGTTGTTCATCTTCACACAGGCATCTTAGCAGAAAATACAAAGTATGCCGAGGTATTGGTGGATATATCCGGCAGTGACACTTCTCAAGCTGCCGATTGTTCAACTATAGAGAGCAGCCGGAGGTCTATCATGGAAATTATCATCCCAATCATCGTTGGGGTGATCATTCTGGGGGGTGCCCCTGTTTCCCGTGCGAAAAACTGCTCGTGGCCCGGGGCTTGTGGCTGCAGCGTTGAGTTAGAGGATGTGATCCAGAAACTTCTGGGTCCGTTCCGATTGTGGATTGTGAAATAAAACCTCCGGCGGAGCGGTTTCGATCACTTCGCCATTGTCCATGAACACCACCTTGTGTGCCGCGGCCTTGGCGAATCCCATCTCGTGTGACACGACCAGCATGGTCATGCCTTCTTCAGCCAATGCCAGCATCACGTCCAGAACCTCCTTGATCATTTCCGGATCCAAAGCGGAGGTCGGTTCGTCGAACAGCATAACCTTGGGATTCATAGCCAGAGCTCGGGCTATGGCCACCCGCTGCTGCTGTCCTCCGGACAGCTGGTCCGGGTAGGATCCGTACTTGTCCCCAAGCCCCACGCGGTCCAGGAGGGCTCGCCCTTCCTTCTCGGCGATACCCTGAGGGGTTTTCTTCACGATCCGCGGACCGATTGTCACGTTTCCCAGCGCGGTCAGGTGGGGAAAGAGATTGAAGGATTGAAAGACCATACCCACCTCTTCACGAATACGGCGGATGTCGGCGTGATGGGCGGTCAGGCAATCCCCGTCGAT
Organism: uncultured Spirochaetaceae bacterium; assembly: GCA_964588355.1. GTDB lineage: Bacteria > Spirochaetota > Spirochaetia > SZUA-6 > DRHE01 > JAFGQJ01. Next base: position 597 of record CAZPPB010000083.1, on the reverse strand, counting down.
CCAGATCTCCCCGGAGGTGAGCTTCTCCAGCCTGTTGACACAGCGCAGCAGGGTGCTCTTGCCGCTGCCCGAAGGACCGATCACCAGCACTACCTCTCCCTTCTCAACGGTGATGTTGGCGTTCTTCACCGCCTCGATCTTGCCGAAGTTCTTGCAGGCGTCGATGATTGTGACCCGCGGTCTATTGCTGCTCACGCCTGTTGAGCCTCTCTTCCATTATAGATACGAGTTTCGAGAAAAACAGGGTAATGACAAGATAGACGAGAGCAACCACGGTGTAGGTCTCGAAGTAGTAGAAGGTCTTGGAGGCGAACTCCCGTCCACGGCGCAGCAGGTCCGCAACGGCCAGGATCGATACCAGGGAGGAGTCCTTGAGCAGGGCGATGAACTCATTGCCCACCGGCGGGAGCACCACCCGGATGGTCTGGGGCAGGATGATGCGGCTCATGGCCTGACCCCGGGACATGCCGATCGCCAGGGCCGCCTCCATCTGCCCTTTGGGAATCGATTGGATCCCGGCCCGGAAGATTTCTCCCAGGTATGCGCCGTAGCAGAAGGTCATGGCCGTGACCGCCGCCACCAGGCGGGGTACCTGGA
>CAZPPB010000082.1:0-16274 GCA_964588355.1 uncultured Spirochaetaceae bacterium | reverse complement strand
AGACTCTATGGCGTAGCACCCTGTTTCCGCAGTTGCTGCATTCGATCATCGTCGGCACTTTCAGCCGCATGGTCTGGGCTTTCCGCTTCCTGGATCGAGTCTTAGAGATTTTCTTCTTTGGAACTGCCATGTTTAACTACCTACAGTTTTTGAGCTTAAGTGGATGAAAAATAACGCATTCGGACCGCCGTGTCAACCCTGAGAACCCGGTTGCTTGCCCTGCTTCCGGATCCTGGCCAGCACCTTCTGCTCGACGATCGGCGGTACCATCTCGGAGATATCCCCGCCGAAGAGTGCCACTTCCTTGATTCCCGAAGAACGGAGTACGAAATACTTCTGGTCGGTCGGCATGAACAGGGTTTCGATCTTGGGATTCAAAGCTCGGTTCATCATGGACAGCTCGAATTCGTGGTCGAAATCGGAAAGCGCCCGTACACCCCGGAGAATGACCTTGGCGCCGATTTTCTCGGCAAAATCCACGATGAGTCCGCGCCAGATCGTCACCTGTACGTTGGGGTACTCCGCCACCATTGTGGTTATCATCTCGAAACGCTCATCCGCGCTGAACAGATACTTCTTATGCGGATTGTCGGCGATCACGACTTCCAGTTGGTCGAAGATCGCCGCCGCGCGGTTCATGATATCGAAGTGGCCGTTTGTGGGTGGATCAAAAGAGCCCGGAAAAATCACCTTCATACCTAAATTGTATTCCCAATTGTCGATCCGGGTCAATAAATGTGAAAGATTATGAGCGCAGTGGACGAAAATAATAAAATGCGGGTATCGACGCAATCCCTGTTTGCCGTAGTACTCGTCACGATGGTGTGCTGCGGGTGCAGCAGCCCGGCGCCTCCTGTGGAACAACGGATCGAGGAGCAGCCCGCAGCCCCCGTCGAACCGGCGGGGAAAGAACAGACGGAGGAGCCGGCCGAGGAGTTCGTAGTCAGCGAGGAGGTCTACACCAAGACTTTCGATGAAATCGAGAAGTTCATACGTAATCTGAATGAAATTATCCGGCGGGAGGATTACGAAACCTGGTTGACCTACCTGAGCGAGGATTACATCGAACGAACCGGGGATCCGGCATACCTGAAAGAGCAGTCCGAGCAACCTCTGCTCAAAAAGAGTAAGACCAGCTTGAACAGCTTGAGGGATTATTTCAAATACGTCGTCGTGCCTAGCCGCTTTCAGGTTCAGCTGGACGAGATCGAGTTTGTAGGCGAGAATCAGGTGAAAGGGTACGCGATGATCAAGGACACCAAGGCGCTACTCTACCTGCTTGTGCGGGAAAACGGCAAGTGGAAAATTGGGGTTTGGTAGTGTATAATTAGAAAGGAATTGGAGACGAGGATGAAGGGATCATCATTTCGATTGGTTTTAGTAGCAGCGTGGTTGACCGCCGCCGTGCTGCTGGGCGCTCAAAGCACGGATCGGGAACTCACCGTGGAGGAACTGTATCTTCGAGACATCGAGTTCCAGATACTCAGTGAGAAAGCCTTCTCGGACAGCCGAGAAATCAAGCTGGATGTTCTGGATGAGATAGAGGTCATGATCGAGGAAGGATCGGTGGACGATCCTGATAAAGTCGGGTTTGTACTGGAATACCTGGGTATGGAGGGTACAGCCAGGCGGGTTCACGAGTCGGCTCGATTGATCAACTACTACCCCGAAGTGCGTCGCCGCTCGGCGAATCTGCTGGGCCGCCTGGGTGGGGAGAGGGCGAAAAACGCCCTGGTATCGATCCTGCTCATCGACGATGAGCCCATGGTCAAGGCGGAAGCCGCTTACGCTCTGGGGTTGGTCGGGATGAACGACGGCAACGAGGTGGTCCGGGCACTGCTCTTCACATTGGAAAACGAAGATCCCCAAATGCCCGACAACAACCTGGCCTACGCCGTTTGTCTGGCCGTGGAAAAAATCGTAGAAGCGAATGACGGGGATTTGGAACCGGCCGCCTATGCTGATCTGGCCCGCACCCTGGTTCACATCGCCCAGGGCAACTATATCAAGACGGTCCGAAGAAAAGCCCTGCAGACACTCGAGGTGCTGAAGGAATACCAGTCGTAGACCCTTTCAGCTGGCCTCCAGATCGTTGATCACCTCTTCCAGCCACTGATTCTCCGCCTCCAGATGGATTATCCCCTTTCTGATGATAGCTTGGAGAAAGAAGTTGATCTCATCCCCGATGGCGATCAGGGTTCTCTGGAAGTTCTCTTTCTGCATGATAATTTTTTTCTGCTGGGAACGCAGATAGTTGAGCACCTTCTCCTTCGGGATCTTGTCGAAAAACAAAAACTTCAGGGTGAACTCATCCTTGACCCGGTAGTTCGAGCGCAACGGCCGCAGAAGCCAATCATCCAGCCGCTTCTTGCCCTTCTCCGTAATCGAATAGATGTTCTTCTCCGCCGCTTTCTTCCCCGGAGCTGTTGCCTTTGTCACCCAACCAACCTCGGACAATCGGCGGAGCGTTGGGTACAGCTGGCCGTAAGAAACAGACCACACGTTGCCCAGGGATCCCTCGAACTGTTGTTTGATCTCGTACCCGTACTTCGGTTTTTCAGAAAGTAATCCCAGGAGGGCGTATTTGAGTGACATAAGGATGTCTATTATATCCCATTGCTACACTGCTGGCAATGGAAAGCTCTAAGTGTTGGTGGTCGGTTTCTTCCGCCACTCGGGTGCGGGTTCGGTTTCTTCGTACTGGATGCGCTTGCGGATAAAAAAGCTCGAACGACCCGAGTTTTCCCGGAACTGTACGATTCCGAAACTGCCTTTGCCTAGATAGCAGATCTTCTCATGCTGCTGAACCGCGTTGTCGCTGCGCAGAGCCTTGAGGATGCAGTCGAAATGTGCGGGTTGCCCGCTTTCCCTATGGGTGATTGCAGATTTCAGATCGCGGACCGCTTTGCCGCAGATTGGGCATAGCGAAAACTCGATCTGGGGTTTGTCCTGCCGTCGGTCCTGTCGATGTCGGGATTTGGGCTTGCCGTGATGACTCAACGGCCTCATTCCTCCCTGTGGATATTCTGGGTCAGATCCTGGGCGATCTTGCTGATGGCCACGGCCAGATACTTCTCATCGTTGATCTTCTTCTTCAACTCGGCCAGCCGCCGCGGATCCGTCTTTTTTGCTATCCTAACCAAAATGCGTCCTCGTAGTGGATGATCTCCGGCTTATTCGGCGACACCAGGATCACATCAAATCCGAAATGCTTACGCCGGAACTCCGGATGGTCGTGAAGGAACCGGCGGGAGGTAGCCACTATCCTCCCCTGCTTGCGCCGATCGATCGCATACTCGAGATCGCCGCTGTCCAGATAAGCCCAGTTTTTTACTTCCACGAAAGCAATCCGATCTTCCTTTTCGGCAATCAGGTCGATCTCACCTCTCGGGCTGCGGAAATTCCGCTCCAGCACCGTGTATCCCCGTTCGCTCAAGTACTGCTCGGCCCGCTTCTCGCCCTCCCGACCCTTGCCCCATCGGTTCATTCCTCCCCTTCTCCGATCAGCTTGGGATCGATCGCCTTGACGATGAAAAGTTTCTTCTTGACCAACAGATCAACAGCCTCGCTTCCCTCGATCTGGTTCCCGAACTCATCGATGAGCAGATCTATCTTGGGACGCAGGGGCGCGTCCGTGTGATTCTCGCTGACCCGGCCGATACTCGAATTGTTCAGCTGCACTACACTGCCGATCGGGAAAATGCCCATGCTCTCCAGGAATGCCTTCAACACCTGTGGATCGAAGTGTTTGCCGTTATCGCTGAGCACCGTCTTCATGGCATTGTAACCGATTATGGAGTTTCTGTAGGGACGCTCACTGACCATGGCTTCGTAGGCATCGGCAACCGCCACGATTCTGGAAAACAGGGTGATATCCTCCCCCTTTAGACTGCGGGGATATCCCCGACCGTCCCAATGTTCGTGATGCTGCAGAGCCGCCAGGGCGATCTCCTCGGGATACTTCATTTCCTTGGATATAATCTGATAGCCCATCACCGGATGTGCCCTCATTTTGTTCAGCTCGTCGGGAGTCAGCCGGCCCCGCTTCTCCAGGATCTCCCTCTCCACCTTGAGCATCCCTATGTCATGCAGAAGCCCGCCGGTGGCAAGCTGAAGCAGCCGGTGGGAGGCCAGCCGCATGGTGGTGCCTATTACCGCGGATATGATCATGCAGTTGACCGCACTGACAGAGAGCCTCCGCTCGATCCAATCACCCAGCAGGATCAGCTGGATCATCTCGTTCTTGCTCCGGCGCAGCGCATCCAGCATCTCTTTTACTACCGAGTCGATGGGTTCGTGGTTGAGATAGGTCCCATCGGCCACATCCTGAAAGATCGCATCCACCTTGTCCACGGCGCTGTGGTAGATCCTGCGGGACTTCTCTTCCTTTTTAGGAAGCCAAGCCGGGGTTTCTTTGAGCTTGACGGCCGTCTCCTTGGCGCCTTCCTGGATCTCCTGCCCGTCGGTGAACACATCCTCGATATCCCAGCGGCTCAGGCGCGCGATGTCCTTGTCTTGGATCGCGACCCCGGCGGGCACCAGAATATTGTCGCCCTCTATGAATACCGGTTGGTCGAACTTCATACCGGGACGCAAATCGCTGACCTTTATCGTTCTCATTAAAACCTCTACGCGACTTTCCCCGCAAATACCAGGATCTCGGCAACGATCCGGTAGAACTGCTCGGGAATCAGGCTTCCCAGAGGAAGCTCGACCAGAGCATCCGCCAGCTCCGGCTCGGCCACGATCTCGATGCCCTGCTCCGCGGCGATCCGCTTGATCCGCTCGGCGAGCAACCCCTTGCCCGAGGCAAGGATGATCGGAGCCGGAACGTCTTCGCTATACTGTATCGCTGCCGCTTTTTCCATCTGCTTTCGAGTCAGTGTACCGTATCGACGTAATGATAGGAAAGCTCCTCCCAGGGCAAATCAAAGCCGTCGAAGTTTTGGTCTTCACGTATAGTATCGTCAGTTTTTACGCCGAGGTTTTGTAATTTTAGCCGCAAAACGTCGAGTTCGGCCTTACTCCTGTTATTGCCCGGATCGCCGAAGATGAACAACTCAGACCCCTGAGGGCTCAGTACGAACGACCACTTGCCGCCTCCTGCACTGCGAACCACTACGATCAAGCGGTCTGTCTGCTGCCGATGGACATTGTAGCGCAGACGGATCGTTCCGCAGACGGGACCCGAACCTTCGAAGCTGTAGTCGAAGGGGATGACCACCCAGGTGTGTTCCGGACCCCGCAGGTGGTTGAAGACCTGCAGGCCGCTGCCTTCCCCGCTCTCGGGTCGCTCGATATCGGCGCGCAGCTGCTGCGCCAGCTTTTCGGGATCCGGAGATCGACGCCTGCCTCTGCCCTGCTTCCCCCCCGAATCCTGCTCCCCGTATCCCAGTACAGCCAGCAGCTGTTCCAGCCCCCTGGATCGCGGATCGATGGCTTTCTCCATAATGATGGCGATTATACGGGCAAACTTTTTCGGATCCAGCCGAAGTCTTTCCAATAGCTGTCGCACCTGATCCAGACGTTGCGGTGCAATCGCCAGGCCGCTGCGCAAGAACGCCGTCACGATGCTCTCCACCAACTGGTTCGGCTGAAGTCCCTGACGAACGATCAGATCCTGGATGGGATCCGCTGCCTGCCCGGAGATCTTGAGGGTAATCCGGCCGTGTTGGATCCCCACCAGCGCCCTCAATCGCTGGCCGGGAGTCAGTTCAACCTCGGAAAAAGCGGGCAGGACCCTTCCCCGGATGCCCACGGCCCACTTGTGGCCGGTCAGGCGCTTTATGACCGTCACTAAAACAGAATCGCCAGATCGCAAGGAAAGCTCGGATCTGGCGTTCAGGTTGAGCTTGAGGTCAACGGGGATCGGCTTCATTCTATGGAAATCAGTCTTTATCCTCGGTTGGTTTTTCCGCAGCGGTGTCGGCCGCCACGGCACTGCTCTCCACAGGCTTCGCTGCTTTCGCCGGGGAGCCGGAGGGACGTGCCGCCTGCTCCTTCCTCGGTTTTTTTGAAATGAGCTCGGCGACTTTGGCCGACTTTCCGACTCGATCGCGGATGTAGTACAATTTGGCTCTGCGTACCCGTCCCCGACGGCTGATTTCGATCTTCTGAATTCGGGGTGAGTTCAGGGGAAAGATCCGCTCGACCCCGACTCCGTAGGAGATCTTGCGCACGGTGAAGGTCTTGCGGATTCCGCCCCGCTTGATGGCGATGCACAGGCCTTCGAAAACCTGGATTCGTTCGGTTTTTCCCTCGATGATCCTGTAGTGGATTTTCAACGTATCGCCTATCGAAAAATCAGGCAGATCGCTGCGAATTTGTTCTGCTTCAATAACACGAATCTTGTTCATCTTCTTCTCCTCCTATCCTTGGTTCTCGCCTGCCACGCCTTCCTCAGAACCGAGCTCCGGCCGAAATTTCCGCGTCTTTTCGACGCTCTTCTCCCGTCTCCAGCGCTCGATCTGCGCATGGTTTCCCGACAGAAGAACTTCCGGCACACCTCGGCCGCGGAAAACAGCCGGGCGGGTGTACTGCGGATATTCCAGCAGTCCGGCTGAAAAACTCTCCTCGGCCAGGGAATCTTCGGTGATGACTCCTTTGACCAGGCGTACGATCGTATCGATCACGACCATGGCAGCCACCTCCCCGCCGCTGAGGACATAGTTGCCTACAGAAATCTCGTCCGTCACGAACAGATCGATGATTCTCTGGTCGATCCCCTCGTAACGACCACAGATCATCGCCACCCGGCTCTCTTCGGTAAACTCCCGGGCTAACGCCTGAGACCAGAGATTACCTGAGGGTGTCAGGTAGATCACCCGGGTGCGCCTGCGCTTCACCCCCGGCACCGACTCCAGCGCTCCGGCGAGAGGTTCGGGTTTGAGCACCATCCCGGGGCCGCCGCCGTAGGTGGCGTCATCGCAAGCTTTGTGCTTATCCCTCGCGAAATCCCGGATGTTGATCAGGTCCACCTCCACCTGACGCTGCTGCACCGCACGGGCCAATATGGACGAGTTTCTATAGCCCTCGAAGATCTCCGGAAACAAGGTCAAAATGTGAAAGATCACGGCGGCTCGTACGCCTCGGTAAGCTCGATCCGCCTGTCGGCGACATCGACTCTGCCCACGAAATGCTTTGAGAAGGGAACGATCAATCTCTTCCCTTCCGGGGACTCCACCTCCAGAAAATCGCCGCCCCCTCCCTCGGGAACGGCCACCACACTGCCGATCAGCTCTCTGCCCTGAAACAGACGGCAGCCCTTAAGATCGGCGACGTAGTACTCCTGCTCCCCGAGCACGCTGGCGAACCGGCGGTCCACCCAGACGAATTGCCCGCGATACCCGGCTCCGATCTCACGGGTATCGATCCCCGCGAGCTTCAGCAGCACCGCCCCCGCAGCCCGCCGCACATCTTCGACCGGAAAGAGGGACAGTCCGCCGGGAAAGCCCAAATGAACGCTCTTCAACCTCAGCAGATGCTCGATTTCTCCGGACAGGCTCTTGACCTTGAGATACCCCTTCAGTCCGTGACTCGTTTGGACCCTGCCGACGGCGAGCAGTCGGGCACGGCCTTCATCACCCATCTTAACCTTTCAGTCGAGTATTTCCAGCACCACCCTTTTTCCCGTTTTCGTGGAAGCGGCGCTGAGGATGGTTCTTACCGCTTTTGCGATCCGACCGTGCTTTCCGATAACTTTTCCTATATCCCCTTCCGAAACCTTCAGCTCCAAGATCGTGGATTTCTCTCCCTCGATCATATTCACCACGACTGCGCTGGGATCATCAACCAGTGACTTAGCGATGTACTCAACAAGTTCCTTTTCCACCGGGTGCCTCCTCTTTTTCGAAAGCAGCTGTGAATGCCCTCGAGCTACTTGATTCGGAAATTGATGTTGTTCAACAGCTTTCTGACGGTATCGCTGGGCTGGGCTCCCTTGTTCAGCCAATCTCGAACGCGCTCTTCCTTGACCTGGATCTGTTTTTCTTCGATCTCGATCGGGTGGTAGAATCCGACCTCCTCGATGGTTCTCCCGTCTCTGGGACTGCGGGAGTCCATCACCACAATCCGGTAATAGGGTCTGCGTTTGGTTCCAAACCGCTTCAGTCTTATCCGTACGCTCAACATCTGCCTCCTATGTAAGTGCTCTGAGTTAAGTGCTCTCCGGCTTATGTGCTCTGACCAAGCTGCGACAGGAAAGCGGACTGAGCTTTCTTGTTCTTGGTCATTTTTTTCATCATTAACCGTGCTTTCTCGAATTTCTTCAAGAGCTTATTGACATCGTAAACCGCGGTGCCGCTGCCCCTGGCGATCCGCTTCCTTCTGCTCGGACCAATGATGCGGTGATTCCGGCGCTCGGCGCGGGTCATCGAAAGGATGATCGCCTCTTCCCGCTTCATCTCTCCCTCGTCGAACTGACTCTCGTCTATCGCACCCCGGGCACCGGGGATCATTTCGACCAGAGACTGCAGGCTGCCCATCTTGCGGACCCGGCGGAACTGATCCAGGTAGTCTTCCAGGGTAAAACTCGCCTTGGCCAGCTTCTCCTGAAGCTCCTCCGCCTCCCGGACATCGATCGCCTCCTGAGCCTTTTCAACCAGGCTCACCACATCACCCATGCCCAAAATGCGGGTGGCGATCCGCTGCGGATAGAACGGTTCCAGATCCCCCAGCTTCTCACCGGTCCCGATGAACTTGATCGGCCTGCCGGTGATGCTCTTCACTGAGAGGGCCGCCCCGCCCCTGGCATCCGAGTCGAACTTGCTCAGGATAACGCCGGTCAGCTCGAGTTCCTCGTCGAAGGCTTTGGCGATATCCACAGCAGACTGGCCGGTCATCGCGTCTGCCACCAGCAGCACCTCATCCGCATCAGCCGCTTTCTTGACGGCCCGGATCTCCCGCATCATCTCGGCGTCTATCTGCAGTCTGCCCGAGGTATCGATGATCGCCGTGTCGTACTGATAGCGGCGGGCGAACTGCAGAGCCCGGCTTACCACCTTCACGGGGTTTTTCTCGGGCTCCTTGTAGATATCCACCCCGCCCTGCTCGGCGAGTATCGACAACTGCTCTACCGCTGCGGGTCGAACCAGATCGGCCGCCACCAGCAGGGGTTTCCTGCCCTGATTTTTCAGGGCCACCGCCAGTTTCGCCGCGGTAGTGGTCTTTCCCGAACCCTGCAGACCGAGCAGGAGGACGACTGACAGCGTATCCGGACCCTTGAGCTTCAGCTCCTGCCGGTTGTCTCCGAGCAGCTGAACCAGCTTATCATGTACGATCTTGACGAACTGCTGCCCGGAGGATACGGAGCGCAGCACCTTCTCTCCGGCGGCCAGCTCGGTTGTCTGATTGACGAAGCGCCGCACCACCCGCAGGGAAACATCCGCCTCCAGCAGAGCCAGCTTGATCTCTCCGATGGCATCCTGGATGTTTTTCTCCGAGATATGCGCTTTCCCCGAGATTTGGCGTACAATATCTGTCAGTTTGTCCGAAATACGTTCCAGCATAAATGTCCCTGAATATATACTGTTATTCCGGGCCCTTGTCAATGACTATCGGGACCCGGGCTGCGATGAGGGACGGCCCCGCTACTGAACAAGGAAAAAATGCCTGTCCAGGTAGTGGATGCGATCTGCGGCCGGATCGGCGTAGAGGCTTTCGGGAAACAACTCATAGAGCAGGCTGTAGTAATGCCGGGCCGATTCGAGGTCGCGGTACTGAGAGTCCACATCGTACATCTGGGCCAGGCGATAATACACCTCATCCAGGTTTCTGCCTTCGGGGTAACGGCTGACGTAGTATTCCAGGGCCTGGATCGCCACCGGGAAGCGCCGCTGCTGCATCTGGAAGCGGGCAACCTCCAGCAGCTCGGCCGCGACCGGCACGGTTTCGAGGCTGAAAAGCGACGGCAGGACTTCCAGCAGCAGGCGGGAATCCCCCGTCGCGATGCTGGAGCGGACCAGACCCACGACGGCCCGATCCCCGTATTCTCCCTCGAGTCCCAGATTCTCTCTGTAGTACTTCACTGCTGCCAGGGGTTCCCCGGTGCGCTCGTAGCATTCGGCCAGCTTGTCGTTCAGGTAGGGATCACCGCTGCGCATATTCCTCTTGTACTCGATCAGGGCCAGTTCGTATTCACCGAGCTCGAACAGCGTATCCGCGCTGCTGATCGGAGGCCCCGGCACAGATTGGAATCCCACGGAGACACTTTCCGGTTGAGCGGACCACGCCTGACGCTGCACGGCCGCCTCGAAATCCTGCTCGGGAACCACCTGAAGATGCACTACCTGACTGCGCAGTACGGCCTGCTGATTGTCCTGATACTGAAATGTCAGCTCGTAATCCCCGTGCTCCAGCGCCTTGAAGTTGAAGGAGGTTCTGTCGCCGTAGTTCCGCCTGGACAGATATTCGACTCCCGGCTCTTCCCCCGTATCAGCCACCTCTCCGCTTCTCAATCCCGTGTAGATCCAGCCGCTTCCCTCCAGATCGATGGCTATCGGATCCCCCCTCCGGGCCACCAATTCCTGATCCGTGCGCTCACCCCGGCTGCGCCGACTGACCGGCTCCGGGGCAGGCACCCGGCTCGAGGACCCCGCAGGGGGGATGGGCTGCGCAACTGCGCGGGGCGCAGCGGGGGCGGGTGAGGCCGCGACAGCTTTGCCGGTTTCTTCGCCCGGAGCTGCTTCGGCAGCGGGGGCAGGCGAAGCCGGCGGGCGCTCGGCAGCCGCCAGAGCCCGGGATGAGGGTCCAAAGGCCAACACCGTGACATTATGAGGTCGGCTGGGGGCGGCTAGATTGAATTCCCGGTCCATCTTCAGAAAAAACGGTACGGCCGCAGGGCGGGAGACAGCCTCCGGCTCGGAAGGAACGTCCGGAATATGCCGCTGCAGATTCTGCTCCAGCAAATTCTGCTCTGAAAACGAGAGGCTTTCCGGCAGCGCAGGCACTCCCGGCTCCGGAAGCCCCGCCCCGATTACCAGCGGGTCGTCCTGAGGCGGACGGGGCCTGGGTATCGTCATGGCCGGGCGGATCCTCCGTTCAACCGAACTTTCCGCTGCCGCCGGCTCGGGCAGGACGTCGGCCCGGGTGTCCTGTGGTACAACCTCCAGAGTCTGACAGCCCGCAAGCATCACGACGCCCACCACCAGCGCCAGAAGATGGTTTCGTGTGTTCATTTTCGTTCCCCTCCCAAGGCACCCCTGAGACTCAGGGGATATCTTCGAACAACTCCTCTATCCTGCGATCGTTCTCCCGCCGGACGATATCCGCGGCTATATCCTCCAGTGGGATCCAGTACCTGCCGACCTGTTCCTCCCGCCAGCGCTTCAGCCGGGGCCGCAGAAGGATCGGCTCGGGGCTGTCCCCCTTCACAACCTGGGGCAGGATGAAATCCTGGACGTTCAGAACGTGCTCCCCGCCTGTACCTGCGCCGGCCAACTGCCGGGCTCCGGAAGCCGGCCGGGAAAAATCGTCGATGAGCTGCTCGACCGAGGTAAGCGGAGGCTGCTCATCCGGCTCACCCTCCAACCCGTTTCTTCCGGACAGCAGTACGATCAGCGTGACCAGCACGGAGACAAGGAACAGGCCGGCAAATGCGGCTACACGCCCGCTCTTTTCAGTCATATGCAGGCGGGAAACAAGAGAAGCGGCCGCAGATTTCAGGGAAGTCAGTTTACGCGTAACTCTTCTCCTCAATCCGGTTCTCGAGGCGAACCGTCACGATTTTAGAAATCCCCGATTCCTCCATTGTAACGCCCAGAAGAGTATCGGCACAGGCGATCGTTTTCTTGTTGTGGGTGACAACTATGAACTGAGAGCTCCCCGCGAACTCCTTGAGCATATGCACGAAGCGGCTGACGTTCTGGTCGTCCAGGGCGGCGTCGATCTCGTCGAGGATGCAGAACGGCGACGGTCTGACCATGAAAAAGGCGAACAGCAGGGCGATCGCCGTCAGAGACTTCTCTCCGCCTGAGAGCAGAGTGATGTTTTCCAGCTTCTTCCCCGGGGGCTGGGCGTAGATGTCGATTCCCGACTCCAGCACCTTCTCCGGTTCCAGCAGCTTGAGCTCCGCCCGGCCGCCGCCGAAAAGCCTGCGGAACATCAGGTGAAAATTTTTGCGGATCGTGTTGTACGTTTCCAGGAAAAGATCGGAGGATTCGCTCTGGATCTCTTCGGTGATTGTCTTGAGGTCCAGGGAAGCCCGGCGAAGGTCTTCGAGCTGTCCGGTGAGAAAGCTGTAGCGCTCGCTCACCTCGCGGAACTCCTCCGGCGCCATCAGATTCACCTGACCCAGCCCGCGCATCTGTTCCCTCAGTTCCTGGTGACTGGCCTTGAGATCTTTGAGAGAGCGGTCCACCTCGTGAAGCCGGGATTCGAACTCCGAAAGATCCCGGGAGTGGACCTCGCTGAAATTGCCGTACAGGCTGCGGATTTCGGCTTTGGTGTCGGCCAGCTCGATCTGCAGCTGCTCGACGTTGCCCTGTTCCCGATCCAGCTGTGCCAGCTTGCCTTTGAGCTCCTTCTCCGTAGTCACCAGATTCCTGTTTTGACTGCTGATCTCCTTCTCCAACCGGGCCAGCTCTTTTTTGATCTTGCTGTTCTCCTGTTCCAGACCGCTTTGCTGACTCTGCAGATCCGCGATCTGCCGATCGATGTCGGCGCAGCGTTTTCTGGAATCTTCGATCTGTCGGGTGTTCTCGCCCAGCTGAGTCTGCTGGTCCGTTATCAGCTCCTGGAGACGCTCGATGTCGCTCCGGAGGCTCGATTTCCGGGTATGGGTCTGCGCCCGATTCACCCGCAGCTCTTCCAGAGTCCCCCGGTATTCGCTGATCTTAGCGTTGAGATTTTGATTCTCCAGCCGCAACGACTCGGCGGCTTCCCTCTTTTGGTTCCTCCGCTCCAGGTTGTCGGTGATCCTGTTGTCCAGTTCCCGCTTCTTGGTAATGATGCCCTCCGGAGCGAGGAATTCCTCCAGGAAAACCGGCGTGCAGCTCCGATACTGATCGAACAGCTCGTCGAGTTCATCGGTCCTGAGCAGAGACTCCTCCAGGAGTTTCTGCAGGGTATCGAGCAGCTGAACCTGATCCCCTCCCCCTCCGGACAGGGATCGATAGTCGCTGAGAAGCTCCGCACGGCCCCGCAGCTGTATGCGCAGCGCCTCCAGCACCTCCCGGATCCTGGTTTCGACCCGCTCCCTCGTTTGCGCCGAATAACCCAGCTCCTTCAGCTTCTGATCCAGCTGGGTGACGATATCGTCGGTCAGGGTCCGTAGATCCGCACGCAGCTCCTCGACCGTGGACTCCAGAGCTGCGGCTTCTTCCCGAAGGCGCCGCAGGTTTCCCTCGTTCTCCTTGATTCGGCCCTCGAACCTCCGGAGATCCTCTTCGAAGGACCGGATGTTTTTCTCCACATCCTGGATCCGTGATTCCAAATCAGACAGCTCCAGGCTGCGGCGCTCCACCTCCTGGCCCAGCTGCCCGATCTTCTTCTCCAGCGACTGCGCCCTGTCCTGCTCCGAAGCGATCTGCTGCTGGATCTCCTCCCGCCTCTCTCGGAGCATTCCGATCTGGTTTTCCTTGCTGTTTCTCTCCAGATCGACCTGGTAGAGTTTTTTCTGGTTCTCGATCAGGCGGGATTCCATGGAGTTGACCTGATCGATGCTGCGCTCCATGTTCTCCCGGATCGAATCGATGCCGGCCTTCAGGGCAGATCGTCCTTCGCTGCTGTCGCTGAGCTGCCGATCCAGCTTCTCCTCTCTTTCCAGAAGTCCCCTGAGCCTGAGCAGCTGGATATCCAGTTCAACCTGGAAGATCTCCTCCTTCAGAGCCCGGAAGCGTTCGGTCTTCTCCGCCTGGGCCTTGAGGGAATCGTGGCGCCGTTTGACTTCCCCGACGATTCCCTGAACCTGACGCATGTTCTCCTGTGTTTTTTCCAGTTTCCGCTCCGCCTCCAGGCCTCTGATCCTGTACGCGGTAATGCCTGCGGCTTCCTCGAAAATAATGCGGCGATCCTCGGGCCTGGTCGACAGAATCTGGTCGATCCTGCCCTGCTCCATGATCGAGTAGGCGGATTTCCCGACTCCCGTGTTGAAGAACAGCTCCCGGATCTCCCGGAGCCTCACCGGTCTGTTGTTGATGAAGTAATCGGCATCTCCCGATCTGAACAGGCGGCGTCTTATCCCTATCTCAGCAGCGTCCAGAGGCAGCTGGCCGCTGTCATTGGCCATAGTCAGGCTGGCCTCGGCCACACTGAGGGCTTTGCGGTTTTCCGTTCCGCCGAAAATGATATCCTCCATCTTGTCGGCACGAAGGGTTTTTGCCGATTGCTCTCCCAATACCCACTTGATCGCGTCGACGATGTTGCTCTTGCCGCATCCGTTCGGACCAAGCAGGGCGGTGATGCCGTGGGCGAATTCGATGCGTGTTTTGTCGGGAAAAGACTTAAAACCGAGTAGCTCTATGGATCGTAGATGCACCAACCCTCCCAGCGAGACACAATTGCTATTGTCCCATTGTAGCACTCGCGGTTCTTTTGCGTCAAGTTTGATACCGCAGTTTGAATCAACAACCAGTACAGCTGTTTCTCCGTGCAAATGGTACTTTTGTTGTATAAACGGTGAAAAAAATCATAAAGATTACCGATTGTGCTCACCCGTAAGCCGTGCAGAATGGTTCTGCAAACTAAAAAGAACGTGGATATCTACAAATGACGCAGGTCTTACTTGAAACCCGATTGCTTCATCGCTACGATCCGAGGGCCCTGGACATCCTGTATCAGGGCATTCAGCAGCTTCGGAAAAAACGATTGACCCGCCAGGAAGTATTCGACATCTACAACGCAGGGATAACTATCGTGTTTACCGGAAACGGTTTGACCTTCGCACCGGAACTGAACTATGCCCTCTTCTACTCAAGAGTCCGGGTGCACTCTCCGGCAATATTGACGCTTGCCTGCTACGCCGGGAGAGGAGAATCCCACGCCGAGGTAATCGAAAACGGTCCGGCCAGGCAGCTTATCGTAGCCGGGACCGTTCGAAACAGGAAGTTCACCGGCGTGAGCACCACCTGGATGAAGGAGATCCAGCCGGAATCGGGCAGGCACGCGTTTGGTTTGTTCATGAATGATCTTCTGCTCGATTGCTACCGCATCGAACGCGAGCCGAATTGGTCGGGCCAGACCGCCCAATTGTGGCACTCCGCCTGAAAGCGCATTTAAACCTCCCACAGCAGCTCACCCTCGAATCTCAACCGGAAAGTACGATATGATCAGCTCATGCGAGTCTGCGGAATCGATGAGGCGGGCCGAGGGCCGATTGCCGGACCGGTCACCGCCGCTGCGGTTATTCTGCCCGGCGGGCTGCCCGGCCGTACCGCCGGAGCCCTGTTCTCGACCCTGGGGGATTCAAAAATCCTTACAGCTGAGCAGCGCACCCTGGCGGCTGCCCTGATCAAGGAGCACGCCCTGGCCTGGTCCGTCGGTTGGAGCTGGCCGGAGGAGATCGACCACCTGAACATCCACCGGGCGACCTTATTGGCCATGCAGAGGGCCTTGAGCGGCATCTACCCGCCGCCCGATCTGGTTGTTGTAGACGGCCTGTTCGTTCCCGATTGTCCCATGAAGGCCAAAGCCGTGGTGCGGGGGGATCAGAAGGTACGGGCCATTATGGCCGCCTCTATCCTGGCCAAGACTGAGAGGGATCTGTGGATGATCGCATATTCTGAAATGGACCCGCGCTATGGATTCGAGCGTCACAAGGGCTACCCGACGCGGGCACACCGCAGGCAGGTCAAGTGTTTCGGTCTATCTCCGATTCATCGAAGAAGCTTCAGAATTTCCCTTCCCGAATGAAATCAACGGCTTGATTGAATCCCGAGAGGAAGTTCTCCAGGTCCTCCTGGAAAACGATGATCGAATGCCTCTCGAATTCGCTTTCCCCGTTTTTTTTGCTCTCCACCAGGTTCAGAAACACATCTCCGTGTCTGTTTTCCTTGACATTAAAGAAATAAGTGCGTTTCCCGGCGATGGCGCGCGCCGAAAAGACCTCTCCCCGTGATCCCATCTGTTCCTTCCCTCGAGCAGTCGCTCCTCTGTTCGAATACCATAGCCGATCCAGCGTTGCCTAGGCAAGCACCTGACCCCGCCCGGCACTTGATCTAGCCGCCCCCCCTTGTTATATTACACTCGCTTGGCAGCAGTTTAAACCGCTGCCGGGGCAGACTAAGCGCCCGTCGTATAATGGCTATTACCTAAGCCTTCCAAGCTTATGATGTGGGTTC
>CAZPPB010000081.1:0-16411 GCA_964588355.1 uncultured Spirochaetaceae bacterium | reverse complement strand
TTCTGTTATACTCGATGTCGCGATGCCCGAGAGGACAGAAATCCGACAACGAAGAATTGCCCTGCTGTTTCTCTCAGCCGGAGCCGTCAGTTTCGGCTTCTCCGGCGTGTTGATCAAGCTGTGCGACTTTCCATCTCCGGTGATCGCCTCCTTCCGCATGATCCTGGCCGGCCTGGCGGTGGCGCCCTTCTGCCTGGGGCAGCTGAAGAAATTTTTGCGGGAAAGGGGGCTGGCCGGCTTTTTGCTGCTGCTGATTCCGGGACTTATATTGGGACTTCACTTTCAGGCCTGGATCATAGGACTGAAACGGACCTACGTGGCCAGCGCGACCTTCATCATTTCTATCAATCCCCTGTTCTTTGCCCTTTTCGAGCGTTTCCTCTACAAGAAGCGGATTCCCGGGTACACCTACATCGCCCTGGCCATGGTTCTGGCCGGTGCCTACTGGCTTTTCGCCACCAGCGGCGGCCAGCTGGGGCAGAGCGGGGATTTCCTCTGTCTGTTGTCCACGCTGCTGTTCGTGATCTACCTGCTGGTGTCCCGGAGGGTTTCGGGGGACGTTCCCCACCTGTTGTTTATCCACGTGATATATCTTTGGGGGGGGCTGCTGACCCTTCCCTTCGGCCTGGCCGGGGGCGGCCTGGCTCAGGTGGATTTGACCGCCCTGGGATCGGTGCTGGCCCTGCTGGGATTAGCACTGTTTCCCACCCTGATCGGCCACACGTCGATCAACTACGGGGTGCGCCACCTCAGTCCTCTCACCGTTTCTTTCTTCACCCTCGCCGAACCGATCATCGCCAGCCTCACCGCCGCCCTGATCCTCTCCGAGGTGCCCCCCTTTCGACAGTTCCCCTCCTACGCCCTGTTCCTGGGAGCAACGGTGCTGTACCTGGTGAAATCTCGGGAAGCTACTTGCGATCGAAGAAGATGCTCTTGCCGCCCACGCTGAGGGGAATGCCGTAGGCGATCCTGACCTCCGGCCCCAGGGTCTTCAGATTCACAGCCGCCCGGCCGGCGGAGAAGAAGACACGGTTGTCTACCCGGTTGTCCGCGGCCACGCTCACCGCCGAGCCGATGGCGATCCCCAGATCCCCGGTGTTGAAGGCGCAGATCCCCTGGTTCTTTTCATTGTCCGCACAATCTTTGAAACCGCAGAATCCGCAGTTGGATACCCCCAGGGTGCTGATCTTGGTTCCCAACAGCACCAGGGCGCCGGCGGAGCGCAGGCAGTTCGCGTCTCGAATAAAAAAAGCCACCCCGGTTTCCTCCCCGATGCGCTGCATCTCCCGGGCGATTTCATCCTTCTCCGTGCCTGTCAGGACCACGGTTTCCAGATTATCCGTACCCTTGCCCTTGGGGGCGGTCCGAGCTGCGATGCATATCTTCCGGGCTACCTCGAGAAGGCCCTCCTGCTCCATGTTTGTTCCGTCTGTTTTCATGGGCAGTACGATATCTTTTAATCGAGAAGATTGTCAATGTGATACTTTAAGGAACTGCATGTTTGACTTCGATGGACAGTTCCGCGTATTCTTGCGTCATTACGAGGATAGCCCGAAGGGCTGGAGGAGGACATCACAATCCTCCTTGTTAGTTGTGATCGGAGATTGAGATGAATGAGAAGGACAGAAGCTGGATCGAACAGCGGGTGCTGGAACGATTCCTGCGCTACGTGCGAATAGATACGACTTCGGATGGACATTCGAAGAGCTCCCCGACAACCCCGGGGCAGCTGGAGCTGGCCAATGTGCTGGTCGAAGAGCTCGAACGGCTGTCCCTGAGGGATGTGGAGTTGGACGGGGCGGGTTTTGTGTTTGCCCGGATGAAGTCGAACCTGGACGATTCCGCGGACCAACCTCCCGAGATCGGTTTGATCGCCCACCTGGACACCAGCGACGCGGCTCCTGGAAAGAACATAGATCCCAGGGTTCACGAGAAATACGACGGCAGGGTAATCGAACTGGAGGGGGGGGTCGTGCTCGATCCTGAGGAGTATCCGCAGCTGGGTAGGTACGAGGGACAGACCATCATCACCTCCGACGGCACCACCCTGCTGGGGGCGGATGACAAGGCCGGCCTGGCGGAGATCATGACCGCAGTCGAGTATCTGGCAGAGCACCCCGAGATCCCCCACGGCGGAATCCAAATCTGCTTTACCCCCGATGAGGAGCAGGGCTTGAGCATGCAGCGTTTTCCCATCGAGAAGATCTCCGCCAGGTACTGCTACACCTTCGACGGCGGGGAGGAGGGGAGCATCGAAGCGGAGTGTTTCGAGGGATACCGGGCGGATTTGCGCTTCCTCGGCAAGAGCATTCATACCGGCGTGGCCAGGGGGAAGCTGGTGAACGCGATCGAGATGGCCGCCTGCTTCCTCAACCTGCTTCCCGGTGCGGAAAGCCCCCAGGCCACCGACGGCCGCTACGGTTTCTACTTTCCCCTGGAGATCTCCGGGAGTATCGAGGAAACCAAGCTGGAGATCTATCTGCGGGATTTTGAAGAGACGGAGGTGCAGCGGCGGGCGGCGGCTCTGGAGAGCATGGCCCGGGCCGTGGAGGCGGCTTTTCCCAAAGGGAAGGTGGAGATCAAGGTTCAGAAACAGTATGCCAATCTGCGCAGCTATCTCCAGAATGTTCCCGAAGTGCTTACAACCCTGGAGCAGGCCATACGGGAGACCGGCATAGAGCCGGAGTACAAGATCATTCGGGGAGGTACAGACGGAGCCCGCCTTAGTGAACTCGGTGTGCCGACGCCCAACGTGTTCACGGGTGGCCATAACTATCACAGCCGTCAGGAGTGGGCTGCGCTGTCGGCCATGGTGCGGGGGGTGCAAACGGCGGTGAATCTCTGCAGACTCTGGGCCGTGGGCGGAACAAAGGGCTGATGTCTTCCGGCGGATTTCGCAGGATTCTGGTCACCGGCAGTTCCGGGTTTGTCGGAGGCTGGACGGCCCGTATGCTGGTGCAGCGGGGCTATCCGGTGAGGGCGCAGTATCGGCGCAGCCGTGTCCCGATCCACCTGGAGGAGATCCGGAGGCGGGGGGTGGAGCTGCAGCGGCGGGATCTCACCGTGGCGGATGAGGTCCGGCAACTGCTTTGTGGCGTGGATGCGGTGATCCACTGCGCCGCCCTGGCCAGAGACTGGGGATACGAGAGGGAATACTTCCTGCACAATCTCGAGGTCACGAAACATTTGGTCGATGAGGCCCGCCGCGCCGGCTGCGGGGTGTTCGTTTTCTTGAGCTCCCTGTCGGTTCAGGGTTTCGGAGGTCACAGAAACTCTACCGAGGAGGGCCCCTTCTATCCTTATCACAGCGGCTATCAGCGCAGCAAGAAGGCCGCGGAGGAACTCGTGTTGAGCTGCGCGGAGCCGGGATTCCGGGTTGTCGTGCTGCGCTCCGGGAATGCCTACGGACCGGGAGATACCACCACGTTCTACAGGCTGTTCGCCGCCCAGGAGAGAGGCGTGCGGGGGACCATCAGCGGCAGTCGGGCCCTGACCAGCCCGGTCTACGTAGAGGATCTGGTCGAAGCTGTGCTCCTGGCTCTGGAAAACGAAGACTCTGCCGGGCAGGTATTCAACATCACGAGTGGGGAGGAGGTTACCTGGGGGGAGATGATGCAGTACAGCGCCGAACTGCTCGGTGTACGGCCCTGGTTCGAGCTTCCGATCGCCCTTGCCTGGATAGCGGCCTATCTGTTCAACGGGATCTACCGCCTGTTCCGTATCAAGGCCGAGCCGGTTATCTTTCCCTACCGGGTCGCCCACATAGCCCGGGACTACAACTTCAGCATCGATAAAGCGAGGCGGGTACTCGGTTATCACCCCAAAACCGACTGGCGGACCGGGTTGTCCAGAACCGTGGCCGCCTACAGGCGCTACCGGGATAGCGGTGTGATTGAGTTCCGGGTGCCGTCTGAGCGGCGGGGATCGCAGTAGCGGATGATCCCATAACGCCCCTCTACCAGCCACTTCGGATCGTCCCGCTCCAGCCTCTCCACCTTTTCTCGCGGCATATCGACGATGAGCTCACTCTTGGTCGTGCGTAGCGTCACCAGGGCACTGGGAAAATACCCGACGATCGCTTCCATCGGGGTGGCGGGATCCCACCTGCGGTCGGCCAGCAGTCTCCGGTAGTTCAGATCCCCCTTGAGTATGACCAGATCGCTGCGCCCGAGTTCCCGTTTCAGATCGGAGGAAAGCTCGGGAAAGTGCAGGGGGCCGTTCCAAAAAGGATGTTCGCTCAGCACGAGAGATCCCCTTTCGATCCACCGGGACAGTGACCGGCCCATGTGCCGCAGCTCCGCCCTGGGGCTTTGCTTCATGCAGAGGATCGTGGCGGTTACATCTTCGACTGTGGCATCCGATACATAATACGGAACTGCCTTGCAGTGCAGAACGGCTTTCAGCTCCCGGGAGTACTGCAGGAGGGTCTGGACCAGATGCAGATCGGCGATCAGCTCGGAAGCCGCGTTGTCCAGGATCAGATCGATCCTTCGGGCTTGGAGTATTTTCTCCGTGACCATGGCCGAGTGATCCAGGAGCAGCTGGTTTGATTCCTCCTCCCGACTGTTTCGGTAGCGCTCCAGCAGCTGGCTGTAGCTCAGATCCAGGCGGTTGGCCCAGAGGCCGCAGCGAAGCAGGGCCGGCAGCTTTTCCCGGGGGGAAGAAATCGCCCCGGTCTCGGCGGCGATTCGGGCTGACAGATCCAGGGCGCCTCCGGGTCGCTGCACTTCCTCATCCTTGAACGGCAGGAACGGATCCACGGAAAAGCGGGGGCTCTCCTCAAGATAGTAGCCCCAGGCCAGCAGGATCTCCAGGAAGAACAGGCTCTCGGCGAAGTACCAGGGGAGGTCCAGCCAGGACCGACCGATGTATTTTTCGATCTCCCGTTTCCAGGTTGCCAGCTCCTGCGCATCCATTCGGTCGGCAAGATCGGGATAGTCTGAAAGGCAGTGCCGCACCGTACCAGAGCGCAGCCGTTCCTTGAGCTCTCTCAGTCCCGCCGCTTCGGTTTCGTCGAGACCGTTCTTCTCGATGATCTGGTCGACTATCGCCGGAAGCCGCTGTTTGAAGGTAAAGGCTGCAAAGGAATCGGGGTCCGAGGTTCTGATGATCGGCGCAAGGGGCGGGGGCGGTTTCCGGTTCACGGGTTTTTATATCACGGGGTCGGGGGAACTGTAAGGGGGAGCTCGAGGTTTACGCGGTCACCCGCAAGAGTTTCTTGAACTCCTCCCGGTCCACCACTTCCTTCTCGATCAGCAGCTTGGCCAGAGCATCGAGGGTTTCCCGGTTTTCTTCGATGATACCCCGGGTCCTCTTGTGGGTTTCATCGAGGATGCGCTTCACCTCATCGTCGATCTCTGCGGCGATCTTCTCCGAGTACTCCTTCTCCGTGGATGTCCAGCTGTCACCGGTCAGGAAGGGATTGCGGGGCCTTTCGTAGGACATTAGGCCCATCTTCCTGCTCATGCCGTACTCCTTGACCATGGCCCGGGCGATATCCGTGGCCCGCATCAGATCGTTCTGAGCCCCCGTAGACACATCCCCAAATACCAGTTCCTCGGTAACCCTTCCTGCCAGGAGAACGGCCAGCCGGTCCTCCAGCTCGCTCTTGGTCATCAGGTAGCGATCTTCGGTGGGAAGCTGGATCGTGTACCCCAGGGCAGCGATTCCCCTCGGCACGATGGAGATCTTGTGGACGACATCCGTGTTGGGAAGGGTTTCCGCGACCAGGGCGTGGCCCGCTTCGTGATAGGCCACGATCTTTTTCTCCTTGGGACTGATCAGCCGCTTCTTCTTCTCCAGACCGGCGATGACCCGATCGATGGCCTCGTCAAGCTCCTCCATGTTGACGCGCTTCTTGCCGCGCCGGGCGGCCAGCAACGCGGCTTCATTGACGATGTTGGCCAGGTCCGCACCCACCATCCCGGGGGTTCGGCCGGCGATCACCTTCAGGTCCACCTCATCGGCAAGCTTAACGTTCACGCTGTGGATTTTCAGGATCTCTTCCCTGCCGTTCAGGTCGGGCCGATCCACCACGACCTGGCGGTCGAAACGCCCGGGGCGCAGCAGGGCGGGATCGAGGATCTCGGGACGGTTGGTGGCACCCATGATAATTACCCCGGCCCGGGTGTCGAAGCCGTCCATTTCCACGAGCAGCTGGTTCAAGGTCTGTTCCCGCTCATCATGGCCGCCGAGCGGGTTGAATCCCCTCACCTTGCCCAGGGCGTCCAGTTCATCGATGAAGATGATGCAGGGAGCCTTGCCCTTGGCCTGGGCGAACAGGTCCCGGACCCGGGCCGCCCCGACGCCTACGAACATCTCCACGAACTCGGAACCGGAGATATGGAAGAATGGCACCCCGGCCTCCCCGGCAACGGCTTTGGCCAGCAGGGTCTTTCCCGTTCCGGGGGCACCCACCAGCAGCACACCTTTGGGAATGCGGCCGCCCAACTCCTCGAATTTCTCAGGAGTTTTCAAAAATTCCACGACCTCGGTGAGCTCCTCCTTGGCCTCGTCGATGCCGGCTACATCGCTGAAGGAGGTCTTTTTAGCCTCTTCGTCCGCCACCAGGCGGGCCTTGCTCTGCCCCACGTTGAGAATTCCCGGGCCCCCGATGGACATCCGGCGCATCGTGAAATTCCAGATAGCGAAGATGATCAGCAGTGGCAGAATCCAGGACAAGAGGGTGCTGAAGAAACTGTTAGCCTGCCGTCCGGAAAAGCGCACCCCCTTCTCCTCCAACTGACTGACCAGATCCGGATCCTCGACCCGATTGGTAACGAACCGTTCCTGCTCGTTTTCACTAAGCACGATCACACCGCGAATATCCGTCTCAGAGACCGACACATCCTGGACCATGCCTTGTTCCAGGTACTGTTTGAACTCGCTGTAGGTAATCTCTTTGGCCCTCTGCACGAACAGAAACTGCAGTCCGAAGATCAGCAGCAGGGCAACGGCCACATAGCCTAAAGATATTTGTCGCTTTTTATGTTGGTCGTCGTTCATTGTTGTTCCCGTTATTATGATACGAACGCCTCTGTCAAAAGACAAGTTGAATTTGTTCCCGTGCTCACTTGAACAGCGGCGAGGATGCGGTGTACAAGGCTTCATGCTTTACTTCGAGTTACCCTGCGGGGCCAGCGGAGATATGATCCTGGCTTCTCTGGTCGATCTGGGGGTCCCCCTGTCCTATCTCCAAGACCGCTACGACCGGCTGGCAATCCCGGGATTGATGATCGGGCAGGCACGCAGGGATCGAGCCGGCAGATCCTGTACACAGTTGAGCATCACCTGGAGCGAGGATCGTCAGCTGGAGTATCGAAATCTGGTTTCCATTCTCGATTTGCTGGGCCGCGGCAAGTATCCCTCAAACGTGATAGCGACCTGCCGACGCATCCTCACGCGGCTGGCCGAAGCGGAGAGCCGGGTACACGCTGTTCGGCCGGAAGACGTGCATTTTCACGAGATCGGAGCCGTGGATACGGTTGTGGATGTCCTGGGTTTTGCCCTGGCCCTCGATTATCTGAAGACCGACCGGGTCCTGTTTTCCACCCTGACGGTGGGTAGCGGTACGATCGACACGACCCACGGCAGGCTGTCTGTGCCGGCTCCCGCAACCGCTGTGATGCTGTCCGGTTTCGAGGTGAGGAAACTCGATACCGGTACGGAGATCCTCACGCCCACCGGCTGCGCGATCCTGACCGCCTGCGGCAGGCAGGTTTCGAACAAACCCGGTGGGGCCCTGCAGGGCGAGGGTTTCGGCTGCGGTCAGAAAGACATCTCCGGTTTTCCCGACTATCTGCGGGTACTGCAGCTTGCGGATGAAGCGGAAACGAATTACTAGACGACAGGAAGCACATCCGCGAGCTGCCTCAGATCCGTCAGCAGCACATCCTCTCTCACGCTGCGGGTGATAGGATCCGCTTCCCGGGGACGGAAAGAACGGCTGTCCCCGGCGAACAGGGCGGTCCTCATACCGGTCTGGGCGGCCGGCCAGATATCGTTGACCCTGTCATTGCCCACGTACAGAACCTGTTGCGGCTCGATGCCGCGGCGGGTCAGCACCTCGAGAGCGTGGAGGAACAGTCTTGGCGAAGGTTTTGCTTCCAGAAGTCTGTAGGAGAACACACACAGATCGGGGTCGAAGCCGAGGAGCGGCAGGCTCTTCTCCAGATATGCCGGGAACAGCAGGGGGGTGAAGAATTGTGCGTTGGAGACGATCCCCAGCGGCATATTTCGCTCTTTCAGACCCCGTAGTGTCTCGGCAAGCCCCGGCATGGGCCAGGTTGGGTTGCTGCGGCATTCGTACTCCACGGCCAGGGCTTCGCAGAACTCCCGGGTCGGCTTCCCGCCTCCGCATCCCCGTGTATGCAGGTACTCGAGAACCTCCTCGAAAATACTCCTGATCTCCACCTCCGGGTAGGCCACGCCGCGTTCCTTGAGCCGTTTGTGCGCCCGGGCGATCGCTTCCACCAGGACCTCGGCTGCCCGATCCGCCGTGGTTCGGTCTGCCGGTATTCCTACAGCCTTCAGGGCCCTCGCCATTGCCCCGGTGCGCTCCTGCCCGTCGCTCGCGGCGATATCTCCGGAGGCCGAGACGAAGAGCGTGCCGTACACGTCGAACAGTACGGACCGGACGGCGGGCAGTCGCTGCAGACGAGCCTGCTGGTCTGTGGGTATCGGGGTCAGGGCATGGACGTGCCGCCGCAGCCGGGCGATCAGTTCGTGTGGGACGGCAGGCTCGACAGGCGATTCGGGGATCACCAGCGGATCAGATTTCCCCCGTAGGTCAGCCCGGCGCCGAAGCCGATGGCTATCAGCATATCTCCTTCCTGGAGCATGTGCTTGCCCTGAAGCTCGGCCAGGGCGATCGGGATGGTGGCGGCGGAGGTGTTGGCGAACTCCTGGATGTTTACATAGAACTTCTCCAGAGGGATTTTCTTCCTCTTGGCCGCAGCCTCTATGATGCGCAGGTTGGCCTGATGCGGGATTATGTATTTGATATCATCAATACTGAGATCGTGGTACTCGAGCAGGTGCTCGATCGTCTCGACCAGGGAGGATACCGCGAAATTGTAGACCTTACGCCCGTCCATCTTGAGGAGCAAATCTGTCGGGTCGGTCTCGCCGGGCTTGAAGGGAAAACGGCTGCCTCCGGCCGTTCGTTCCAGAAGCCGGGCTCCCCAGCCCCGAGAGCGGATGTAGGTATACAGCACGCCCCGTTCCTCCGGTCCCTCTTCGGCGCAGATCACAGCGGCACCGGCTCCGTCGCCGAAAAGCACGCAGGTGTTGCGATCGTTCCAGTCGACGTGACGGGACAGCACTTCCGATCCCATGAGCAGTACTTTCTTGGCGTAGCCGGAGGTGATGAATCCCTTGGCCGTCTCCAGGCCGTAGATGAAGCCGGTGCAACCGGCCACCAGGTCCATAGCCGCGGCGTTATTTGCACCCAGGTTCTCCTGCACGATGCAGGCGGTGGCGGGGAATCCGACGAAGTCCGGTGTGGCCGTTGCCAGGAGAATCATGTCGAGCTCTTCGGCATCGATTTCAGCCCGGTGCAGGGCCTTACTGGCAGCTTCCGTGGCCAGGTCCGATGCTGCCTGGTCATCCGCCGCGATGTGACGCCAGCGGATCCCCGTGTGGGATACGATCCACTCGTCGGAAGTATCCAAATATTTTTCGAATTCATGATTCGACACACGCCGGTCCGGTACGTAGGTACCTGTGGCGCGGATGACTGCATTCATGATTTTCTCCATCAAAAAAGGTTCAAGTATTTTATGCGAGATTGGCTGCACTTGACAACCCATGGGGGGATGTGCTATTTTTTGCGATCCCAAAAGGAGCCCGCATGAAGGCCTGTTTTCTCTTTCCCGGACAGGGAGCACAGTACCCCGGGATGGCAAAAGATCTCTGGGAGTCGAGCCCAGAGGTAAAGGATTTGTTTGCTCTGGCTTCGGAGTCTACGAGTATGGATCTGCGGCGGCTGCTGTTCGAGGGAAGCGAGGAGGAGCTGAAAGCCACGGACAATACCCAGGTCGCCGTGACCCTGGCCAGCGTGGCGGCCAGCCTGGTCTGCAAACAAAAAGGGATCGATCCTGAAGGATTTGCCGGGTTCAGCCTGGGGGAATACAGCGCCCTGTACGAGGCGGGAGTACTTGCCTTGGAAGACCTCTTTCCGATCGTCAAGATCCGGGGACAGCTGATGGAGAAGGCCGCCAGGGCTCTGGACAAGCCGGACAGTGAAGGCCGCGCCGGTATGGCCGCCGTATTGGGTTTGGATTTTGCGAAAGCTCAAGAGGTGCTCGGAACACTTGCGGGAAAACAGGTTTTTCTGGCCAATTATTCCAGTCCCGCACAGATCGTCCTGGGCGGGACCGCCGAGGGGTTGGCAGAGGCTGAAAGCGCATTCAAAGAGAGTGGAGCCCGGCGATACGTCGTTTTGAGAGTCTCCGCACCTTTCCATACCCCACTCCTCGAGCAAGCCCGCAAGGGCCTGGAAGAGGTGCTGGCCGGCTACACGTTCAACGATCCGGTCAAGGCGGTTTATGCCAATGTCACTGGGAAGAGGGTCGCTTCGGGGGAGGAAGCCCGAAAGCTGTGCGTGCGTCAGGCGGTTTCGACGGTGCGCTGGGTCGAGGAGGAACAGAGCCTGCTGGATGACGGATTCACCCGATTTCTGGAGGTAGGTCCGGGGTCGGTGCTTGGCGGCCTGTGGAAGGCTTTTACCAGAGACTACCCCTGCCTCCCCGCGGGAAAGCTGGAAGATATCGAAAAAATCGTCGAGGGATAAGACTATGATGTTAGAGGGAAAGAAGGCAATCGTTACCGGGGGAGCCCGGGGAATCGGCCTGGAGATCGTACTGCGGTTTCTCAAGGAAGGAGCCACGGTTTACTTCGTGGATCTGAATCCCAGCGAGTTCCTCAAGCGTATGCAGGCAGCCGCCAAACAGGGGGGCGGTCAGGTCGTTTTCAAACAGGTGAACGTCGCCGTCGAAGATAAGGTCGTTGCGGTGATAGAGGAAATCATCAAGGAGGCCGGGACCGTCGATATCCTGGTGAACAACGCCGGGATCACGGACAACAATCTCATCTTCCGTATGACCCTGGAGGATTGGAACAGGGTCATGAGCATCAACCTGGCCAGTGCCTTTATGATCAGCAAGGTCGTGGGGCGTCATATGGCCAAGAACAAGAGCGGCTCGATCGTCAACATGGCTTCCGTAGTGGGAGTCGGGGGAAACGCCGGCCAGGCCAGTTACGCCGCCTCCAAGGCGGGACTGATCGGACTTACCCGCAGCGTGGCCAAGGAGCTGGGAATGCGGGGTGTGCGGGTCAATGCCGTGGCGCCCGGATTCATCGACACGGAGATGACCCGGGAGCTGCCTGAGGCGGCTCGCGAGGCGTTTCTAACTCAGATAGCCATGAAACGCCCTGGCAGCTCTGAGGAGGTGGCCAAGGTAGTGACCTTTCTGGCCTCGGAGCAGTCCTCCTACGTATCGGGAGAAGTGCTTCGAGTAGATGGCTGTATGGCCATCTAAGAAGATGGCCATACTAGGAAGATGGCCATCTTCGATAGACATCGCAATCTGCCATAATCAGCAACGATCGAAGATTGCGATCTAAGAAGAAAGGCCATTTAAAAAGAATATCCATCTAAGAAAAACTGTTCATGAGTGCAAGGAGAGATCTATGATCAAACGAGTGGTGATTACCGGTATGGGGACGGTGAACCCCCTCGCAAATAACGTCAAAGATTATTGGGAACGGGTGAAGGCCTGCGAGAACGGCATCACCCGCATTACCCGCTTCGATCCCTCAGATCATCCCAGCCAGGTAGCCGGGGAGGTCAAGGATTTCAATCCGGGAGACTTCTTCGATGCCAAAGAGGCCCGCAGGATGGACCGCTTCACCGTTTATGCGGTAGCCGCGGGGATCCAGGCGAACGAGGATGCGGGCCTGAAGGACGGCGACATCGATCCCGATCGAATCGGAATCGTCCTTGGCAACGGCATCGGCGGGATCGAAGTGCTGGGGGACAACTTCAAGAAGTTCTTCGATCGGGGTGTCAAAGCGGTGCACCCCCTGCTGGCCCCGATGATGATCATCAATATCGCACCGGCAAACATCGCCATCAAGCTCAACCTGCAGGGCCCATGCCACGCCGTGGTCACCGCCTGCGCCTCCGGAACCGACGCTATCGGCGAGGCTTTGAGCTGGGTTCGCAGGGGCCGGGCGGACATGATGCTGGCCGGTGGAACCGAAGCCGCTCTGACCCCTCTGGGGTTGGCGAGCTTTACCGCGATCCAGGCGGTGAGCACCAAGTACAACGACAAACCCGAGAAGGCCTCCAGGCCCTTCGATGCCGGCCGGGACGGTTTCATCATGTCCGAAGGTTCCGGAATCGTCGTGCTGGAAGAACTGGAGCACGCCAAGAAGCGGGGAGCCAAGATCTACGCGGAGCTGCTCGGCTACGGTGCGACCTGTGATGCCAACCACCTGACCGCCCCGCATCCTCAAGGGGTTGGAGCTATACGTGCCATGCGGCGGGCCCTGGTGGACGGCGGCCTCACAATCGAGGATATCGACTACGTCAACGCCCACGGTACCTCCACCCCGGCGAACGATCCCGTGGAATCCAAGGCGATCAGGGAAGTCTTCGGGGAGCGGACAGATAAAATCAAGGTGTCTTCGACCAAATCGATGGTAGGTCACCTGCTCGGGGCCGCCGGAGGGGTGGAAGCGATCGTAACCGCCTTGGCACTCAAGGAGCAGTACTATCCGCCCATGCGTAACTATGAGAATCCCGATCCGGAGTGTGATCTGGATTTTATTCCCAACAAGGGTTTCTCCGGCCCGATGCGCGCGGCCATCAGCAACTCCTTCGGTTTCGGCGGTCACAACGGCGTTCTGGTTTTCAAGCGCTACGAAGAGTAGGAGCCTTTTCGGGCTGTAAGAAATATGCGCGGCGAAATACGTACACTTTTCGCAGCGTGAAAATTTCTAGCAGTTGTCTAGAAAAACAAGGCTAAAAAAGATCGAGCTGTTTGTGGGTCTCTGAGGCCGGGGATCCGACCCTGTGGGCAGCGGTGCTCTGCAGCTCGAGCAGGCCTTCCTCGATCGGATCGAGGAAGGGACTCCTGGACAGGCGATATTCCCGTCCGAACAGCCGCCGCCGCGCTGCATAGCTCAGGAACAGATATCTCTTTGCCCGGGTCATGCCCACGTAGAAAAGTCTGCGTTCCTCCTGCGGGTCCGCCGCCGCAGTCCCGAACAGGGAGTAGGGCAGCAGCCCCTGTTCGCATCCCGGGATAAACACGCAGGCGAACTCCAACCCCTTGGCGGCGTGCAGGGTCATCAAGGATACCCGTTCACTCCTGCGGTCGTAGCCGTCCGCGCCGGAGCCCAGAAGCACGTGTTCCAGAAATTTATTCACATCGGCGGCGAAGGGACCGGACAGCTCGCCGAGCCTCCGCTCGAGCGGCGGTGGGATATCCAAATGAACGAAATCCGCTATTGAGGATAACAACTCGGAGACCGGAGCACTCCTGCGGGTCAGCTCCCGCAGCTCGTCGATTTTTTCTGCTTCGATCAGCCGCTTTTTCAACACGATGGCACGGAGAACCGGATTATCCTTCACGCCCAGGCGGACCAGATCGATGAGGGATTTTACAGGCTCGGAATTGAAAAAGGGGGTTTCTCCGACAGTTTGGAAGGGGATCGAATGATTTCGAAAAGCCTCCTCCAGAACCTTCATCTGACGATTGATACGGCAGAGCACGGCGAAATCGGCAAGGCTGCGGATTCCCTCGCTTGTCGACCCCTCGCTGATGCTGCTGTCTATGGAGAAGAAACGAAGGCCCCCCATCATGTCTTCGATCGCCCGGGCGATCATCTCCGCCTCGCTCCTGTCGGTGGGATTCTCCAGCATTCGAACCCGCACACCCCCTTCGATTCCCTGAATTGCGGCGGATTTGGCGGAATCGGCCAACACCTGGGTAGAGGCCTGGAGAATCGTTTGGGAACAGCGATAGCTGCAGGAGAGATCGAGCAGTGTCGCTGCGGGATAGTCGTTGAGGAATCGGTTGATGAATCCGACATCGGCTCCCCGGAACCCGTAGATCGCCTGGTTGGGATCGCCGATGGCGAACAGGTTGGGGGGTTGGCCAGCGGCCAGCTGCCGGATCAGGCGGTACTGAGCCAGGTTGATGTCCTGATACTCATCCACGAGAATCCATCGAAAGCGTTTTCTGTACTCGCCCAGAACGTCGGCGCGGGTGGAGAACAGCGTCACGATCTTGTGAATTAAATCATCCAAGTCGAAGAGATTTTTCTGCCGCAGAGTCTGTTCGTACGCCAGGAAAAGCTCCCGTTTTGCCGATTCGGAGATTTCCTCAGGGTGTTTCAGGGTTCGCTTCAGGGCGCTGATTTCCTCCCGAACAGAAGAAGCCCGGCCCGGGCTCACTCCAGGCAGAGAGCGGATCACCTCCAACTGTTCGTGCTCATCGATCAGGGCGAACGCCCCGCTTCGACCGAAGCGCTTTGCTTCGGTTTTTAGGATGGAGAGCCCAAGACCGTGAAAGGTGTGCAGATTCAAGCGAGCGGCCTGCCCCGGGGTCAGCTGCCTCTGAAGCCGGTTTTTCATCTCCTGAGCCGCCTTGTTCGTGAAGGTCACGGCCAGGATCCGGCGGGCTTCAACCTGTCTTTCCTGCACCAGGTAGGCGATGCGGGCGGTCAGGGTTCGGGTCTTTCCGGTGCCGGGCCCGGCAAGGATCAGCAACGGGCCGACCCCGTGGGTCACCGCCCGTCTCTGCTGCTCGTTCAAGGTCGAGATGGCTGAAAACTCCTCGGTCTGCCCCGGTGACCCGGCGGACGCCGGAGCGCTGCGGTGATAGGCGGCTATGTCGAAACCGACCAGAGGGGCGCTTGGCGTTGTTTCGGGGCGTTGCCGGGGGTGTTCGGGAAACAGCAGCTCCTGAGGGGAAAGTTCCCCCGCCTCTCCCTCGGCGAACAGGCGTACCCGCCCGAACTGGCCGTCGAAACCCGGTTCCACCCGCACCTGGCTGCGGCGCATCCTGCGTATCGCCTCAGCCAGCAGCTCGTTGGTGTTGCGCTGAATCTCCTCCTCCGGCATGTCGAGCAGGAGGGCGAACTCCGAACCCGCCGCCCGCACGGCGCTGTCGTACAAACGGGCGATCTGCTTGGACCCGCTTCCAACTCCGGTAATTTCCGAGAATATCTCTTTCAGGGGTATCAGGGAGTGAAATCCCCGCCGGGTGCCCGCATCGGGAATCTTCTCCCTGTCGGCCAACTGGGCCACCCGGTTGAGCACACCGATGGTCACGGGCTTGCCGCAGACCGGGCAAATGCCGCGATGGCGAAGAGTTTCCAGAGGATCCCAGCAGATTCCGCACTTCCGGTGGCCGTCGTAGTGGTACTTGCCCTCCTGGGGAAAGAATTCAATGGTGCCGAGGAATCCCGATTCCTCGGTTCGCGACTGACCGCCCGAAAGGGCTGTGATGATTCCGGGGTATGACAGATCCGTATCAAGGAGATTAGCCTCTCGGCCCAGCTTTTCCGGCGAATGGGCATCGGAATTGGAAATCAGCGTGTACCTGTCGAGGAAGCTGCATAACCAGTTCATCGGCGGGTCCGAGGACAGTCCGGTTTCCACGGCTTTGATATGGTCGCTTAAGTCCCGGTAGCAATCGGCGATGCCGGGGAAACCGCTCTTCGCACCCAAGGCGGAAAACCAGGGTGTCCAGATGTGGGCTGGCACGAAGAAGCACTGCTGGGAGGCCTCCAGAGCGATTTCAAGAAGATCCCGACTGTCCAGGCCGAGGATCGGCCGACCGTCGGAGCTGATATTGGCGATTCGCGACAGCCGCTCCTGTATCGTTTCCGCCGCCTCGAAAGTAGGCACCAGAAGCAGGTTGTGGACCTTTCGTACCTGCTCCCCCCAGCGATAGATATTGCTGATCTCGGCGGAGAGGAGGAAACGTACCGGGCTGGCCTGCTCATCCGCCGGCCTGTGGATCGGTAGGGACACCGCAGAGGTGTTCCCATCCAGGCGGAACTCCCGTTTCAACCGGAACAGCCCCTCCTCGGCGGGCTCAAGCTTCTCCTTCAGCTCCTCCAGCCAGCCGGGATGGGTGAAGTCGCCGGATCCGATCACGCCGATGCCTTTGATCCGGGCCCAGGCTTCCAAATGTTCCGGTGTGAGCTGCGGGCTGGTGGAGATCGAGTAGTGGGAGTGAATGTGGAGGTCGGCGATGAAGCGCATCGATAGTATCTTTGACCCGCGGCGCTGCCCTTGTCAACGTCTTGTTGTTTTCGTATTTTCTGAGAGAGGTTTGATGATGTCTGAACAGTCCATGGATCCCAGACACGGCGATGAACTGCTCGAGGATGT
>CAZPPB010000080.1:0-16448 GCA_964588355.1 uncultured Spirochaetaceae bacterium | reverse complement strand
TAGAGCTCCACCTTGCCAAGGTGGATGTCGCGGGTTCAAATCCCGTTTCCCGCTCAACCGATGTTACGCGCCAGGCGGCCAGGAGACTATAATCTCAGGTCGCCTTTTATTTGCGTGGCACTCTGTAAGCCTGACGAGGGAAAAAATAAGCCGATACTACAATAGTAGCTGTCTCAAGAGAGGAAACCTTCAGTGATCAAGAGTAAAAAAATCGAAGCGCTGGACAATGCAAGTGTCAAGCTCACCGTGAGCGTGAAGAAGGACTACATCCAGGAGCAGTACGACGATCTGGTGGCGGAGTACTGCAAAAACGTACGGATGGACGGCTTTCGCAAGGGCAAGGTGCCTGCGAATGTCCTGCTGCGCAAGTACGGCGAAGCCATCCTTGCCGAAACAATGGAGAGGGTGATCCGCGGCAGCCTGGAAGAGGCGCTGAAGAAGGTCGACAAGAAACCTATCGCCATTTCGATCCCGGAAGTGGATACGAAAAAGGGCCTGGAGCTGGGCAAGGATTACACCTACTCGGCCACCTACGACACCTACCCGGAGATTAAACTCCCGGAATACAAGGGACAGAGCTACGAAGAGCTACAGGTAAAGGTCGGTGAGGAAGACATGGACCGGGAGCTCCAGGCTCTGCAGGAGCAGAACTCCATCGTTACCGACAAGAAGGACGCCACGGTTCTGAGCGGGGATATCGTCAACATCGACTATGCGGAACTGGATGAGCAGGATCAGGAGATCCCCGGCAGCAAGCGGGAAGGATTCGTCTTCGAGACGGGCAGCGGCTACAACCTCTACAAGATCGACAACGACCTGGTGGGAGTGAAAGTGGGGGAGGAGAAAGTCATCAGCAAGCAATACCCGGAAGATTTCGAGTTCAAGGAATTGGCCGGCAGATCGGTGCGGCTCAAGGTCAAGCTGAATGCAGTCAAGGAGAAGCAGCTGCCGGAGATCAACGATGAGCTTGCCCAAGATATCAGCGACAAGTATGAAAACCTCGATGATCTGAAGAAGGATATCCGAACGAGGCTAGAAGAATACGCGGCCCAGAAGATCCGGGAACACAATATCTCCCAGATCCTGGAAAAGATCACCGAACAGGCGGAGGTACCGCTGCCGAAATCCATGCTGGACAGTGAACTGGAGGACCAGTGGCGCCGTTTCATCTCCCGGCTGGGCGGGGATGAAGCGCCGATCCTGCGCCAGCTGGAGGCCGAGAGCAGAAGCAAGGAGCAGATCCAGGATGAGTGGCGCGCCGGGGCGGAGAAAAAGCTCAAGCTCCAGTTGGTTGTGAACGAAATGGTAAAACAGGAGGGCATCGAGCTCGAGGACAAGGAAATCGAGGAACGGATTCAAAAAGAGGCGGACGCCCAGAACATGAGCCTCGAAGAAGCCAAGGATATGATAAAACGCAACAACTACCTCGGCTTCCTCAAGTTCGACCTGAAGAATGAGAAGCTATACGATACACTTCTAGAGAGCGGGACCGGCAAAAAGGGCAAGAAGGTGAAATTCCTGGACTTGGTACAGGGAAACTATTAAATTACGAAATATGAATGAAAAGGATGTCATCTACGTCCCAAATGTTATCGAGCAAACGGGAAGGGGCGAACGAACTTGGGATATATTCTCGCGGCTTCTCAAAGACCGAATCGTCTTTGTGAACGAGGAGATCATCGATTTCAGCGCCAACACGGTTGTAGCCCAGCTGCTGTTCCTGGAGTCCCAGGATCCGGAGAAGGATATCCACCTGTACATCAACTCCCCGGGGGGGACGGTGACCGCCGGGCTGGCCATCTACGATACCATCCAGTACATCAAGGCGGATGTGCAGACGATCTGCATAGGTCAGGCTGCTTCCATGGGAGCTTTGCTTCTGACCTGCGGGACCCCTGGAAAACGCTTCGTGCTGCCCTCCTCCCGCATCCTCATCCACCAGCCCTGGGGCGGGGTGGCCGGCCAGGCGGCGGATATCGGGATTCAGGCCAGGGAGATCGTGCGGATGAAGAAGCTGATCATTCAGTACTTCGCCCGTCACACCGATAAGAGTGAAGAGGTGATTGCTCAGGATCTGGAAAGAGACTACTATATGTCTGCCGAAGAAGCTGTTGAGTACAAGCTGGCAGACAAGATCCTGGTACGGCCGAAAAACAATGAGCAAACTGGCAAGAAATGAGGGCCTCAAGGTCTGCTCCTTCTGCGGAAAGAGCGCCGACACCGCCCGCCGGCTGATCGCCGGTCCCGGGGTCTACATCTGCGACGAGTGTGTCATCGTCTGCAAGAAGATTCTGGACGAGGAGGACGAGCTTCTCTCCGCCGAGTTCAAAGAGGACATCCCCACTCCCAAGGAAATCAAGGAGTACCTGGACCAGTATGTTATCGGCCAGGAGCAGGCTAAGCGGGTCCTATCGGTAGCGGTCTACAATCACTACAAGCGCATCGCCATGGGCCACAAGATCGATCCGGATGTGGAGATCGAGAAGGCCAACATCCTGATGATCGGCCCAACCGGCACCGGAAAAACCCTCCTGGCGCGCACCCTGGCCAGCAAGCTCAAGGTCCCCTTCGCCATCGCCGATGCAACCACCCTCACCGAGGCTGGATACGTCGGGGAGGATGTGGAGAACATCCTGCTCAAGCTCATCCAGAATGCCGGCAACAACATCGCCGCGGCTGAAAAGGGCATCGTCTATATCGACGAGATCGACAAGATCTCGAGAAAGACCGAAAACGTGTCCATAACCAGAGATGTCTCCGGCGAGGGTGTCCAGCAGGCACTGCTGAAGATCATCGAGGGCACAGTCGCCTCCGTCCCCCCTCAGGGAGGGCGCAAGCATCCCAACCAGGAGATGCTCAAGATCAACACGAACAATATCCTGTTCATCTGCGGAGGAGCCTTCGTCGGGCTGGACAATATCGTGGATTCCCGGATATCCAAGCATCCGATGGGCTTCGGCGCTGATGTCAAAGGCACGGATGAACGCGATCTGGTGGAGCTCTACACCCACCTGCATCCCGATGACCTGATCCGCTTCGGCTTGATCCCGGAGTTCGTGGGCCGTCTGCCTATCAACGTCACCCTGGAGGAGCTGAGCCTGGAGGTGCTGAAGCGCATCATCACCGAGCCTCGCAATGCCATCGTCAAGCAGTACAAGGCCTCCATGAAGCTGGACGATGTAGAGCTTATCTTCGAGGACGAGGCTATAGCGGCTATCGCAAAAAAGGCCAGTTCCATCAAAACCGGCGCCCGTGGCCTGCGGGCCATCGTGGAAAAGGTGATGGTGGGCATCATGTACGACATCCCTTCGATCAAGGGTAAAAAACGGGTGATCGTAACCCCCGACGTCGTAGAAAAATCTGAAGACCCCGAGATCACGCTGATAGACACCAAGAAAACCGCATGAAGATCTTTCCCTCGAGGACTGAGCTCTGCCTCGTACCTTTGCGGGATATGGTTATCTTCCCCAACATGGTTGTTCCCTTCTTCGTCGGCCGCAAGAAGTCCATCCGCGCTGTTCAGGAGGCCATGGGCAAAGGTAAACTGTTGTTTCTGGCCACCCAGAAGCACAACAACGAAGAGGAGCCGGGGGAGGAGGACATCTATCCGATCGGGACCGTGGCCCGGATACTGCAGATGCTCAAGCTTCCTGACGGCACGATTCGATTGCTGGTCGAGGGAAACGAGAGGGCCAACATCGTCCGCTACCTGGAATCTCAAGCCTACTTCAAGGTGCAGGTCCGCACCATAGAGGAGAACCCGAACATCGCCGCCGACGTCTCCGCCCTGACCCGTACGGTTGTCAACGAGTTCAACCGCTACAACGCCCTGTACAAGAAGATTCCCAAGGAAATCCTGGCGGGAATCGAAAAGGTAGATTCGCCGCACAAACTGGTCAACATGATCGGCAGCAACATCCCGATCAAGGTGGAGAAGAAGATCGAGCTTCTCTCCCAGGTCGATATCCGCCAGCGTCTGGAAAATCTGGCCACCGCCCTGGCCATGGAGACCCAGGTCCTGGAAATCGAGCAGAAGA
The DNA here is from genome assembly GCA_964588355.1 of uncultured Spirochaetaceae bacterium. Taxonomy (GTDB): domain Bacteria; phylum Spirochaetota; class Spirochaetia; order SZUA-6; family DRHE01; genus JAFGQJ01. Next base: position 12,411 of record CAZPPB010000080.1, on the reverse strand, counting down.
TAACCTCCAAGGTACGAAAAAGAATCCAGAAGACCCAGAAGGAGTATTTCCTCCAGGAACAGCTCAAAGAGATCCACAAAGAGCTGGGCTCGGACAAGGACGACCCCACGGGGGTCAAAGACCTGGAGAAAAAGCTGAAAGCCAAGAACCTTCCGGATGATGTGCATCAGAAATGCGATAAGGAACTGAAGCGCCTGGCCCGGATGCAGCCGATCTCCCCGGAATCGGCGGTGCTGCGTACCTACCTCGAGTGGATCGTGGATCTTCCCTGGACCGAGAGCACCCAGGAGATCCGGGACATCGAGTACGCCCGCAGGATCCTGGATGAAGATCACTACGACCTGAAAAAGGTCAAAGAGCGGGTCCTGGATTTCATCGCTGTGCGTCTGTTGAATCGAGATCAGGCCAAGGGTCCGATCCTCTGTTTCGTCGGCCCGCCGGGAACCGGCAAAACTTCTTTGGGCAAATCAGTAGCCCGGGCGCTGGGTCGGAACTTCGTGCGCATCTCCCTGGGGGGTGTACGGGATGAGGCGGAGATCCGAGGCCACCGCAAAACTTACGTAGGGGCTCTGCCGGGAAAGATCCTTCAGTCCATGCGCAAGGCGCAAAGCCGCAATCCGGTCTTTCTGCTGGACGAGGTGGATAAGATGAGCTCGGATTTCCGGGGAGACCCGGCCTCGGCTCTGCTGGAGGTGCTGGATCCGGAGCAGAACTCGACCTTCATGGACCACTATCTGGAGGTGCAGTACGACCTGTCCCGGGTGATGTTCATCACCACTGCAAACTCCGTACACAATATCCCCTACCCCTTGCGGGACCGCATGGAGATCATCCATATTCCCGGATACAGCGAGCTCGAAAAGCTGAAGATCGCTCAGGCGTTTCTGATTCCCAAGCAGATCGAAGCGAACGGCCTCAGCTGGGCCAAGATCTCCTTTCAGGAAGCGGCGATCCGCAAAATCATCCAAAACTACACGATGGAGTCCGGTGTACGCAACCTGGAGCGCCAGATCGCCACGGTGCTGCGCAAGATCGCCCGGCAGGCGGTGAAAAAAGGACTGCCGGCTGCGCCTCCGCCGGCCGATGCGATATCAACAGAGCCGGAAAGTCCGCAGGCGGTGCCCCGGGAAACAGAGGAAACAGAGACCCGGCAGAAATCACCCGAGGGGGATCATGGACAAGGGCAGACGGAGCCGGCGGAAAAGAAACCGGCAAAACCAGCCAAGCGCTTTTCCATAACCGTCACGCCCAAACGGATTTCCGAGTACCTGGGAAACGAATCATACCAGGAAAAGATGCTCGATCCCACGGCGAAACCCGGGCTGGTCTACGGACTGGCCTGGACCGAGCTGGGCGGCAGGCTGCTCCCCGTGGAAGTCGCGCTCCTCGAAGGCAAGGGTGAATTGATCCTCACCGGGAGTCTGGGTGAGGTAATGAAAGAGAGCGCTCAGACGGCCCTCTCTTTCCTGCGCGCCAATGCCGATGAGCTCAAGATCCCGCCGGATTTCAGCAAAGAGCGGGACATCCATATCCACGTACCGGAAGGCTCCATCCCGAAGGACGGACCGTCGGCGGGCATCACCATCAGCGCTGCCCTGCTCTCCGCTCTGCGGAATAGGGCGGTTCAGAAGGGCTTCGCTATGACCGGAGAGATTACCCTCACCGGAAGGCTTCTGCCCATCGGCGGGATCAAGGAAAAGGTGCTGGCCGCTCACCGGAACCGTATGACCGACGTACTGATACCGGAGATGAACCGCAAAGACATCGAGGAGCTTCCCCGGGAGGTTCGAACCACGATGAACTTTCACCTGGCCGAGACGATCCTGGAGGCCCTGCTCATTCTCTTCCCGCAGAAATCAAAGTCTCGCTGACGATCGCCCCGTATCAACCTGCAGTCTGTTTCTGAAATCCGACCTTCAAGTCAGGCCCCGATCGTTCGATGCCTGCGCAGCGGCTGCGCGTTGCCCTGCAGGATCTCGTAGATCCCGTGTTCAATGCCGGCTCCGCCGGCAAACAGCCTCAATACCGAGGCCGTTATCCTACTGGCTCTTCTCATACCGGCTTCCCTCTCTCGTCCGTGACGGCGCGGAGATAGGCTCTGTTGGCGCGGTTGCTTCCCCGGACGAGGCTCAGGAGGCGACAGCCGAGGCGATCTCCTTTGCCCAGGAAGCAATCGCTTCCCAATCCCGCGAGTCCTCCACAGCCGCACCGACTTTTTCGATCATCCATTTCTCCAGGCCCTTCATCTTGCCGGGATCGATGGCGCCGTGCAGTACCACGATCTCGCGAGGCTGAATACGATCGATTTGAGGCTTCAGTGACTTGGGAAAGCCCCACCCCTTCGCCAGCTCAACCGGATCCCCCTTTCCCGTAGGTCCGCTGGAGAAGATCCACACCGGCCGCTCCGCCAGCTGTTTCGCTTTTGCCTTCAGGAAGCGGGACGCCTCCTTTCGCCAGCGGCCGATGTACACGCCGCTGCCCAGCACGACCGCTCCATAGGAGTCCAGATCCTTCACCTGATCTACCGGCATCACGTCCGCGGCAACGCCGGCCTGGTCCAACACCTCTCCGATCTTTTGGGCAATCTCCGCTGTAGCCCCGTACTTGGTAGCATAGGCCACCAATACTTTTGCACCCATTTCTTCCTCCAATCCGTTGTCTGTGCTGCCGCCGTCGCAGCAGCATTCGATGTCATTGCTCCGCGCAGCTCAGTCGCTTCACGCTGAGCGTCTAAATCAAAAACCTTCCTGACTCGTAGACCCGCTTACCATCTGCGGTGATGGTACCCCCTTCGCGCATGTCACAGAGAAAATCCCAATGGATCGCACTCTTATTCATTCCCCCGGTTTCGGGGTAGCTGGCACCAAGTGCCAGGTGAATCGTACCTCCGATCTTCTCGTCGAAGAGCATATTCTTGGTGAACTTTTTGATCTGCTCATTGGTACCGATACCGAACTCTCCGACCCGCCTGGCTCCTTCGTCCCTGTCGAGCATCGCGGTCAAATGATCCTGGTTTTTCTCCGCTTCCGCTGCCACGACCCTGCCTTTCTCAAAGCACAGGCGTACCAGGCCTACGTCCACGCCTCTGAAGATGGCGGGAAATGAAGATTCCATCCATCCGTCCACCGCATCTTCCACCGGGCAGGTAAAGATCTCCCCATCCGGCATGTTGCGATCTCCGTCGCAGTTGACGAAGGTCCTTCCTTGGATGGAGAAGGTCAGGTCGATATGGGGGCTCTGCACAACCATAGTGCGTTTACCCGCCAGCTTTGTCACGAGCTCCGCCTGGGTCTCGGAGAGCTGCTTCCAGAGGGAGATCGGGTCGTCCCGGTCAGCGTAGGTGCCGGCGAACACGAAGTCGGCGAACTCGCTCAGGCTCATCTCCGCATCCTGGGCATAGGCCGCAGTCGGCATCATCGCGATCACCCAGCGAAGGGAACCCTCGGCAGCGCGCTCCAGATATAAGTTGAACAACCGGGCTCGGGCACGGCTGGGAACCGCGATCCTGGAGCTGTCCACTGAGGTTAGAGCGCGGGTGTTGGTCGCGGCCATGACCATGATGTCGCAGTCCAGGGAGCGGGTCATCTGCTCGGCCCAAGGCTCCAGGTACTGAAGCTGATCGTCATTGCCCTCTTCATAAAAGATCCTGTCCAGCTCCTCGGTATATCGTGCCTCCAGATACGGATACGGATGCCCCCCGGCTCGCAGGACTTCCCGAAACACGGCCTCCATCAAGGGCAGAGCCTCCCGGGAGAATGGATACCCCATGATTCCAACCAGGTCTCCGGGTTTCACCCTGGTGCTGTAGCGCACCAGTATTTCCGCCAGGCGATCGATGCGAGGATCGGTCATGAGCAATTCCCCCCTTGGACATCGGCGTTTCTTGGGGCAGCCTGCCGTCGGCCAGATCTTCCTCACAATACCACGTCCGTTTTGGACGCGCCAGTTTTCCTCTGTTGGTAGATATCTGCCCTCCCACCTCTGCTTACTCAGTTTGGCTCTTCATCGTTGCGATGATCCGGTGAAACATGTTCGGTATAAACTCCGGGACGATCCTGTGGAGCCACCAATAGACTTTGTGTTTGAGGGGCGTGACGACAATGCCGCGGTTTCTCCGTACACCCCGCATCATCTGATCGATGCAGTCCTCCGGGACGGGGAACTTCATGTCCGCATTCATCTTGCGGTTAACCTCTGAGTTCATATAGGCAGAGACATTCTCAGTTGTTTGTTGGATGTTCGTCCGCATATAACCCGGACAGAGGGTACTCACCTTGATGCCGTACTGTCTGGCCTCTGCGCGCAAGGTCAGGGAGAAACCCACAACTGCGTGCTTGCTGGCCGAATAGATCGATGTCAAACCTCCCGGAATCAGACCGGCCAGGGAGGCGGTGTTGATGATGTGGCCGAATCCCTGCTTTCTCATTATAGGATATACACTCCGGCAGCCGTAGATTGTCCCCCAGAAGTTCACGTTCATAACGGAGTGCAGATGCTCCATAGTGAGATCCTGAAACTCCCCGTTTATTCCGATGCCGGCATTGTTGAACAGAAAATCGATACGTCCGTGCTCCGCAGCCACGCTTTGGATCAGGGACTCTACCTCCTCCTGATCGCTCACATCCACCCGCAGGCTTTCAGCCGAACCCCCGGTGGAGCGGATCATGGCCTCGGTTTCCTGTGCGCTGTTCAGATTGCGATCCGCTGCCACTACATGGACATCCCGTATCGCAAGGTAGGTGCAGATCGTCCTGCCGATGCCGGAACCTCCGCCGGTGACGATGGCGATTTTGTCTTTATATTGTTTCATCATTCTTTACCTCGGGTGAGATCACACAGGTGGCGTATCCTACATCACCGCGGCAGAATCATAAGGTGTCCGCATTGCGAAGTAAAGCACAAAGAACTCGGAATCACAACCGACGGCCTTTCCCGTACGCTACAACAACTTGCTTCTTTTCGAAAAGAAAGGCGAAAAAGTGTTGACACACTCATAGCTCGATGCTATATTTAACTAACTGGTTAGTTAAATATGAGTCCGGAACAGGAAAACAACCGAATGCGGATCCTCCAGGCGGCGGAAAAGATCTTCGCCCAAAAGGGTTATGACGCAGCCCGGATCGATCAGATCGCTGCAGATGCGGGGGTGAATAAAGCCCTGATCTACTATTATTTCAAGAACAAACGGGCTCTACTTGAAGAACTGTTCCAGGACTTTTTCCGGGAATCCGCCGCCCTTCTGGTCAGCTACGTGCAGCAGGGAGGTTTGGATTCCAGTCCCACCCCGCAGGCCGACCGGATCTTCGAAGACTACTTCTCCTATTTCGAGGCCAAGCGGGATCTTCTGCGGATCATGTTCATGGAGTCCCTTAAAAACGGTGAGAGTACTCCGCCCCTTTTCAAGCTGGTGGATTTCGGCGGTTTGATCGATGAAGATACTGTCAGTGATGTCAGAGGCGAAGGGATCTACCCTACAGAGACGATGAATCTCACCCTGGTGGCGGAGTTCTTTACAGGTGTCATCCCGATGCTCTGCTACATCCTCTTTCAGGATTCCTGGGTTCGGCACTTCGAGGTGAGCCGAAAACAGCTGAAGGGCTATTTCAACAAGGCCATGGAGATGACCCATGAGGCGTACCATCGGACCATGCGCGAGCAGTGGTCGGGAGAAGCGGGGAGTTGATCCAGTATTTTTTTCTATTCCTTTGTTAACTAACTATTTAGTTAGAATATGTTTTTGAGATTGTAGGAGGTCGAAATGAAGATTGCCGGAGTGAACGAGGATCTGTGCACCCTCTGCGGGGCATGCGTGGACGAATGCGGCGCCGACCTGTTCCGTATGGAGACAGATCCGGACGGGTCGGAGATACGGGCCGTGCACGACGATCCGCACAGCTGGTGCACCGGCTGCGGCCACTGCCTGGCTGTTTGTCCTGAAAGTGCGATCCAGTGGGAGCAGGCCGAAGCTGCGCTCGAACCGGCCGGGATCGAGCACCCCGAAAATCTGTGCAGCTACGAAGCGCTTATGCCGTTTCTGCAGTCCAAGCGCTCGGTTCGCCGCTATCGCTCCCGCGAACCGGAGCGGGAAGTAATCACGGCGGTGCTGGAAGCCATGCGCTGGGCTCCTTCAGGGCACAACCTGCAGGCCAGCCGCTTCCTGGCGATCACCGATCGCAGCGTGCTCCAGACGATCACGGATCACACAATCGAGAGTTTCCGAAAGTTCCGCACCATCATCCGCATGCGTAGAGTGTTGAAGCCCTTTCTCCCGCGTAACCTCTACAAGGTACTGGATTCTCCCGGACTGCTGGAGGGAGTCAACGCCATGATTCGTCAACGGGAGCAGGGGGAGGATCCGATCCTCTTCGATGCACCCGCGGTGATCGTGGTGTACTATCCGAACATGGGAGCCCTGTCCCTGCTCGACCCGACAATCGCCTTCACCTATGGGATGCTGGCCGCCCATTCTCTTGGTTTGGGTTCCTGCTGGATCGGCTTCGCCATCCAAAGCCTGTATAAAGACAAGAGGATGCGCAGGCTTCTGGGAGTACCCGCCGACATGATCGTCGCCGGTGTCATGACCCTGGGCTACCCGATTGCGGTGTATCATCGCGTCCCCCCGCGGAATCCCCTTCAGGTACGCTGGGTGGAGAAGGACAGCAACGGTTCGGGCTCGAGCGGCAAAACCGGATTGGTGGAAAGTAAATATCGATCAGGCCGACCAGAATAGCCGGAATCAGCAGATCTCAGCCTTCGAAGCAGGGGTCGGAGTGACGGAATTGATTAATGCTGTCCACCTCGCCGGCCAGAGCACTCTTCAGGCCGGCGAGGTAGTGGACACAGAGATTGTGTGCTTCGAACACGCAATCAATGATCCGTACACCCGAACCGGCTTGGGGTTCCAGAAGTTCGATGAGCTTCGCCCTCTTGAGGACTTTATCTGTTCGCACGCGAACGTTGAAGAAGTAGTCATTCATGCTCACGAACGGTCTATGGCCCCCGGTCTGTTCCACGGAAAGCACTCCGGAGTTTGCGGGAGTGATCATCCCCCTCGCCTGGAAGAAGTAATCTGGAAATCCCGCCGGAGACAGTATCCACTTGTCGATGAAGGTCAGCATTTTCAGCACATATCCCCGTAGGGAGATTCCGCTGTATGTACGGCTCCAATCCGGCTGTGAGCGAATGAGATCTTCGATGTCCCACAGAACGTAATTCAGATGACCGAGAAGGGTTTCCAGCGTATTGGAAACGCCGAGAATCTTACCGCGCTGCCCGGTCGCTTTCGCATCCCCAGTCTGGTCGTTGGCAGCGCCAAACGCTGCGCTGGTCCTGAGGTAGGCATCGTACTCCCGACGTTTTGCAGCATCGGAGAGGGTAGAGTAGGCGTTGAAGATAACTCTGAAGCGGGCTGTGGCTTCGGGATCGTCGTTCCGGTCCGGGTGATTCTGCAGCGCCGATTTCCTGAATGCGGATTTAATGGCATCGGTCGAGGCGTTCGGCGGTAGGTCGAGGATGTCATACAGATTCAAATGGATCGACAAGCTTCTCTATCCTCAGCAATCACCTTGCATCGACACAACGATCGCCCAGCCCCGTGGTCGCAGCGGAAATCCAGCCCCGTACCGTTTCTCATTCCTGGTATTCGAACACCGGAAGCCCTTGATGCTTCCTGGCTTCCTGCACGATCGGCCCTCTCACGGCAAATCCGACGGCCAGACCGCTTCCCCTGATCACCAGCAACCTGTCGCCGATCTTGACCCCATACCTGGCGAGGGTCAGCGGCGCAAGATCGATCGCACCACGGCGAAACGGCGCCCAACAGTACGGCCTGCCCTCGTTCTCGACGACATCCCCCGCAGGCAGGCGGAACTGCCCCAGATCCGGGTGCTCCTCGAGCACAACTGCCAGGAAGGATCCACTCAGGGATTCACGAGAACTCAAACCGAACCCTCCCGATGTCCGACTTCCGGGTACCACGATCAACCTGCTACCCTCCTCCAGACCGTACTCCGCGATCGCCTCGGGAGGGATCGCGATTTTTCCCGAGCCGGTCACGGCGGACCAACCGAAGGTGTGTTTGCCCCCTTTTACCAGCTGGATGGGCAGTTTCATCGCGAATCGGGCTCCCCTTCACAGAGCTCTTTCAGCCTGGCGAATTCAGCCTTCGCCTGGCTGAGTATCTTCTTCTTGAAAACGGATCCAAGCAGGACGTTCAACACCCTCGTGAAGCCCTTGAACCGTATATACGCATCCTGCGACAATTCGGTGCCGCCTCCCTTTTCCCGCAGTACGTAGACAACATCGACTGTATTGAACTCCCCCTCCAGATGGAAAGCGAGGCGTTTGTTGGTTTCGAACTCGGTTATCACCCCGCTCATGTAGGTTCCGGCACCGTTTTCTTCGACGGTTTCACGAAACCTCGTGCCCACCATATCGGGAGTTTTTTCGATGATCTCGGTTTTTGTGACACTGGTCATCCATTTCACGGCTCGGCCCGGGTCCTCCAGCCAGTAAAAAACTCGGTCGGGAGTGTTGCCGATCTCTATCGAGTGTGAAATTCTCACGGTTCCTCCTCCAATCCCTCCTTTTGTCTCTGGATGTCCGCAGCGAGTCCGGAAAGGACCGGCGGCATCATGAAAGCCACCATGACACAGCCAGGGGTAACCTGAGTCGACATTCCTGCCGGCGTGTTTCACCAGACTCCCGGCAGCAGGCGCTGCGGCACTCGATCCGTGTACTCCCGATAACCGGCTAATCGCTCCTGCAGCGTTCTATCTTCCAGGTGGGTACGAATCACCAGCAAGACCAACAGGAACGCAGCAGGAAAAAATGCCGTGGCCGCATCCAGGAACAGCGGAGTGGCCAGATAGGTCAGAAGGGCTCCGGCATATCCCGGATGCCGCATCCATCGGTAGGGTCCGCTGGACACGACCCGGTGGTCTCGATCTGTTTGTATGCGCACCACACCGGAGAAGTAGCGGTTCTCGATCAGGGCGTAGGATGCCAGGGCGTACCCGGCCAGGATGACCGCCAGCGCAGCCAGCTTGACCGGCAGGCTGAATACGGGCGACCAGCCCAGGCGCGCATCCAATCCGGCGATCAGCGGCATCAAGCCTCCGCCCAGACCGACCAGCGGGGCCAAGATCTTATCCCAGGATACGGCATCCGCGTGGCGCGTGAAACGAGCCCGCTCGTAAAGCAGGTCCGGATGACGGCGGCCGGCCAGCACTCTGCTGACAACAAACCCGAGAATGCAGAGGATGGCGTACACCCAGGCTTCCCACCAAAGCCAGTTCCGGGATATCAGCAACGGCAGGAAGGGAACGACCACGATGAAAAACAACAACTGGATAATCACGCGGGGAGTTAAACTCTTACATTGATTGCTCAACTCCTGCTCCTGAGCTCCTTTTATTTCATTTTTGGAGATCTCTGAGTCGGTACTCCCGGAAACACCGTATTCGGATATACCGTGAGGGGACTGTTCTGCGCTCATCCTCTCCTCTTCTACACCCCTTCCTCGATACGCTCGACAAGTTTGGCAGCGAACCGGGCTGCCGGGACTCCATCCACCACATCGTGGTCGAACAAGATCGTGAGATGCAGAATATCCCTCACCTGGATTTCATTTTCGATAACCCAGGGTTTTTTGACGATCGAGCCGAGGCCAAAACACAAGTTATGCATCGATTTGGGTATTATCCAGCCGGGCAGGCGGCCGACCGATCCTACCGACGTGACGACGACTGTGCCCATCATGTTCTTCCTACGATGAGGGTTTTTCAGAATACGGTCGATGATGAATAACCGCAGCTTTTGAGGAAGGGTATAATACAGCTTCATAGCGGCCCGGGAAACTCTGTTTTCCGAAAGCACGTAATTGCCTTCATTCCGAATCGCCTGTTTTTGAGCTTCCCGTATTTCGGCATGGATCTGTTCTGCAGATTTTTCATTCGCCCTTCTGATCACCAGCGGCAGCGGAACACGCGTTCCCTCCACCTTTCGTTCTACCAGAACGGAGATATCGATATCATCGAATACTACGGTGCTGTTCCTCGCCCCTGAAACGGCGTGGACGTTGCGATTCTCGGCAATGGCCGCACCGATGGTTTTAACGATCCAGGCAAAAAAGGACACCCCCGGCTTGGCGCTTCCCTGCTTTAGCAGTCCAGATAGTGCGGTTGTTACATCAACTTCGAGGAGTCCTGCGATATGGTGCTTGCGCAACGCAACCTGGCCGAGGTCGATGGTTGCGATTCTGGATGAGGGATAGTGAAATACCTGGTGTTTGGCTTTCTTCACGACAGCTTTGTTAGACGCTTCCCTACCCGGCCGGTGAACCGGCTGAACTCCTGGCCGACCGGGATTTCTCCCTTGAAGCGGAAAGCGGGTAGCTTACAGCTCATGCACTCTTCGGCCTCCGGCAACAGTGCCTTGATCGATCTTCTCAGGTGCCCAAGCGCGGCCCGCTTGACATCGCTCAAACCGTCGAGATATGAATCAATGGTTTCAGGTTTTCCGGTCAAGCTTGTGCTCCTCTACATTTCGATTCTCTGTTCCGGATCAATGAAGTGCAGTCGGGGGCAGTTGTTCAAACGGAAAACGTACTGCTATTTCTTGACGAAAAAATACCACATCGCAGCCAGAGCGATTCCGCCCTCGCCGCCTATCACCTTCTGAATTTCCTCGACGCTAGCCAACTTGTTTCCCAGATCATCCTTTAGAGTCTTGCCGTCGAACTCGGCGACTTTTTTCCCGCGGGAATCCCTGATGTTCTTGCGGTCGATTTCCCCGAACAGAGCACTGTTCCATGCCCTGATGGAGGTCCTGTCGATTTCCCCTACCTTTTGCCCTGAGCTATTTCTCAGGGTTTTTCCGTCAAAACTGAATTCCGCCATCTTTTCTCCCTTCCCGGGTTGAGTTGCCGGTCTGTGAGGTAATGATATCACAAATCAACGTTCTGAACATTCACCGAATCGTACGTTCTGAATCAAGCTTCTGGATCAACCAATCGATCCCATAACTCGGGGTTTTCAAAAAAATTCACCAGTATCCGGCTGAATTGCTTCAAGAACATCTGATCGAGTTCCTGATCTGTCTCTTTCAGCTCCAGGGTTGCGGCATAACGGCTTTTGTATCGGAACCAGAAGTGTATAGGGCCAATGATCATGCTCAGAAACACAACCGGGTGGATTTGCCTGGGGAAACGCCCACCTTCCTGTAGGGATGCTAGATAAGCGGCAAGGCCAGCCGTCAAGCCGGCTTCACTAACCACCGTGTCTTCCCTGCGCTCAAGATAGGCCCAGAGGCTGATTCGGTTGTAGGTCTTGTCCCTTCTCCAGAAATCGAAAACCGCCCGCAGCGATTCCCTCATCATCTCCTCCGGGGGCAGGCTCTTGTCCCGCAGACCCTCAAATACCTCCACATAGCGCCCGGAGATCTTTTCGATCACCTGTCTGTACAACTGTTGTTTCGATTTGAAGTGATAGAGAATCAATCCTTGGGAGATACCGCTGGCACGGGATATTTCCGCCAGGCTTGTACCGCTGAAACCTCTGCTTGCGAACAGTTTCTCGGCGCTTTTGAGGACTCTCGATTTCGTTCCCTCCGCATCCCGTTTTTTCCTCAAGCCAAGCTCCCTTCAAAGCACGACGTCAGTATCGCTCACCCGCCGGCCCCATACTCTGGTTCTCAGGCCGGAGATTGCAGGCATTCCTTCCTTCTCTCCCTGAACCCTGCAAGTAAAAGGAGAAACAGGCATATCGTATAGAAGGCGGCAAAGGATGTGTGCATCGGGATATTCCAGGAGATGAAGAACTGCCTCACAGTTTCCGTGGCCGTGCCCGTAGAGACCGCTTCTTCGGCAGCGGCGAAATCAGATGCAAAGAATACACTGCCCACCCAGAACGAAGACAGCCCGGCTATGACGGCGACAATCCGTGTTTTCCGGAGGATGAAGCAGACCACGGTCCAGACGACGCCAACGGCCAGGGAAGCCCAGAGGAAGAGATTGTAGTGAACGTTTGCGCGGGTCGCCTCTCGGAAGACGGAGAAGGTATCCACGAAAACCTGGTTGTTGCCGGATTCGATCAGCCATGAAAAGAAACGTCCCAACATGACGCTATGGGATACCAGAAAACCTGACAGGATCCCCGTCAGTATGGTAACGGTAAACCACAGAACCCAATACACCCGTCGGATGGTCATTCTGTCGCTCACAAAAATCTCCTATTTACTTACTTAATACTAGGTAAATAAATTATTGTCAAGCTTTTTTTACTCTTTATATCTTGTTATTGTACTTCTGACTTTTGCTTTGACCCATCTTCTACACTTTGAGGTCGGCTGCATTTGTTTTGTTCAAGTAAGCCGCTTCGCGGCCGGCAGCACTCACGCCTGATTATACCCGTT
>CAZPPB010000079.1:0-16476 GCA_964588355.1 uncultured Spirochaetaceae bacterium | reverse complement strand
TGGAGGCTACGTGGGCCAGCATCGGCGAGTTCACCACATCCCCGATGGCGTAGATGCCCGCCGCCGAGGTCTGGTAATAGTTACCGACCGGGATGAAGCCTCTCTCCAGCTTGATTCCCACCTTCTCCAGACCGATGCCGTCGGTGTTGGAAACCCTACCCACCACAAGGAGGATCTGATCCACCCCGAGCTCCTGCTTTCCCTCCTTGCCCTCCAGGCTCACCTTCACGGCTTTGCCGCTGTTCTTGTACCCGGTTGCCTTGGTGGAGGTGTAGATCTTGACGCCCCGCTTCTTGAATGAACGCACCAGGACCTGCACCGCCTCCTCATCCTCCAGGGGCAGCAGGTGGTCCAGCATCTCCACCAGGTGCACCTCCACCCCGAAGGCGTTCATTATGTGGGCGAACTCCACGCCGATCGCCCCGCCGCCCAGGACGCAGATCCGCTTGGGCAGCTTCTCCAGCATCAGCGCCCCGGTAGAGGAAAGCACGACTTTTTCATCAATATCGAATCCGGGAATCGACCGCGGCCGGGAGCCGGTGGCGATCAGCAGGTTCTCACCCGTTACCTTGCCGTGCCCCTTGACCTCGATCTCGTGGGCCGAGGCGATCACCCCTTCTCCCTCGATCAGGTCGATCTTGTTCTTTTTCAAGAGGTAGCCCACGCCCCGGGAAAGGGTATCCGCCGCCTTGCGGGAGTAGGCGAAGACCTTGCCGTAGTCCAGACCGGAGGCATCCACCTTCACACCGATCTCCTCCAGCTCTTTGCCGCAGCGCATCAGCTCGGCCTGATGGATCAGCGCCTTGGAGGGGATGCAGCCGATATTCAGGCAGACCCCGCCGGGCTTGTCTTTCTCGATAACCCCCGCTTTCAATCCAAGCTGGGTCGCCCGGATGGCGGCCACGTATCCTCCGGGGCCGGCTCCCAATACCAGCAGGTCGTAGTCGTAATTGGCCATACTTGTCTTCTCCTTATCAGTACAGATGATCGATCGGGTACTCGATCATGGCTCGCAAATCGGACAGGAATGCCGCCCCGACCGCCCCGTCGATCACCCGATGATCGCAGGAGAGGGTCAGCATCATCTGAGAGCGAACGCCGATCGATCCGTCATCCTCCACGAACGGAGCCTTGTGGATACGTCCTACGGCCAGAATCGCCGAACCCGGGGGATTGATGATGGCGGTAAACTCCAGAATCCCGGAGGTTCCCAGGCTGCTGATCGTGAACGTGGCGCCGTTGTACTCCTCCGGAGCCAGCTTGTTGCTGAGGGCCTTGTCGATCAGGACCTTCAGCTCCCTGTCGATCTGTACGATCCCTTTGGACCCGCAGTCCCGGACTACCGGTGTGATCAGCCCGTCTTCCTGAGCTACGGCCAGAGCGATGTCGATCTTCCCGAAATGCAGGATCGTGTCCCCCTGCCAGCTGGCGTTAACCGACGGATAGTTCTTCAGGGTCTGCGCGACGAACTTGATCAGAAAGGCGTTGGGGGACACCTTTCCCCCCGCCTCTTTGGGCAGGCGGGTGTTGAGACGGGCCCGGGCGGCCATCATAGCCCCGGCATCCACGTCGATGCGCAGGTAGTAGTGAGGAGCCGAATACTTGGACTCCGACAGACGCTTGGCAATGATCTTGCGCTTTCCCGATACGGGAACCGGTTCGTCCTTGCCGCTCGCGGTGGGGCCGGCAGCAGCCGGCGTGTAGGCCGCGCCCGCCGCACCGGCAAGGGCCGGTCCTGCCACCCCCACGGCCGCGGCTGGCCCGTAGGAGGCTGCCCGGCGAAGGGCCTTCTCCATATCCCGCTTGACGATCCGCCCACCGGGACCGCTTCCGCGGACTGTTCGCAGATCGATACCCTGTTCGCTGGCCATCTTTCGGGCCAGGGGAGAAGCCTTGAGCCCGGCTGTTGGGGTCGGCGGGACTGTCGGCTGAGGCTTTGAGACGGGCGCCGGCGCCCCGGCCGGCTCGGCGCCTGCCGATGGTTTTGCCTCAGCTGCCGGCTTGGGCGCCGGCTCCGATTCGGGCTCTCGAGCCCGGGCGGCGGCCGCCTTCTTTTCGGCCGCTTCCACCAGGCCGCTTATGTCCTCTCCGGATTCACCCATTACGGCGATGGGATCCCCGACTTTGGCCTTTCCGCCGTCGGGGACCAGGATCTTGAGCAGGGTACCCTCATTGACCGACTCGTACTCCATCGTGGCTTTGTCGGTTTCCACCTCACAGATGATATCGCTCTGGGCTACCGAGTCGCCCACCTTTTTGTGCCAGCTGACGATCGTTCCCTCCTCCATGGTTGGAGAGAGGGCCAGCATCAATACCTGCTCAGCCATCTGCTTGCTCTCCTCTATCTGATTTCCTCATATCCCAACCTAAGCTGCTGCGGTCTTGCCATGTCGGGCCTCTTCATAGTACATACATCGCCCGCTTGGCCGCGTTCATGATCTTCTCCACCGAGGGCTGCACTGCCAGTTCCATCGCGTGGTTGTAGGGCATGGGCACGTCCTCCATGGTCACCAGCTCCACCGGGGCGTCCAGGCTGTCGAAACAGTTCTTCGATACCAGCCATCCCAGATACGAAGCGAAGCCGGCCATGGGCCAGTCGTTGTCGATTATGACGCAGCGGTTGGTTTTGCGTACCGACTCGAAGACTGCCTGCTCATCCAGCGGCCGCAGGGAGCGCAGGTCGAGCACCTCGGCGCTGTAGCCCTCCTTCTCCAGAGCCTGCGCCGCCTCCAGGACCATGTGCATCGGATTGGAGAAGCTGATCAGGGTCACCTCCTCGCCGGCGCGCTTGACATGCGCCTTCCCAAGGGCAACCAGATACTCCTGCTCCGGGACCTCCCCTTTAGAGGCGTACATCAGCTCCGTTTCCAGAAAGACCACCGGATTATCGTCCCGGATCGCCGATTTCAACATACCCTTGGCGTCGTAGGGCGTGGAGGGAGCGACCACCTTGATCCCGGGAATATGGGCGTAGAACGCCTGGAAGGACTGGGAGTGCTGGCTGGAGAGGTATTCCGCCGGGCCGTTCGGGCCGCGGAACACGATCGGCACCTTCAGCTGGCCGCCGGACATGTGCCGCATCTTCGCGGCGTTGTTCAGGACCTGGTCGAAAGCCTGAGCGGAGAAGTTCAGGGTCATCCACTCGACTATCGGCCGCAGGCCCACCAGGGCGGCGCCGATACCCGCGCCGGTGAAACCCTCTTCGGTGATCGGAGTGTCGATGACCCGCTCGGGCCCGTACTTGTCCAGCAGACCCTGGCTGACCTTGTAGGCGCCGTTGTACTGAGCCACCTCTTCACCCATGAGGATTACATTCTCATCCCGGGCCATCTCCTCGTCCATGGCATCTTTCAGGGCCTGGCGAAAGGCAATCACTGGCATATGCTGTTCCTCCCCTACACCGACACGTCTTCGTACAGCGTCTCTATCGCCGGCTGCGGGCTGTCTTCCGCAAATTGGACGGCATCTTTGCTGATCTGCTTGCATTCGGCGTCGATCTTGTCGAACTCCTCAGTGCTGATCTGCTTGGACTCGAGCAGCTTCGCCTTCAGTATCAGGATCGGATCCTGATTCTTGTACTCCTGCAGCTCCTCTTTGGTCCGGTAGGTGGCCGGATCGCTCATCGAGTGGCCCTTGTAGCGGTAGGTGACCGCCTCGATGAAACTCGGCTGATGATCCTTCCTGGCTCGCTCCACGGCTTGTTTGACCGCCCCGTGGACCTCCAACACATCCATACCGTCCATCTGGGATCCGGGAATATCGTAGGACACACCCATCTTCGAGAAATCGCTGACCGATGAAACCCGGCGGAAGTCCGTTCCCATGCCGTACTGGTTGTTCTCGCAGATGTAGACGATCGGCAGATTCCAGATCTTGGCCAGGTTGAGGCTCTCGTGAAAAGATCCCTGGTGGATCGCACCGTCACCGAAGAAGCACAGCACCACCCCGTCCTCCTTCCTGTACCTGATCTTCAGGGCCACGCCGGTCGCCACCGGGATGTGCGCTCCGACGATGCCGTTCCCCCCCAGCATGTGCTTTTCCGCATCGAACATGTGCATGGAACCGCCCTTGCCTCTGGAGCAGCCGGTGACCTTTCCGTACAGCTCGGCCATCACGGCGTTGGGCTCGATGCCGCAGGCCAGCGCGTGGCCGTGATCCCGGTAGGCGGTGAGTACGTAATCTTTCTTCAGATCCAGCGCCGCCACCGCTCCTACGGCCACCGCTTCCTGGCCGATGTAGAGGTGGCAGAACCCGCCGATCTTGCGCAGGCCGTACATCTGGGCGGACTTCTCCTCCACCCGGCGGATCAGCAGCATCTGCCGCAGCAGCCCGACGCGGAAGGTCTTTTCGTTCCCGCCGGGTGTCTTCGGCGACGCTTTTTTCGCGGCAGTCCCGTCTGAGCCTCCGCCGGATGGCCGTCCGGCCTTGGGTGGGGTGCCGCCCGCCTTCGACTTGCTCTTTCCCATGTCAGCTTCCCCTCCTCCAATCGCCTACGACCTCCTTGACCCCCTTCATGGGCTTGTAGTAGATCGCCTCGTCTATGATCGTCTCCAAAACCACCAGATCCCTCTCATCCCCCTTGAGCTTCCAGAAAGAACGCATGAAGGGTCCCAATGTCTCCAGGGCCTCCGAGAGGATCGAGGGATTGTCCACGATGTTGATCCGGCCGCGTATAGTGACGATGGTATCCAGAATCGGAGTCTGGAACATCCACTCCACCTCCGGATGCGCCTCCAACTGAACGACCTTCCCGAAGCGGGGGGAGGTGATCGCATAGACGGCTGCGCTCCGGCCGCGCAGAAGGGCGGGGGTCATCCAGCGGATATGGGGTTTGCCCTCCTGATCCGTCGTGGCCAGCACCGCCGTGTGGGCCTCGTTGAGAATCATCTCGAGGGTGTTGAGTATCTCCTGCTTGGTCATAGACTTCCCTCCTCCCCGCTTGTGTGGTTTCTTAGAAACGTCGCTGAAATGCTCGGCTAATAATTTACTATTATAGAATACTATCTGTACAGGCGAAAGGCAAAACCGAAGGGGGGCACATGATTTTCTTGCCAACTCGATCGTTTTGTTTTACGCTTCCCTGTAGGACACCAGCGAGAAGGAGTGCGATTATGAACCAGGAGGAACTGAAGTACACAGAGGAGCATCTCTGGGTGCACGTGGAAGGCTCCAATGCCAGATTCGGCATCACCGACCACGCGCAGAAGGATCTGGAGGAGATCGTGTATGTCGAGCTTCCGGAAAAGGGCAAAAAGGTTCAAAAGGGGGATATCGTCTGTACCATCGAATCGGTGAAATCAACGAACGATCTGTCCTGCCCGCTCAGCGGTGAGATCCATTCGATCAATACCCAGCTGCGGGACGAACCGGAGCTCATCAACGAGGACCCCCTGGGAGCGGGCTGGATCTTCACCCTTCATATAGACAATCCCGCAGAGGTCGATGCCATGTTGGACTCCGGGGCTTACGCCAAACTCATCGAGTCGTGATGCCGGCTGCCCTCACCCCCGAAGAAAAGCAGCGCTATCACCGGCAGATGCTCCTGCCCTCCTGGGGCGAGGATGCTCAAGGGAAGCTCAAAAAAAGCTCCGTGTTCATCGCCGGCGCCGGGGGATTGGGCAGCCCGGTCGCCCTCTACCTGGCCGCCGCCGGGGTGGGGTCCTTGCGGATCTGCGATCCTGGAGAGGTGGAACTTTCCAACCTCAACCGCCAGATCCTGCACGGGGAGGACCGAATCGGGGAGAACAAGGCCTTGTCCGCGGTCAAAACGCTGCAGGCGATCAATCCCGGGGTGAAGGTCATCCCCCTGGCCGAAACGATCACCAGAGACAATGTCGAATCCCTGATAGGGGAAGCCGGGCTGGTCATCGACTGTCTGGACAACTTCCAGACCCGATACATCCTTAATGATCACGCCGTGAAACGCGGCCTTCCCCTGATTCACGCCGGGGTGAACGGCTTTTGCGGTCAGATCACCTTCATCCATCCGCCGGGGACCGCCTGCCTGGCCTGCCTGGTGGCCGAAGCACCGCCGCCGGAAACCTCTCCCATCATCGGCGCAACCGCCGGCACAGTCGGCTGCCTCGAGGCCCTGGAAGCGCTTAAGTATCTGACCGGTACGGGGGAGCTGCTGGAGGGTCGGCTGCTGTTCTTCGACGGGGAGGCCATGCAGGTCCAGGAGGTCGGCTTCGACAAGGACCCGGAATGCCCGGTCTGCGGCCCCGCAGGCGCCCGCAAAGACAGTATTTGACTTTTCCGCTCATAATTATTTTCTTTGTAGAAGCATGACCGCCCGCTTCAGCCCCGCACTGTTGTTCATCTTCCCGTTCACCGCGGCTGTTGCCTAGGCCGCGGGCGGTTCCAAGGAGAAGGACCCGAACTTGAACAGTCTTCAGTATGAGCAAAGCCCCTATCTGCTGCAGCATGCCGGCAACCCGGTGGACTGGTATCCGTGGGGGGAGGAGGCCTTCCGAATTGCCAGGGAGCAGGACAAACCTATCTTCCTGTCCATCGGATACGCCACCTGCCACTGGTGCCACGTGATGGAGCACGAGTCCTTCGAGGACCCGCAGGTAGCCGACCTGATGAACCGGAGCTTCGTCAATATAAAAGTGGATCGGGAGGAGCGTCCGGATATCGACGGGCTGTACATGACGGTGGCGCAGCTGCTCACCGGCCGCGGGGGCTGGCCGCTCACCATCATCATGGGACCGGACCAGCGGCCATTCTTCGCCACGACCTACATCCCCAAGGACAGCCGCTACGGCCGCCCAGGCATGCTGGAGCTGATCCCCAAGATCGCGGAAGTCTGGAACAACCGTCGGGAGGAGGTCAACAGCTCCGGCGAATCGATCCTGCAGGCCCTGCAGAGCGCATCCGGATCCCGGACCGATGGTCCCCAATTGGATGGGTCCGTTCTTCGCCGAGCCTATCAGGAACTTTCGCAGCAGTTCGACGAAGAAAACGGAGGGTTCGGTTCCGCCCCCAAGTTCCCCAGCCCCCATAATTTCTTATTCCTCCTGCGCTACTGGCTGCGCAGCGGAGAACAGAAGGCCCTCCAAATGGTGGAAAAGACCCTGACCGGGATGCGCCGCGGCGGGCTCTTCGATCATGTCGGCTATGGTTTTCACCGCTACTCCACCGATGCCCGCTGGAGGGTGCCCCATTTCGAGAAGATGCTCTACGACCAGGCCATGCTGAGCCTGGCCTACACCGAAACCTACCAGGCCACGGGAAAGGAGTTCTACGCCGATGTGGCAAGAGAAATCCTGACCTACGTGCTGCGGGACATGCGCTGCCCTGAGGGAGGATTCGCCTCGGCGGAAGATGCGGACAGCGAGGGGCAGGAGGGCAGGTTCTACACCTGGAGCCACCAGGAGCTGGCCTCGCTTGTCAGTGCCGAGGAGCTCTCCGAGCTGGAAAACCTGTACGGCCTGAAGGCGGAAGGAAACTACCGGGAAGAGGCGACCGGCGAACAGAGCGGAAAGAACATCCTGTTCATGCGCCCCGATGGGCCTGGAGAGTTGAGCCTGTCCGACGGGTTGCGGTCCAAGCTGCTGCGGCAGCGCTCCGAGAGGGTTCGGCCCCTCAAGGACGACAAGATCCTCACCAGCTGGAACGGTCTGATGATCGCCGCCCTGGCCCGGGCGGGTGCGGTTTTCCGGAAACCCACGTACCTCGAGGCGGCCGAACGAGCCGCGGGATTCATCTGGGACCGGCTCCGCACCCCGGAGGGACGACTCCTGCACCGCTTCCGCGGGGAGCAGGCGGGCATCCCCGCTTATGCGGAGGACTACGCCTACCTGATCTGGGGGATGATCGAGCTGTACGAGGCCACCTTCGACAGCACCTGCCTGCGCCGGGCCGCAGAGCTGATGGAGAGGTTCATCGAGGATTTCTGGGACGACGATGGTGGCGGGGGATTCTTCCTCACCGCCGACGGAGGCGAGCAGCTGCTGGTGCGCCAGCGCAACGACACCGACGGAGCTGCGCCCTCGGCCGGATCCGTGGCCCTGCTCGATCTGATCAAGTTGGGCCGCAGCCTGCAAAACCCGCAATACGAAGAAAGAGCCCAGGCCCTGATCCGCAGCACGTCGAGCTTCGTGGACAGCAGCCCGCTGGCCTTCACCTTTCTGCTGAGCGCCCTGGATTTCCAGATCGGCCCATCCTTCGAGGTTGTCCTGGCCGGGGATCCTTCCGCCTCCGACACCCGCGATATGGCTCAGGCCCTGCGCCGGGCATTCGTGCCGAACAAGGTGGTGCTGTTTCGGCCGGCCGGAGTGCAGCAGCCGGAGATCGCGGAACTGGCCCCCTTCACCCTCTATCAGACGAGCGTCGACGGCAGGGCCACGGCTTATGTGTGCCGGGACTACGCCTGCCAGCTTCCGGTGACGGACAGCGAAGAGATGCTTCGGCTGCTCGAAGGCGGGCGAGCGGATAAATCGAGATAACGAAAAAGGAGTATCAGGCCAAAGGCGTGATCGTGGTGGCAATCAGCTCCAACGACGTGGAGGCCTATCCCGATGACAGCCCCGAGCAGATGGCCCGGGATGCCGAGACCTTCAGCTATACCTTCCCCTACCTATACGACCAGACCCAGGATGTCGCTCGGGCCTACCGGGCGGCCTGCACCCCGGATTTTTTCCTCTTCGACGCCGAGCGCCGGCTGGTCTACCGGGGCCAGATGGATTCCAGCCGGCCGGGCAACGACAAAGCCCCAACCGGTGAAGACCTGCGGGCGGCGTTGGACGCGGCGTTGGCCGGCGGCGCGGTCAGCCCGCAGCAGAAGCCGAGCATGGGCTGCAGCATCAAGTGGAAGCCGGGCAATGAGCCGGACTACTTCAAGGCGGGGTAAGGGAAAGCAGCAGAGATCTATCCCCGCACCGCCTTCAGAGCCGGATCGTAATCCGGTTCGTCGCCATTTTCCGGTACCTGCTGCGTATAGAGCACCTTGTCGTTCTCGTCCAGGACCACGATGGATCTGGCCAGTAGACCGGCCAGCGGGCCATCCACGAACTCGACCCCGTAGTCCCGGCCGAAGCTGCGGTTGCGCAGCTGAGACAGGGTGATCACCTTGGAGAGGTTTTCGCTCTGACAGAAACGGGATTGGGCGAAAGGCAGATCGCAGCTGACCGTGAGAACCACCGTGTTGCTCAGCCCCGCTGCCGCGGCTTCGAATTTCTTCGCCGATGCGGCGCAGGTTCCGGTGTCCAGGCTGGTCACGATGTTTAGGATCTTCCTCTTTCCCTGAAAATCCTTCAACGACACGTCGCTTAAATCATTCTTTGTGAGCATAAAATCCGGGGCCTTGCTGCCAACTGCCGGTAGGTTCCCCGAGGTGTTTGCCGGCTTCCCGCCTACTGTAATCTTTGCCATTTTGAGTCTCCTTATTGAAAAATTACTGAATGCTGACAATCACAGTCAAGAAAAAAACGGTTCGGCGCCGATTGCGGAAGTCCGCGACGTTCACGTAGGAATTTTGGGTCGCCGAGGGATGAAGAAAAAAGGGAGCGGGCGGTTCGAAGGCCGCTGCCTTTGCTTGACTTTCAGCGCCCACCCGGTACAATATTTTCAAATACTATTTTGATTTTGATTTGGAGGTTCTGATGGGTAGTGATAAGCTGAGGATAAACGGCAAACGGCTGCAGTCGACCCTGGAGGAGATGGCCAAGATCGGCGGCACTCCCGGCGGGGGGGTGACTCGGCTGGCCCTGTCCGACGAGGACAGGCGAGCTCGAGATCTGTTCGTGAAATGGCTGAAAGAGCTCGATCTGGAGATCACCATCGACGAGATGGGGAACATCTTCGGCCGGCGCCCGGGGAAGAACAACGATCTGCCTCCAGTTGTAACCGGGTCGCACATAGACAGCCAGCCCAAGGGCGGGCGCTTCGACGGCATCCTGGGTGTGATGGGCGCCCTGGAAGTGATGCGGACCCTCCATGAGAACAAGATCGAAACCGAACATCCGGTGGTCATCGTGGACTGGACCAACGAAGAGGGTTCCCGTTTCGCCCCGGCCATGGTTTCCTCGGGAGTATGGGCAGAGGCTCTGGAGCGGGACTGGGCTTATGCCCGGACCGATATCAACGGCAAGAAGCAGGGGGAGGAGCTGGAGCGCATCGGCTATAAAGGCTCACTGCCCGCCGAAAAATGGCCCGTCCACGCCTACTTCGAGTATCACATCGAGCAGGGACCGATCCTGGAAAGTGAGAAGAAGACGATCGGCGCGCCCAAGGGTATCCTCT
The DNA here is from genome assembly GCA_964588355.1 of uncultured Spirochaetaceae bacterium. Lineage (GTDB taxonomy): Bacteria > Spirochaetota > Spirochaetia > SZUA-6 > DRHE01 > JAFGQJ01. The sequence continues at coordinate 6,231 of CAZPPB010000079.1, read as the reverse complement.
GCCTGCACTGGTACGATATCTATCTGGAGGGTGAGGCCAATCAGGTTGGACCCACCCCGATGGAGGGCCGCCACGACGCTCTCTGCGCCGCCGCGGAGATGATCCTCAAGGTCAACGAACTGCCCGACCGCATGGGGGGCAACATGGTGGCCACCGTGGGAGAGATCCAAAACTATCCGAACTCCCGCAACATCATCCCCGACAAGGTGCACTTCACGGTGGATATCCGCTCATGGGACGACGAGCACGCCTTGAAGGCCTGGGAGCTGGTAAAGAAGGACTTCCAGGATATCGCGGCAAGGCGGGGCTGTCCTATCCGCATCGAAGAGACCTGGCGGGTAGAGCATGCACCTTTCGACCAGAAGCTGGTCCAGATGGTCATGGACAGCGCCGAGGAGTTGGGCTACTCGTACCTGCACATGGTCAGCGGAGCCGGACACGACGCCAGCTACATGAACCAGATATGTCCCACGGCGATGATCTTCGTCCCGTCGATAGGCGGCCGCAGCCACGTGGAGGTGGAAAAAACTACCTGGGAAGATTGTGAGGCCGGCGGCAATGTGCTGCTGCACTGTGTCCTGAAGGCAGCCGGAGCGAGTTAGGCGGACCCGGGGCGCAGAGGGACCACGGATGCAGTTGGGCCTCCGGCGCCGGCGGCGAGGTCTACTCGCCGGCGCGGATGATCTCCTCCCAATCATAGACGGCCCGGGTCTTCTGGCCCGGCCCTACGATCAGGAATTCCTCCTCGTCCCAGGAACCCTCCACCAGTTTGCAGATCAGCCGGATGTCTCCTTCGACGCGGATGAACTCGCGGCCCTCCTTCTCGGCGTTTTCGCGGCAGAGGGAGGCGTATTCCTCCAGGGAGGTTTCAGGGACATCGATGTAGATGACCTTGTCGTCCGTATGGGCATCCCTGGACAGGGCCAGCGTCTCCATGATGTACCCGGCGTTCTCCTCGCCGTACTGGTTCACGAAATCCTCGTAACTCCTGTCCAGACCGAGCAGCCGGCCGGTATCTCCGTCGTGGAGGTAGGCCTCCCCCCTTTCCATATAGCCGGCCGAGCTGAAGGGCCGGCTCGGGTTGTCGGAGAACAGCTCCTTGAAACGCCGCCGGGAGCCCAGATAGATCGTGCAGCAGTCATGGGCCCTGGGAAGCACGAGCGGGGTGCCGCGGGCTTCCAGCTGGACCGTGGCGTTGCCGCACAGCCCGTAGGCCAGCAGGACGGCGTCGTAGGGTCTGGTGCTTTCGGCGCTACGATCGATCTTCTCCTGCAGCAGCAGGCGCAGCCGATCGCTGTCCTCGTGCTGCCCCTTTTCGGTGAACTCCACATCCACGGTGTTGGGGCTGCGGGCGATGCAGTAGCTGACTTCCCGGGTCAGGACGTCGCAGGCGATGAGCTTGAAATACATGACTGGACCTCTCAGGTTTTATACTCGATTTTTGCCCGCGTGCCAAGAGCCTTTACAACCGACACCGACTTGACCCGCCGGTACGCCAGGCCTATGCTCGATAGATCATGAAGATCTACCACGGCAGCATCGTGACCTGTGACCGGCAAAACCGGGTGTTCGAATACCTCGTCGAAAAAGGCGGCCGCATCCTCCACGTCGGGAATGAACTGCCCCGGGAGTTCTCTAGGCCGGGAGAGCAGATCGAGCTGGGAGGGGGAGCCCTGCTGCCTGCCTTCGGAGACGCTCACCTGCACTTCTCCAACTGGGCCCTGGTGGCCACCGTCTTCTTCGACCCCCGGGAGGCGGGGGATTTCGAGGAGCTGGGTGAAATGATAAGGGAGTTTTCGCGCAAAGACGGCAGCTCGAAGATCCTGGCCGGCTTCGGACTATCCCCCCACAGCCTCAAGGAAAAGCGGCTGATTACCAGGGAGGAGCTGGACAGGTTCGAGAACAGCCGCCCGGTGTACCTGATCTGCTACGACGGGCATTCCGCCGTGTTCAACAGCAGATTGCTGGAGATGTTTCCGGAGACGACCAAACAGGCCCGCGGCTTCGATGGCGCTGACGGCCGGGTTTTGCACGAAGCCTACTTCGCGGCCACGGACTTCATCACCAACACGGTACCGCCCCTCCGGCTGGTCAAGAGCATCATCAACGGCTACGACCTGTTGGCGCAGAAGGGGATCGGAATGATCCATCCGGTGGAGGGGATCGGCTTTCCCAAGGACCTGGACCTCACCATGGTGAAGTTCGTCGCCCGGGCCCAGGCCCGGAAAAACCGCTTCAACACCCGCCTGTTCTTCCAGACCATGGATGTGGACAAGGTGCTGCGGCGAAAGCTCCCGCGGATCGGGGGCTGCTTCGCCACGGCCCTTGACGGCTGCTTCGGCCGCTGCGACGCCGCCCTCAAGCGGCCCTACTCCCACGATCCCGGGAACAGGGGGATCCTCTTCTATACGGATGAGGAGGTGATCGAGTTCGCCAAACGGGCCAACCGGGCGGGACTCCAGATCGAGTTTCACACGATCGGGGACGCGGCCATCGATCAGGCCCTCAAGGCCCTGGAGGCGGCGCTGCAGGATCATCCGCGGGAGGAGCACCGGCATACGATCATCCACGCCTGCCTGCCCTCCGCGAAAAACCTCGAAACCTGCGCAAAATCGGAGATCGGCATCACCCTCCAGCCGGGGTTTCTGACCAGCCCGCTGGAGCCGCCGGAGTATCTGGAGAAGATCCTCGGGAAGCGGGTACGAGGAAGCTCACCCCTGCGCACCATGGTCGATATGGGGATCCACGTAAGCGGAGGATCCGACGCACCGGTCACCCCCCCGGATCCGATCGAGGGCCTCTACGGCGCCTGCAATCACCCCTACGATCCGGCCCAATCCCTCACCATCCCCGAAGCCCTGCGCATGTTCACCTCAGAGGTGGCCTGGACGAGCTTCGACGAGCGGCAGCGGGGCACCCTGGAGCAGGGAAAGATCGCCGACATGGTGGTGCTGAACCGCAATCCCCTGGAGATGAGGCCGGAGGATCTGCGCGGCCTGCAGGCGGAACGGCTGTACCTCTGTGGAAAATCCTACAAGCCCGGAATGGGACTCCCGGGCATGGTATGGAGTTCCCTGACTGCGGGCAGGGTCAGGGTTTAGACCCCGGGAACAGACAGATCCTGCTGGGATCAACCGAAAACTCCACGGTATCGCCGACGTCCGAGGATTGCTGCTGACCCAGATCCAGGGTGAAGCGCTCGCTTCCGGCCTCCACCTCTACCAGCTGGTGGCTGCCCAGATAATCCCTGCGTACCACCCGCCCGCTGATGCGGTTGGACCGGCTTCGGTCCAGAGAGCAGTGCTCTGGCCTGAAGAAAACAACCGCATCCTGGCCGATCTTCAGCTCCGACGGAGCCTTCTGCGCCGCCGACAGCGTGCCGACCCCCGTCTCCACGACCGCCACCTCCCCATCCGGGCCGCTGAGCCGCCGTGCCAGCCGCCCCGGGAGGAGATTTGCCTGGCCCAGGAAGGTGCCGACGAACAGATTTGCCGGGCGGTTGTAGATCCCCTCGGGCGTGTCGATCTGCTCGATGCGGCCCTCCCGCATCACTGCGATGCGATCGCCCAGCACCAGAGCTTCCTCCTGGTCATGGGTTACGTACAGCGTTGTGACCCCCAGCTCCCGCTGGATCCGCTGAATCTCGACCCGCAGAGACTTGCGCAGTTTGGCATCCAGCGCGCTCAGAGGTTCGTCGAGCAGAAGCAGCCGGGGCTGCGGAGCCAGGGCTCTGGCCAGGGCCACCCGCTGCTGCTCCCCCCCTGACAGCCGGGTCACTTTCCTCTTCGCGTATTCCTCCAGGGAAACCAGGGCAAGCAGCTCTTCGATCCGCTGCCGGGCTTCTACCGGGCTCCAGTTATGCATGCGCAGGCCGAAGCCGATGTTGTCCCACACGTTCAGGTGGGGGAAAAGGGCGTACTCCTGAAACACGATGCCGATCCTCCGCCTGTGGGCCGGGAGGGTGTCGATACGTCGGCCGTCCATATCGAGGGAGCCGGAATCCGGGTCGATGAAGCCGGCGATCAGCCTCAAGGTGGTGGTCTTGCCGCAACCGGAGGGACCGAGCAGGATGAGCAGTTCCCCCTGGCGCACCCGGAAGTCCAGCTCCAGACGGAAATCGGGGTAGATCTTCTCGACGCTGCTGATTCTCAAGGCCATTATCCCACCTCCCCGCCGGCTCGGTCTATGATCAGAAATGCCAGGAAACAGAAGAGCATCAACACCGATCCCATGGCGCAGGCTCCGATGAAATTGTAGGAACCGATCAGGCGATAGATCATCACCGGGATCGTGATCAGCCGTTCGTTGTAGAGCATCAGGCTGGCGTTGATCTCGCCGACGGAGATGCCGAAGGCGAAGGCGGCGCCGGTGATCAGCGCGGAGCGGGCCAGGGGCAGCTCCAGATTCCAGAACAGCCGCCAGGGACCGGCCCCCAGGCTGCGGGCCGCCTCGGCCAGGGAGCTGCCCATCTTGCGGAAGGTGGCCGAGGCGATGCGGATGACGAAGGGATAGGCGATAACGGTGTGGGCAAAGACGATGGCGTACCATCTGCCCACGATCGGCCAGGGCAGCTGCTGGTAGCACTTGAGGTAGCCCAAGCCCAGGATGATCGAGGAGATGCCGATGGGCAGCATCATCACCGCCTCCAGAATCCGGCTGCCGGCGAAGCGGCTGCGGGCTCCCACGTAGGCCAGCACCGTTCCCAGGGGGACAGACAGGAGCATCGTCATTACGGCGAAGAACAGGCTGTTCGCGACAGCCCGCAGGTAGGGGCCGCCGGACAGGATGCGCCGGTACCACTCCAGGCTGATCGCCCGCTGTCCCCAGCCGCTTCGCAGCTGGAAGGAATAGGCCACAACGGTGACCATCGGCGCCAGTATCACCAGGGCCATGAGCAGCAGGTACAGCAGGAAGAGCACGCCCCGAACCGAGCCGAGCATCCCGGCCAGCCGGGGTTTTTCGGCCTCCTCCGCCAGCTGCTCGGCGAAGCTGCTTCTCTGCTGCAGCTTGATGTAGGCGTACAGGAAGACCAGGGAGATGATCGCACCGATCAGGGCCAGGGCGCTTCCGGTTTTCAGGTCCAGGCTTACCTTGGCCAGGCGGTAGACCTCCACCTCCAGGGTGGTGTAGCGAGGGCCGCCGCCCAGCACCAGCACGACGGCAAAGCTTAGCAGGCAGAAGATGAACACCAGGGCGGCGGCGGAGAGGATGGCGGGGAGGATCTGGGGCAGGGTCACCCGCCAGAACAGCCGCATTCCGTGGGCCCCCAGACTGCGGGCCGCCTCCTCGGTGGACGGGTGGATCCGCCGCCACAGGGAGGAGACGATCCTGACCACCACCGGGAAGTTGTAGAAGGCATGGGCCAGGAGGATCGCCCGGAGGGAGTAGAGGATCCTCAGGGGCGGTTCCTCCAACCCGAACAGAGCCATGAGAAAACGGTTGAGGATGCCGTTGTTCCCGAAGAAACGCACGAATCCGAGCACCACGATGATCGAGGGCAGCACGAAGGGCACGGTGGTCAGGGCCTCGAACAGCCGTTTACCCCGGAAGTCGTAGCGCGCCAGCAGGTAGGCGCCGGGCAGGCCCATGAGCACCGACAGCAATGTTGACAGGATCGCCTGCAGGACCGTGAAGCCGATGATCCTCAGATAGTACGGGTCCCCCAGCAGGGAGGCGAGGATCCCGAAGCTGAAACGGCCGCTTCGGTCGGTCAGCCCGCCGACCAGCACACTCCCCAGGGGAAAGTAGAAGAACAGCAGCAGAAACGCCGCCGGCGCCAGCAGCAGGAGGAGCAGCATCCCCCTGGGCAGCGCCGGTTCTAGCGGCTGACCTGTTTTACCCACGCATCGATCCAGCGGTCTCTGTTTTTGCGAATCTCTTCGGCCGGAAGCTGCAGGGAGCGCTCCGGCTTGGGTGCGAAGCGGAAGCAATCCGGTGTTGCCACATCCGGATCAACCGGGTACATCCAGTTGGTCAGGGGGATCTCCGACTGGAAATCCTCGGTCAGGACAAAATCGATGAACCTGCGGGCCAGTTCGGGGTGGGGAGCGCCTTTGAGGATGCCCATCCCTTCGATCTGCAGGTAGTGTCCCTCCCTGAACAGCAGCGCCCGGTAGCGCTCGGTCTGCTCGTACTCCACATGGTAGGCGGGACTGGTGGTGTAGCTCAACACCATTGGCGCCTCCCCGCTGGTGAACATGCCGTAGGCCGTATCCCAGCCGTCGGTGATGG
>CAZPPB010000078.1:0-16697 GCA_964588355.1 uncultured Spirochaetaceae bacterium | reverse complement strand
TCTTTTGACACCTTCCTCAATAACAGCTACACTGATCGTGTACGCCTATGATTACCGAAGACGAACTGCGGAGCATTGTAGATTCAATTCGCGAAATCTTTTCTGTGCGCAGGATACTGCTGTTCGGCTCCTACGCCAGGGGGGACGCTCACCAGCACAGCGACCTCAACCTCTGTGTGATTGTCGCTCCCGATGCTGAACAGCCCCTCGAGGAGTGGCCCTCCAAGAGCTGGCTGTACCGGGCGGCCAAACTGACCCAACAGGTTTCCTCCGCCGAGGTGGCCGTCGATCCGTACATATTTACCGAGGGCGAGTTCGATGCCCTGCGGCAACGGGAGCATCCCATCGTCGGGCAGATACTCGAAGAGGGGAGGGTTCTTTATGAACAATAACGAGAGGGAGGCTCTGCGCTGGTACATGCAGGGAGCCAAGGACAGCAGGACCGCCGAGAAAAATGCCAGAGCCGGAGATTTCGAAGTCTCCTGTTTCCTGTTTCAACAGGCGGCGGAGAAGGTGCTCAAAGCCCAGTTGATCCTGCAGGGCGAGTGGGTCGTTACCGGCCATTCTACAGCCAAGCTGGCCAAGGCCTGCCAGCGCTACGATCAGGGATACTCCGCCCTGGATCAGCCCTGCGCCCGGCTCGATGTTCTCTACATCCCCACCCGCTATCCCTACGCTCTTCCGGAAGGCGCGCCCTACGAATTCTTTGCCCTGGAGCAGGCACAAAGAGCGGCTGATGACTTCCAGGAGGTGTATCGAATGGTCTACCGATCCTTCGAGCATCTGACCGAACACGTCGGATAGTTTCTGGTGCCTGTGCGATGCGCATCATAGGAGAGCGGGTGCTGTACGAGCAGATCTGGACCCTTTTGAAAGAGAAGCACTACCTCGACACCAGGGGCAGGGAGGGAAGGTGGACCTACATCGAACGCCGGGAACGGCGAGAGGCGGCGGTAATCGTAGCAACGACCGAGCACAGCCGCTCCTTGGTGCTCATCGAGCAGTTCCGGATTCCCTTCGAAGCGGAAGTGCTGGAGTTCCCCGCGGGCCTGATCGATCCGGGGGAGACCCCGCAGCAGGCCGCCTGCCGTGAACTTGCCGAAGAGACCGGCTACACGGGGGAGGTGGTCCACGTCGGACCGGGGGTGAGCAGCACGGCGGGTCTGTCAACGGAGATCGTACATATGGTGTACATGCTCGTGACCGAACAGCCGACGGTTGTTCCGCGGCACGAGGGTTCAGAACGGATACGGGTGTTTACCCTTCGCCCGGAGGAGATCCGGCGTTTTCTATCTGATTGTGAACGGGGAAACCGGATCCTCGATGCCAAGCTGTATACCTATCTCAGAGACCACCTTCAAGGAGATCAACCATGAAGCGAATCATTCTGCTGCTGATTGTTGTTGGATTCATCGGGTTGGCCGTGGGCTACCTGATCTTTGCCCATACCGACAGCGGATACGTGAGCATCCAGGTATTGGTCAGCCCGTCGAAAAACGTGCTCGATGATCTGGTCAAATCGGTGACCGGAATCAAGCGGATACGGCAAAACATCCTGATCTGCGGGGCGGTTGGAGCCGGGGTCGGTTTGTTGGTGGGCCTGGTGACCTCAAGAGCGCGAAGATAGAGCGTACACGAAAACTGGGCGAAGAGGAAGGTTGGGCGGAACGAAAGGAGTGACTATGGAAAACAACGATTGGATCAAGGCAATCGCCGAGGGCGAGTTGAAGGAGGGCGTACCCTCCGTCATCGAGGTGGAGGAGAAGAAGGTCCTCCTGATCCGCTCGGAAGGCAGGATCTACGCCTGCGGTAACGAGTGCAGCCACTACCACGCCCCGCTGAGCGACGGTCTGGTCGCAGGGCACGTGGTCACCTGTCCCTGGCACAACGCCCGCTTCGACCTCCGGGATGGCCGATTGGTCGCTCCCCCCGGGTTGAACGGTATCCCCTCCTACGAAACCAGGGTCGAAGAGGGGCAGGTCTGGATTCGTCAGACCGGCAAAGGGTTGATCCCCATGCCGGAGGGCGAAGATGACCGTACCATGCTGATCGTGGGTGCGGGAGCAGCCGGAAACGCCGCGGCGGAAACCCTGAGGCGGGAGGGCTTTGCCGGCCGGATCGTGATGGTCACCGGGGAAGCCTACGGCCCCTACGATCGGACCATGCTCTCCAAGGATCTGCTGTCCGGGGAGGCCCCGGCCAAGTGGCTTGCCCTGCGGGGCCAAAAGTTCTACGACCGGCTGAACATAGAATTGATGACCGAAAAGCCGGTAACCGCCGTGGATCCGGCCGCCAGGGCTGTGACCTTTGCCGACGGCACTACGATGAGCGCCGACAGGATCCTCCTGGCCACCGGCGGGAAGCCCCGCAGCCTCCCCGTACCCGGGTCGGACAAGGGGGGCTGCCATCTGCTGCGTTCCCGACAGGATGCCGAGGCGATCCTCGGCGAGCTGGAAACGGCCAAGACCGTCGTGATCGTGGGTGCCAGCTTCATCGGCCTGGAGGTCGCCTGCTCCCTGCGAACCCGGGAGATCGAGGTCCATATCGTGGCGCCCGAAGATGTACCCTTGACCGCAGTATTCGGTGAGCAGATCGGCCAGCGGGTCAAAAAAACTCACGAAGAGAACGGAGTGATCTTCCACCTCGGTGAGACCGTGAAAGAGCTCACGGGGCAGGAGCGGGTGAGCGAAGTGGTTCTGTCCGGAGGCGATCGGCTGAAGGCCGATTGTGTGATCATCGGAGTGGGCATCCGGCCGGCCGTGGAATTCTTGGAGGACAGCGGCTTGGTCAAAGAGGGCGCGGTTGCGGTGAACGGCAGATTGGAAACCTCCGCCCAAGGCATCTTCGCCGCCGGGGATATAGCCCTGGTTCCGGATGGGCGCAGCGGGGAGCCACGGAGGATCGAACACTGGGTCGAGGCCGGACGGCAGGGCATGCACGCGGCCCGCTGCATGCTCGGGGCCAAGGAGAGCTACCGGGAGGTGCCTTTTTTCTGGAGCAAGCAGTACGGAAGCTCCCTTCGCTATATCGGTTATGCCCCCAAGTTCGATCAGGTTGTGTTTCGCGGCAGCGTCACCGACAAGTTCTTCGTGGCTGGATTCTACCTGAACGGGAAATTGGCCGCCGCGGCCAGTGTGGGCAAGGCGCGGGAACTGATCCGGTTGGGGCAACTGTTGGAGGCGGGAAAATCGCTGAGTCCGGTGCAGCTGAAAGACCCGGGTTTCAACCTGCTGTCGCTGTAATCCGACGGTGCGGTACGTGTGAAAGCGCTAGTCAAGAAATACGCAAAACCCGGTCTCTGGCTGGAGGAAGTCCCCGAGCCGGAGGTCGGAGTTACCGATGTCCTGATCAAGATCCACAAAGCCGCGATCTGCGGTACCGACGTTCATATTTACAATTGGGACGAGTGGTCCCGGAAGCATGTACCGGTACCGATGGTTATCGGTCACGAGTTCGCCGGTACCGTCGAATCTGTGGGCGATCTGGTCAGGGATTTTTACCCCGGGGATGTGGTCAGCGGAGAAGGGCACCTGGTCTGCGGTCACTGCCGCAACTGCCTGGCCGGGCGCAGGCACCTGTGCGCCAGCACCAGCGGCGTGGGGGTGGACCGTCCGGGGTGCTTCGCCGAGTATCTCTGCATCCCCCAAACCAATGTCTGGCACGCCGATCCTACTATCTCCATGGAGGTGCTGTCCTGCTTCGATCCGCTGGGCAACGCCACCCATTCCGCTTTGTCCTTCGATGTTCTGGGGGAGGACGTGTTGATAACCGGTGCCGGCCCCATCGGCATGATGGCTACTGGCATAGCCAAACATGCGGGAGCCCGCTACGTGACGGTGAGCGATCCCAATCCCTACCGCCTCGAGCTGGCCGGACGCATGGGGGCTACCCGGCTGGTCAGGGTTCCCGAGCAGAGAATTGCCGACACCCAAAAAGAGCTGGGCATGAAGGAGGGCTACGACGTGGGTTTGGAGATGTCCGGCTCCGCCGAAGCGTTCAACGAGATGCTGGAGAACATGTGCCACGGCGGCAAGATCGCGCTGCTGGGGATCCTCCCGCCCCACACGGCGGTGGACTGGGATCTGGTTGTGTTCAACGGGCTGACCATCAAGGGGATCTACGGGCGGGAGATGTACGAGACCTGGTACAAGATGACGATGATGATCCAGACCGGTTTGGATATCACCCCGATCATCACTCACCGTTTTCACTACAGCGAGTACGAGAAGGGTTTCGAGGTGATGCGGGCCGGGAAGTCGGGAAAGGTCGTACTGGATTGGAGCGAGTAGAATGAGGGTCAGCTGCCCTTGCGCACGAACTCCAGCAGTCTTACCAGCTGATCCTCGTTGCCCAGGGCAATCAGTACGTCCCCCACTCCGAGCTTCACGGAGGATAAAGTCGAGGTCGTGGAGGGGTTGATCCGCACCCGTCCCTCCGGGGCGTTGATGCCCACGATGATCGCCCCGGTGTGCTGGCCGATCCCCGCCTCTTTGAGGGTCTTGTCGATAAGGGGTGAGTCGGACTCCACCACCACTTCCTCGATGCGCATATCCAACTCGCCCCCTTGAACGATCACATCGAGAAAGTTCAGCAGATTCGGTCTCAGTACCATGGCAGCCATGCGCTGGCCGGCGATCTTCTTCGGCGAGAGCACCCGATTGGCTCCGGCCTTGATGAGCTTGCCGGTGGTTCGCTCTTCTGCAGCCTGGCTGACGATGAGCAGGTGGGGGTTGAGCTGCCGGGCGGTCAGCACAACGAAGACATTGGCCTCGTCATCGGGCAGGGCGGCGATCAACCCGGAAGCCCGTTCGATCCCGGCTTCCATCAGGACCTCGTCGTTGATCGCGTCCCCCTCCATAAACAGGATCGACTCATCCCGGGACAGATCCGTCTGGGAGGGATCACGATCCACGACTACGAATCGTTTCTTCGAACGTCGGAACTCATAGGCCGCCTCCCGACCCACGTCCCCGCCCCCGACGATGATGAAGTGATTTTTCAAATGGCGAATCGTTCGTTTCATTCTACGCTCCCTCATTACATTGAGGATCTGCCCCTCGAACACATAGGTGATGAGCACGGTCGCCGAATAACCTACGGTCCCGATGCTCAGCACCAGAAAGACGATCGTGAAGTGCTGTCCCGCGGCGGACAGGGGCTTCACCTCGCCGAAGCCGACGGTGGAGATGGTGATAAAGGTCATGTAGAGGCTGTCCTGGATGGACCAATCCTCGATAAACTTGTAGCCCAGAGTCCCGATCAGGATCAGGAGCACCAGGAGGAAGAAGGCTATGAGGAACCGTAAGAAGGTCGAGTATCTGCCCATCGGCGTGGCTACTATTATAGCGCAATCCACCGGGCGTTTGCCAACCGGTGTTTGCCGACTTAGGGTTTGCAAAATCGGGATTCCTCTCCTATAGTGGGTGAGTATGAACACAGTAGCCATCGTACGTGATCCGATCTACCTGAAGCACTCCAACGGCCCGATGCATCCGGAAGGACCGGAACGACTGGAGACGATCGATCGTATGCTTTCGCAGTTTCCCCTAAAAGGTAATCTGACCGACATCCAGCCTCGGGACGCCACCTTCGAGGAGCTGTCCTGGATCCATGAAGAGGGATACATCCGCCGTATCGAACGGACCCGGGAGCGCAGCTTCACGGTTCTGGATCCGGACACCTCGGCCACCTCCGACTCCTACGCTGCGGCTCTGCGGGCCGCCGGCGGAACCATGGCGGCGGCGCAAGCCGTGCTGAGTGGAAGCTATCCGGCGGCTTTCGCCTTTGTCCGTCCTCCGGGGCATCACGCCGAGTCGGCTCGGGCTATGGGCTTCTGCCTGTTCAACAACATAGCGATCGCCGCCATGTACGGGCTGCGAACGCACAACCTCCAGCGGGTGCTGATCGTGGATTGGGATGTACACCACGGCAACGGGACGATGCACTCGTTCTACGAAACCGATGAGGTGCTCTACTTTTCAGTACACCAGTATCCCCACTATCCCGGCACCGGCCGGATCGATGAGATTGGAAGCGGTCCGGGGCGGGGGTTCACGGTGAATGTTCCGCTGTACGGCGGTCAGGGTGATGAGGATTACCTTTTCCTGTTCCGGGAACTCCTCCTGCCCGTAGCCCGGGAGTACGCCCCGGAGCTGATCCTCGTGTCGGCGGGATTCGACACCCACCGAAACGATCCCCTCGCCGGGATGGGATTGTCCGGCGGCGCATACGGGCGGCTGACCTCGATCCTGCAGGAGCTGGCCGGCGATTGCTGTCCGGGACGTCTGGCCTTCACCCTGGAAGGCGGCTACGACCACACCGCCCTCAGCGAAGGAGTGGCCGCCGTATTGTCGAGCCTGATCCGCGGGCCTGAGGATGGCGGGGAGCCGCGGACCGGCGGTGCGGCCGACTCGACCCGATCCGGGGCAGTAGAGGCGGAGGAGGAAACCCGCCGGGTGGCCCAGGAACTGCGCCGGGTGCTCTCCCCTTTCTGGAAGGGAATTTAGACTGATCGTTTAGAAGCTGCGCATCTGAATAAACCATGACGATATTCTCATCGGAACCCGTCCGAAGAAGCTTTTCGATCAAAACACGTAGGTAAAAACCAATTTCCCGAAAAGCCCCTTACCGCCTCACGAAATATTCTAACCATATTCTAACCATAGGCCTTGACATCCCATAGATTAAACTCTATTCTATATAACAAACAACCGGCAAAGGGAAAGCATGTTTTGTTGGGCTCGTACAGAAAGGGGGTGATCTATGCGGGTGTTGGCAGCTTGACGGTTTCAGTCGATTGTTCCCGGATACTGACGATCGACAGATCTACAGAGCTCGCCGGTTTCGTCTGCGCGGGTTCTCATTCCAAAAGAGAAAACAGGAGGAAAAGATGTTCTCTTCGAGAATTCATTTTGAGAGGATGGCGATTCTAACGGTACTCGCCGTCGTGTTGATCGGTGGCTCGATCTTTGCCACCCCCCAAGTCGAAAATAGTGTGACGGTAGTCGCGGTTCTTCCTCAATCCGGATCTCAAGCCACCTGGGGGGTCAGAGCGATCAACGGGATCAAGCTGGCGGTCGACCAGATCAATGAAGCCGGCGGCCTGCTCGGCAGGCAACTCAACCTGCAGATCCTGGACACCGAGGGCAAACCGGCCGTCTCCGTGGCTGCCATGAGAAAAGCGGTGGAGACGAAACCCTACGTGGTTTTCGGGACAAATATGAGCAGCTCCACCCTTGTCAACATGGAGATACTGGAGAAGGCGGGAATCCCCCAATTCCCCGGTTCCACATCTCCCAACGTGACTAATCAGGGCAATAAAAACATCTTCCCCATCCGGGTGAACGCTGAAAACACGATGGTGAAGGTCAGAGACTGGATCGTCGATGTGATCGGAACGAAGAAACTGGCGATCATGTATCTGTCCGAAGAGTATGGGAAGGCGGGCCTGGACAGTCTCACCAAATTTCTGGAGGGCAGCGGTGTCGAGATCGTCGAAGTGCTGTCCACCGATGGGGGGCAAGCTGATTTCACAGGTGAATTGCTGCGGATACAGAGGTCGGGAGCCGACACGCTGTACATCATCGGGCGTACCGACGAGAACGCCAGGAAGATGATGCAGATCAAGAAGCTGGGACTGGATATCCGGGTTATCGGCATGGACAACATGACCGGGCCGGAGATCGTCAAGCTGGCCGGAGATGCCGCCAATGGCGTGGCTACGATCGTGGACGACACCTTCAAGTTGGACGCGTTCAAGCCGATGGCCGAGGCCTACAACGCAAAATATGGCGAGTATCCCAGCCGCAACAGCGTGGAGTCCTGGTTGAGCGTCATGCTGGTGGCCGCCGCCACCGAGGCCGTCGGGGAGTTCGATCAGCAGAAGCTGAAAGACTATCTGCACGGAAATACCCTTTGTGCAAAAGATCACCGGTGGCTTCCGGTAAGCCTGCACTACGACGAATGGGGAGTGCTGGATCGGGAGACCTATGAGGTCATGACCGTGAACGGGGAAGAAGTGGTAAACCAGATCCTGGCCCCCAGGAATCCCGGAAACTTCACCCAATGTAAGTAAATCTCTATGTTGGATCTGAAAGCCTGGGAGGTTTGATACCTTTCAGGCTTTCAGGCTTTATACTCCAAAGGAAGGTGATTATGAGTGGTGTAAAGGGCAAGGCGGCGATCGTCACCGGGGGCTCGAAAGGGTACGGCTACGGGATCGCGGAAGCCCTGAAATCTGGGGGCGCCGAGGTTTGGATCACCAGCCGTCACCAGGATGAGCTGCAGCGCGCGGCCGAACGGCTCGGCGTAAACTCCTGTAAGGCGGATGCCACCCGTGGAGAGGATTGGGACCGTCTGATCAGGGAGGTCACCGATCGGACCGGTACCGTGGACGTCCTTATCAACAATGCCGGGGGAGGGATCAAAAAGGCCTCGCTGGTCGAGCAGACCGATGAGGAGATCGAACGATCAATCGCCCTCAATCTCACAGCTGCGATCCTGGGTAGCAAACGGGTCGTGCCGTTCATGAAGAAGCAGAAGTCGGGAACCATCATCAACATCTCCAGTATTTGCGCCCGTGAAGCCTGGCCCGGCTGGTCGGTGTATTCGGCCGCCAAGGTCGGCTTGTCACTGTTTTCCCAGTGCCTCTATCTGGAGGTTCAGGATTTCGGGGTACGGATCACGACCCTGATCCCCTCCTGGGGCGAAACCGATTTCCTGGCCGCCGCCAATGTCCCGCAGCGGGACCCCGACACCGAAAAGCGGGTCACCAAGCCGAGGGAACTGGGGGATCTTGTCGTGCAGATCTGTGAGCTTCCGGATCACCTGGAGATCCTCGACCTGACCGTACTGCCGATGGTACAGAAGATAGCACCTATGTGAGGAAGAGGAAATATGATTTTTCAGCTGGTCATCGGCGGAACCGCCACGGGAGCCATCTACGCTCTCATGGCAATGGGATTCTCCCTGCTCTGGCAGACCTCCCAGACCATCAATTTCGCGCAAGGTGAGTTCGTCGCTGCCGCCGCTTTTATCATGCTGATCTTCTACGATTCCCTGAATCTGCCCTACGTGCTCTCTCTGGTGCTGACCATCGTTGTGGCCGTGGGCATCCTCGGCATCATCTTCAGAAAGGTTGTCATAGAGCGCCTGATAAAAACGGGGCTGTTGTCTGTGATCTGTGCGACCATCGCGGTGAGCATTATGGTGCGGAACTCTCTGATCTTCTACACGGCCGAATCAATGGCCTTTCCGAGTATCGTCAGTAAGGAGGCCATCCCCCTGCTGACGATCAGACTCTCGCCTTTGGATGTGCTCAACATCGCTCTGGCCGCCCTAGTGATCATGGCGTTGCAGCTGTTCATCCGCAAGACCAAGCCGGGAAAGGCGTTGCAAGCGGTGGCCCAGAACCGCGACGTGGCTGAAGTGTTGGGAATCGATGTAGGAAGGATGACCACGCTGGCCTTTGCCATCAATGCGGTCATTGTCACCTTTGCCGCGATTCTGGTTGCACCTGTGTATGCGGCCAAGTACAACATGGGGCTGGCTCTGGGGCTGCGGGCTTTCTATGCCGCGATCATCGGCGGATTCAACCAAACCCGGGGTGCTCTGATCGGGGGACTGCTGATCGGCTACATCGAGGTGTTCACGATCGCCTACGTCACCTCCCAGTATAGCGAGGTGGTGATCCTGCTGATCGTGATCGGGGTCATTCTTTTCAAACCCGAGGGTATCTGGGGGACCAAAGAGGTCTGGTCCAGGGAACTGTGAGCTACGATGCGAGTGAGTAAGAACACGGCGTTACGATCGTTCCTCGCAAAAGCTTGGAAGTTTGCGGCGATCGCGGCCGTGCTGCTCATCATTCCCCGTTTTCTCGGTATCTACACGATCTATGTCTACTCCTGGCTGCTGGTCTACCTGATCGCCGCCTACGGTCTGAATCTGATCCTGGGGTACGCGGGACAGATCTCGCTGGCCCAGGCGGCCTTCATGGGAATCGGGGCCTACGTGGTGGCCATCCTGGTAACCAGGGGTATTTCCTTTTGGATTGCCCTGCCGATCGGGGCGGTCGTTAGCTTCGGCATCGGCCTGATCCTGGGTTTCCCGGCCCTCAAGGTGAAGCATCACTACCTGGCCATGGTCACCATCGGTTTCAACTTCATCATGTATAAGCTCTTCGAAAACCAGGAAGCCATTACAGGGGGCTACTACGGTATCTTCGACATAACCAGGCCGAGCATCGGGGCCCTTCGATTCGAATCGGACCTGGCCTACGCAAGGGTGATCGCCATGATCGCGTTGGTCATGGTCATCATCATGTACTGGATTCTCAACACTCGCTGGGGAAGGGCATTCAAGATGATCCGCGAGAACGAGGTCCGCGCGCAGATCGTGGGCGTCGACATACGGGCCTACAAGTTGATAGTCTTCGCCATCGGTTCGGCCTACGCCGGGGTGGCGGGAGGGCTGCTGGCGCCTCTGCTCGGCTATATCGAACCGACCCTGTTCGAACTGACGATATCCTTCGATTTCTTGCTTATGGTTCTCATCGGAGGAAGGGGGAGATTCGAGGGACCGCTGATCGGGGTTGTCGTTGTGATCCTTCTCCCGGAGTTCCTGCGTATCACCAACCAGGCCAATCTTCTCATATTTTCGGTGATCGCCGTGGTTGTTCTGCTGGTGGCGCCGGAGGGCGGCGCTTCCCTCTGGGATTGGGTCTTCAAACGTCTTACCGGGGAAAACCCGCCGTCGTTGACCAAGTGATGCCTATGGAAATGCAACCGGTATTGAAAATCCAGGACTTGCGAAAGAACTTCTACGGGCTGCGTGCCCTGGATGGCGTGGACATGGAGCTGAGGGAGAAGGAGCTTCTAGGCCTGATGGGACCCAACGGTTCGGGCAAATCGACGCTGCTCAACTGCATGACCGGAGTCCTATCCACGACGGGGGGACGGGTCTATCACCGCAGCCGCGACATTACCGGTTGGAAGTCCAGCTCGATCTACAAGCTCGGCATCGCCAGAACCTTTCAGCTGGTGCAGCTGTTTCCCGAAATGACGGTGCTGGACAATATGGTCGGGGCGATCCAGGAGAGCCGGGGCACCATGTTCGGCCGCCTGTTCCGATTCTCCGAGGAATGGGAGAAGGCCAAGGCGCAGGAGATACTCGAATTCCTGAAAATAGACCACGTGAAGAACAACCTGGCCAAGAATCTTTCCTATGGACAGCAGAAACTGGTCGACCTGGGCATGGTGCTGATGGCGGATCCCTCGGTCGTATTGCTGGATGAACCGCTGGCCGGGGTGAATCCCACGCTGGGTAGAGAGATCATCGGCCATATCCTGGAACTTGTTAAGGTGAAGTGCTGTACCGTGCTGATCATAGAACACAACGCGAAGATTATGCTGGACATCTGCGATAGGATCGTGGTTTTGAACGAGGGCAGGAAGATTGCCGAGGGTCACCCGGATGCGATCAAGCAGAACCCCGAGGTTCTGAAGGCCTATTTTGGAGCTTGAGAATGCCGTTACTCGAGGTGCGTGGAATTGTTGCCGGCTACACGAAAGAGCTCGACATCCTGAAAGGCGTCTCCCTGGATGTCGAGGAGGGTCAGGTCGTCTCGATCATCGGTCCCAACGGCGCGGGAAAATCTACCGTGTTCAAGACGATTTTCGGCGTGCTCCACGCGACGGAGGGACAGATTTTCTTCAAGAAGCGCAAAATTACAAACGCTCGACCGAAGGAGCTCCTTTGCAACGGTCTGTGCTTCGTGCCGCAGGGCAGAAACGTGTTTCCCCTGATGACGGTCGGTGAAAACCTCGAACTGGGTGCTTTTGTGCTCAAGGACAAGGGGAATTTGAAGCGCCGGCTCGAGATGGTCTATACCCTGTTCCCGATTCTCGAGAAGCGCAGGGACCAGAAGGCCGGTAGTCTGAGCGGCGGGGAGATGCAGATGCTGGAGATGGGCCGTGCTCTCCTGTTGAAGCCGCAGCTGATCCTCCTGGACGAACCATCCCTTGGACTGTCACCGCTGATGGCAAAGGACGTATTCCAGAAGATCACGGAAGTCAACAGGGAGGGAACGGCTATCCTGATGGTGGAGCAGAATGCGGATAAGAGTCTGAAGATGTCGGACTATGCCTATGTGTTGGAGGAAGGACGCAATAAATGCGATGGTCCGGCCGAGGAGATCCGAACCGATTCCGAGATAAAAAAACTGTACCTCGGCGGTTAGGCAGGTTTTCTCATGAAAGCGGAGCGAAAAATGAAAGCTAAGGTTACGGCAGCGAACAAGGAGCAGGTCGGCAGGGACTACAACGTACCGAACCTGGTGAGGGCATTTCAGCTGCTGGAGTTTATGGCCCGGGAGCCGCAGAGCTGGACTATCACCGAACTGTCCGATCGTCTCGGCTTTCCCAAGAACAGCGTGTTTCGCATCTGCCGATCCCTCCAAGAGATGGGCTATCTCACACAAACCGGGAAAACCTATTTTCTTAGTCCCAAGCTGCTCGCCCTGGGGTATGCGGCCCTCGGAGAACAGAACCTCGTGGAAAAGGCCCTGGATATCATGCGAGATCTTCGGGACGAGATGAATGAGACCACCCTGTTTGGTACGCTGTTCGGGCATGAGGGCGTTACCCTGGAACAGGTTGTTTCCAACCAGTCAATCAAATTCGTTGTCGATGTCGGACATCGTTTTGCCCTGCACACGGCCGCACCCGGCAAGGCGATCCTCGCTTACCTGCCCGAAAAGGAACGAGACCATATCCTGGATCAACTCGATTTCAAGAAATACACCAAACGTACGATAACCAGCCGTCAGTCGTTTCTCGCTCTGCTGCAGGAGGTGCGCAAAAAGGGTTGGGCCGTGGACAACTGCGAAAGACTGGACGGCATCAACTGTGTGGCCGCTCCGGTATTCAACTTTCGGAACATGCCTATCGCTGCGGTTTGGGTAACCGGGCCGGATTTTCGTATGCCCCCCGCCAGTTTCGGCAAGGCTGGAAAAATCGTGCAGAAGCACGCTCTGAGGATTTCCCAGCGGTTCGGGTATGACCCTGATCTGCGGAACTCCGGTGGGGGTTCTTCCGGCGCAGATCGTCGATGAACTATTCGATCCGGGAGACGTTTTCGGTACAAGGAGAAGTCGTGCTGATCACCGGCGCCGCCGGGGGTATCGGCTGCGAGCTGGCCTGCCAGGCGGCTGGACCGTTTCCCGATATTCATTAGGTGGTGAGAGGAGAGACGTGAATGGCTGAGAAAAAAATTGCCCTGATTACAGGTACGATCGGAGTTTTGGGACGGGCAATGGGGGAAATCATCGATCAGAACGGCGGATTATTGTTTGACTAGAAGGAGACAAGGATGAACTACATTGAGATGAGAAATAAGGACATCAGAATTTCTGAGATGATATTGGGCTGCTGGGCTCTTGGGGGTGGATACACGTGGGGGGATCAGGAGGAGGCGGACTCTGTGGCCACGGTTCATGCGGCGTTGGACCTGGGGATAAACTGTTTCGACACCGCGGAGTTCTACGGCGGAGGCCGGTCCGAGGAGGTTCTCGGGAAGGCTTTGGAGGGCAGACGAGAATCCGCCGTGGTTGCTACCAAAGTCTGGGTGGACAATATGACTCGTGAGGGCATAGTCCAGGCCTGCGAAGGAAGCCTGAAACGGCTGCGAACCGACTATATCGATCTGTATCTGATTCACTGGCCAAACAGGGAGATAGCGCTGGAAGAGACGCTGGAAGCGATGCTGTCCCTCGAACGTTCCGGTAAAGTCAGATCGGTAGGTGTATGCAACTTCGGGGTCAGGGATCTGGATGACGCGATCACGGTTACCCGCCCCGTGGTTGATCAGCTGCCCTACAGTCTGCTGTTCAGGGCGGTGGAGTACGAGGTACTCGAAGCCTGTCAACAGCACAAGGTGCCCGTCCTGGCCTACAGCGCTCTGGCTCAGGGGCTGCTGACCGGAAAATTTAGCAGTCCGGCTGATGTGAATGACGAGCGGGCCAGGATCCGTTTCTACTCTAAGGAGCGGCCCGGAACGGTGCACGAGGAGGAGGGCTACGAGGAGCAGATTTCCCAAGCGCTGCCCCGGATCCGCTCGATATGCGAGAGCGCCGGTGTGTCCATGGCTCACACCGCGATCCTCTGGCTTCTGCAACGTCCTGCGGTTGAAGCGGTCCTGGTGGGTGCGCGGACACCGGATCAGGTACGGAGAAATGCGGAAGCTTTCAATTTTGTCCTGCCGGAACACACGGTGCGGGAATTAGAAGAGGTAACGGATCCCTTGAAGGCCGCGATGGGCCCGAATCCCGACATGTGGAGAACGGCGAGCAGGTTTCGCTGAAAAGCCGACCTGTTGCTTTAAGCGATCCTTCCTTAGTACCGATGACCTCTCGAGAGCGAGTGTGGAAAGCCATAAATCATCAAACCCCAGACAGGGTGCCCAGAGATCTGGGAACGACCCTGGTAACGGGAATTCATGCCAGCACGTACGCAAAGCTGAAGAAGGCCCTGGGAATAACCGAGGGCTGTGTCAGAGTTTATGATCCGTTCCAGATCCTTGCGGAAGTCGAAATGACGGTGCGCCGGGCCCTGCGCATCGATACGATAGGCATACAGCTGCCGAAGACGGTTTTCGGGTATGTAAATGAGAAGTGGAAGCCCTTCAAGCTGTTCGACGGTACCAAGGTGTTGGTATCCGGCCATTTCGAGTACGACGCCCTCGAGAATGGTGATATCGTTCAGTATCCCCGGGGGGATCGAAGCGTTCCGCCCTCCGCCAAGATGCCGAAAGACGGGTACTATTTCGATGTGCTCGTGCGCCAGGAGCCCGTCGTGGACAGTGAGCTGGATGCCAAAGATTGGGCTGAACAATCCTACCGAACCTACACGGAGGAGGATCTAAGGTTCCTCGAGCGGACATCCGAGTGCTACTTCGACAATACCGACTATGGGCTGATCGGAAACTTCGGTGGCGCCGCCTTTTCCAACATCGCCTATGTGCCCGGTCCCCATCTGGCCTATCCCCGAGGCATCAGAGACCCGGAAGAGTGGATCATGTCCATGATCACCAGAAAGCAATACATCCGGGATGTCCATCGGCATCAATTTGAAATCCAAATGAAGAATCTCGAAATGTATCACGAGGCGGTGGGTGAACGAATACAGGTAATCTACATGTCGGGAACGGATTTCGGTGCCCAACAAGGGCCCTTTATTTCACCCCTTCTGTTTCGGGAGTTGTTCAAACCCTTTCTGAAAGAGATGAACGATTGGGTGCATGAAAATACGACGTGGAAAACCTTCTATCATACCTGCGGCTCGGTCGTGGATTTCTTGGATGATTTCGTCGAAGCGGGCTTCGATATACTGAATCCCGTGCAGGTCTCGGCAAGGGGAATGGATCCGGAGTTCCTGAAGAACGGCTACGGGGACAGGCTGGTGTTCTGGGGAGGGGGCGTCGATACCCAGCATACCCTTCCCTTCGGCACTCCCGCCGAGGTGCGCCTGGAAGTCGAGAGGAATGTAGAGATCTTCTCCAGGGGAGGGGGCTACGTATTTACCCCGGTACACAACATCCAGGCAAACGTGCCGGTGGAGAATATCCTGGCAGCTTTCGATTAGGTCAACGCCGCTTCTTGCCTTCACCCGGGAGGGGGGGTACAATCAGACCTGTTGCAACATGAGCTGCTTGAGCATCTGCATGATCCACGGCTATCTTCTCACCGGAACCGGCAGCAACATCTTCGTCAGCAACCTGGTACGCAACTTCTGTCGTCTCGGCCACGACGTATTTCTCTTCTGCCAGGAAAAACATCCCGAGGAGATTGATTTCATTTCCCAGCACTCGATTTTCGAGCCGGGAAACAGGAAGTATCGAACCCAATTTCTGAGGGAAACCCCCTATGCGGGGAAATGCATCCTCTTCAATCCGGAGATCGAAGCCCTGCTGCCGGTCTACGTCTACGACGAGTACGAGGGGTACAAGGTCAAGACGTTTCCTCAGATGAAACTCGGCGAGATCGAGCACTACATTCGCCTGAACGTAGAAGCCGTGGAGGCGGCTCATCTGGAACACAAATTCGACCTGATCCAGGCCAATCACGTCATCATGTCCCCCTACATCGCCCGGGCGATTTGGAAGAAGTACGACATCCCCTACTACATTACCCTCCACGGCAGCGCCCTGAACTTCAGCGTGAGAAACGACGTGCGGCTGCGCCCCTATGCCACCAAGGCCCTTCTCGGCGCCGCCCGGATCTTTGCCGTAAGCGTCCATAACCGGCTGGAGGCCATCACCTTTTTCAAGCGGGTGGCGGCCAGGATCGAAGAGAAGTTCACGGTGATTCCCGCCGGGGTCGACATCGATCTGTTCCGGATCCTCGAGGGTTCCAGGAAGAAATCGATCGACCAGCTGAAGCGAATTCTCGAGGGGCGGCTGAAGCTCCTGCCGGATGGGAAGAGCCCGGAGCAGAAGCAGAGCTTTTTTCGGGAGCTCGATGAAACCTCCTCGGTCGGGGAGGTGGATGCACTGGTGGCGAAGTACAACGCGGAATACACCCAGGGGCATCCGGATCGGGATATCCTGGAAACCCTGGAGCGGATCAACTGGAAAGACAGCTGGGTGCTTCTGTTCGTCGGCAAGTATCTCTGGACAAAGGGAATCCAGATGGTCATCAGCGCCCT
>CAZPPB010000077.1:0-16718 GCA_964588355.1 uncultured Spirochaetaceae bacterium | reverse complement strand
TGAAGTTGAGGATCTGCCCCGTTGTGAAGTTGAAGGGACTGAACTGAATGGCCGGGTTGGCCAGCTCCACCAGCTGGATCGGAAAATCCATGCCAATGTCCGGCTGGCGGACGTATTCGATCAGAAAACGAAAGGACCCGTAGCCCATGACGTACACGGCCAGCATCTGACCGGGAAAAGCCTTGCGCTTTCGGAAACCGAACCAGAGAATGGCCCACAGAACGATTCCCTCGAAAAAGGCTTCGTAGAGCTGAGAGGGGTGGCGGGGAAGATTGACCAGTCCCATACCGCTGATATCCAGCCCGACCTTGGCTGCCACCTCCTGTACCCAGGGTTCGGAGGCGCGAAACAGATGCTGGGAAGGCACGGTTCCCTGGAAGCGGCCGTTTACGATTTCCTGGCGGGGAAAGATCATACCCCAGGGCAGCGTGGTGATGCGTCCGTACAGCTCCCCGTTGATGAAGTTCCCCAGCCTGCCGAAGGTGTACCCCAGAGCCGATCCGGTGACGATCATGTCCCCCCACTCCGGGATGGAAAACTTCTTGACCCGCAGATAGATTACGATAGCAGCCACAGTCCCGAACAATCCCCCGTGATAGGACATCCCGGCCAGTCCGGTGAAGCGCAGCTTGCCCCCTTCGATTTCGACCGGAAGAATGATCTTCCAGGGACGTCTGAGAAACAACCCGTCCGAGTCATAGATGGCTACGTAGAACAGGCGCGCGCCGACCAGCAGGCCGACGATTCCCCAGAAAAACATGTTGAGGACATCGTCCTGCTGGACATCCAGGCCCTTTTCTTTCACCTGGATCCTTACGATCTGGTAGGCGACAAAGAAGCCCACCAGGTACATCAGGCCGTACCAGCGCAGGGGTAATCCCGGGATGATCTCCGGTCGAAGCCACGCCGGAAAGGAGAGGTAACTCAAGATCTGCATCGGCTGTACCTTACTCGTTCAGAGGTTTTTCTTCAATCCTTCCCGTGTCGGTGTTGAAGAAGAAAACGACCTCTCTCAAGGCCATCTTGACCTCCCTCCGGCGGCCGTGGCTGTTCAGTATCACTCCCGGGTAGATCACACCACGCACTGCTATCTCTGAAGGGAAATGCTGCTCGAGTCGTTCCGAAAGGATGAACAGTCTGTTGGAATACATCTGGATCTGCTGAATATTCAGGTGCTTTTCGGCATGCAGCTGTTGCAGACCCTTATGATCAGCGGGGAATGCTCGCTTCAGATGGGTTATGGCGTACTCGATCTCGGTGTTTCGGTTTTTCAGCTGTTCCGATTTTCGCTGCTCCCTCTCCAGCTGGTCCTGGATCAGGATATCCTGGCCGAAGTCGATCTCTGTAGGAACCTCTCGCTCCGAGCCGATGTTCATCGCTGCCAGGCCGAGTTTGCAGCACACCCGACCGCCGATGATGTTGCCTTTCTCCGACTCCAGGAGCATCTTGCCGTTGCACTTCACAGTGCAGCGCAGGCAGGCATTGTTGAGATATATGTTTCCCACGGCTAGCAGCGTGGCCTGCTCGGCGAATCGAGCCCGGATGGTTTTTTTAGCCCGGAGCACCGCCTTGTTCCCACCCACGATCCCTTTTTCGACGTGTATGGAATCCCCAGCGGACAGAAGCGCACCGTTGACGCTCTCCTCCACGAAGATGCTTTCTGCACTTACAACACTGAATCCGCTCTGTACCGAACCCATGACCCTGACGGTTCCGGAGAAACTCACGTTGCCGCTCTCCAGACCCACATCGCCCTCTATCGTATGGACCTGCAGGACGTCGATGGAGCTCCCCCGGTAGTCGAGTTCCCCATCGATCTTGGCGAAGTACTGCAGACTGCCGTCCTCCTCTTCCCGGCACTCTACATGCCTTCCCACGTGTACATAGCGGGCTGATCCCCGTCGCGCAGGGATCGGTTTGCCTGTGATGTCCCAGCCGTCGATGCCTGCTGTCGGAGTGGCCAGACGGGCCAGCAGGGCGCCGGACTCGATTGCCGTGATTTTGTCCTGACTTCGGTAATCCGCCCGGCCGTTTTCCCGCACCTTGAACGGCTGACCGCTGGCCAGCCGGACCTGGATCTCCAGTTCCGTGTCTTCCCCGTCTTGCGGTTCCTGTCCCTGAGCGATCAGGATATTCCGGACTGGTTCTCCCGTATTGGCCTTTTCTATCGCCTGGTCTATCTCTGCGGTCTGCAATCCCTTTACCACGCCGGTCTCACCGATCACCCGCTTGACCTCCTCCGGTTTCAGAGGTTCCCCCGTACCCTTGGAGGGCAGCAGGGTCAGATAAGCCTGCATGCGGTCCTCCGTAAGGGATATCTGGATTTCCCGGTCCTGATGAGGTCGCACCCGCATCAACAACCGCTCTTCCACCTCCGTGGTGTCCAGCAGGCCGCCCTGGGAGGCGATAATCTCCTTGCCGACCTGCTTGAGATTTTCGAACAGCTCGATCTGCACCTCCCGACCCTTTATACCCGGCCGTACCATCCCAAAGACATCAACCCCGGCAGCTCCCGCCGTTGCCGGGATGATTTCCGCGACTGTGGCCCTCTCCTGAACCTCGGCCATGGCCTGGATGGCATCTATGGGGAAGATTTTCAGAGAACCGAACTCCTCGAGCTGTTGCGCCCGGCCGCCAAGCTGCTGTTTCAGTTCAGCTACACGCTCCTCCGCCAGGAAGGAGACCCTCCATTCGAGGCGCCCGCCCTCGCCCTGTTCGGCCTCCCGGCCTTCCACCAGTAGGTAGTTATCCAAGCGGCTGCCCTCGCCCCGGTGAAACTCGAGGATGTTCTCTTGGATGCGGGGGATATCCAAACCCTTGAGGCGGTGACTGCGGATGACCGCCCCTGCCTGCTTGAGGCTCAAAGGTTTTCCTCTGCCCCTTCCCTTTCTCAAGTTCAGGTGAGCGCTGAGTTTGTCTTCGGAAATAACGATTTGGATCTCTGCATCTGCGGACAGGCTCACCGGTTCTGCCTTCAAAACGAGCTTGTCGGTGAGCGCACGGCTGAGCATATCGGCAATCTGTTCCACTTCCAGCAGTTCTTGCCTGGGGAATCCCAAGGCTGCGGCCTCTTCCAGGATCTGATCCGCCGTAGGCGGTGTAGACTGTTCGGAGCCGGGGACAAAATCCAGCAGACAGGTCAGCTTGTTTTCGGAGGCGTATACTCTGTGTTCGTGCGGGGTAAACGGGAAAAGCTCGATCCAGTTGATCCCGTATCTGTAGAATCCTCCGGTATCGGCTCGGATCTCGTTTCCCGTCTGCTTCAAGATCTCCCCGAGGAACGGCCCTTCCACTCGCTCGAGGTCAGCCGCAGGTATCTCCTTTCCGAACACGTCCCGCCCGGCTCGCGGGCGTTGGCCCGGAGTCACCGTGGCCACTAAATCTCCTTTGCGTGCGTAGCCTCTGCCCCGCTCCTCCCCGGGTCGTTCAAGGGGTATGAGCTTCTCGCTATTCTTCCACACGACCTCCTTGTGCTCTTTAGTCGGAAGAAAGGGGAATTTGGGCTTCCTGGTGACGATCCTTTCGGTCTTCTTCTTCTCGACGGTGCGGTGATACACCTGGGGCGGTCGATCCGTCGGGATCACCTGATTTTCATATGGCTGAAGGGCTTCCGGAACCGAGAGATTCTCCACGGCCAGCTCCGCTGCCCGGCCTTCCTGAGGCTTTTTGCCCCGGGCAACTGTGATTATATGCTCGCTGCTGCCCTTCTCCGGATCAAATAGGACATCCAGGGCTTTGCTTTCGATTCCTTCACGTACCTCCCGCTCCTCCAGAAGGGAGTTGATCCTCTGCCTGTTCCAATTCGGACCATCGGGCTGCGGAGAGAATACCAGGGAGGCTTCCAGACCCGATTCGTCGATCCGAAGCTCCAGGCTGCCGTTCACGGTTGCCGGTTCTTTCATTGGTCGAATTTTACGTAATTGCAGTCAATACCGCAAGAGCCAGGAAGAGGCCGGTCAGAAGCAGCTTGACCGGCTTCATGCTTCCCTGGACCCAACGGGTGAGTTTCTGGGAGCTTATCCCCCAGTAGCTCAAGGCGAAAACGATCAGCAGGGGCAGGATGATTGAGGAAGTTGAAGCAGCGCCCCGTCGGTTCGTCCCGAACGAAGCTGGAAATAGTCGTACAGGCTCAGCGCCGCGAAAGCCAGCAGCACGGCAATCAGTATCCAGCGGATCAGCGCAGCGACGATGGGGAAGGCTGAGGCCGCCAGAATCGGTATCAGCGCCAGCTGGGAAGCGGTTTCCCGGCTACCTGCGGTTTCTGCCATTTCCGTGGCGGGTTCGTCCCTCGATCCCGGGTATGGTGCGCCGAAGCAGGCGCCGGCAGCGGCGGCAGCCGGGGGATGCGAAAAACTCGGCAACCATGGGTCTGCGCTCTATGTGCCCCTGGGACGTGCTTTCCAATAGTGTGCCATCTTCCAGCGATCCGGCTTGGGTAGCACTTTCTTCGGCCGTTTCTCCTGCTTCACCGGTGACGGTTTCAGCCGCCAGCGGTTTTGCCGTCACCTCCCCGTGAACCAGGAAAAGGGCTTTGGGCAGCTGATCCAGATCGGTGCGGATGATGATGTCCTTCTCTACCGAGCCCGATTCTTCGATCGGATCGAAAGCCAGCTCGACGCTCGCCTTTTCCCCCGGGGCCATCTGCAGCTGCGCGGGAGCGACCCGGAGGCATTCGCAGGTGCTAATAAAGGAAATTTCCGCCTCCCGACCGGATTTGTTTTCCACGACAACCTCGATGGTCACGACGACGCCGTTTTGTTCGATCCCGCCGAGATCCCACGCAGGGGGGGTGAGTACCAGAAGGGGCTCACCTCCCAGCACACGGGTCAGGATCAAAGTGATCAGATTCATCCGCTTCTCTGCAGGGAGCTAAAGCTGCTCCCTCAGCTTGTGTTTGTACTCATCGATTCGCCGGCGTACAGCCGGATCGTCGGGATCGTCCTGCCAAGAAAACAAGCGAAAACGATTGTGGTATTCAACCCTTCCCTCCGCCCGTATCTCCAGTGTGAGGATTCCCAGTCTGTTGCCATCTTCACCCGGGGAGGTGAGTATAGTGCCACCCACCCGGCTGGGTTCGATCAGCTGCTGTTCATGAGCCAGAACCAGCACATCGATTCCCGCCACGGTTTCGGCCAGTTCCTTTGCTGCCTGGTATGGGCCGTGAAACAGCGCCACGTTGAGCAGCGCCCCCTGTTCGGCCAGGCAGGCCAGCTGGTTCCGAGCCGTTGCATCAGGGTTTTGGATTTTGAGTTTTTTTTTGAGCTCGGCAGGGTAGAGGGCGAACACCTCAGGGTCGATCAGGGCGAACAACCCGATGCGAATCCCTGCTCTTTCCACGATATGCGGCGTGGTGGAGAAAAAGATGCAGCGGTTTTCGTCCGGGCAAAGGGTTAGGTTGTGGGCCATGAGAGGATAGCGCTCCCGGTACTCCAGGAGGCTGTCCAGCCCATTGGCGAACTCCTGGTCCCCCAGGGCGATCGCCGTGTATCCCAGCTCCACGTAGGTGTCAAAGATAGCCACGGCCAGGTCCCGATCCGGATACGGATCCAACAGATCTCCCGCATCTATCAGGAGGACCTGTTGCGGATGTTCCAGCTTCCGCAGCCAGGCGGCCCTTTTGACCAGACCACCCCGGGGATGACCCTTGCAATCGCAGCCGTCCAGGTTTCCGTTGAGGGAGGAGGAGTAGAGGATCGTCAGGGTGTGTCCGCCATTCCCGTTCGCGGACAGAGAGAGCGCGGCCACTGCCAGAACCAGGGCCGCTGGTAGGGCTTTCATTTCAGGACCCGAGAAAAGAGCTGATGAGTTCGTACAGGTCTTCCCTGTACCCTATCTCCTTGTGAACGATGAATCCTTCAGGATTGATCAGAAAAGGCGAGGGGATTTCGCCGACACCGTACTTTTTCACAGTTACCTGGCAATGATCCAGAAGGACGGTCAGGGGTGTCGGCCGGCTCTCGAAGAAGGGAGTGACCAACTCAGTTCCTTCGGGGTCAGCAGCAAATACTATTACCTCCAGGCCCTGATCGGAGAAGTCCCGGTAAAGCTGCTCGACAATGGGCAACTCTTTCTTGCAGCCTTCGAAACGGTGAGGCTTTCATCCTTCGCATTGTAGGCCAAACCACTTCAACCGGCAAGTCAGAGCTCGAGCTTTTTGAGGGTTTTGCGAATCATGGTCTCACCGCACTCGGGTAGCGGCGGTTCATGCTCTTTTGCGCTCATCAGCCGGTGGAGAGGGTGATGAGCGCTCGAGCTGATAGGAAAACAGCAGAAAGAGAAAGATCAGGTCGGCTACCGAGACTGCCAGCAGAAGGGAAAACGGTGCGAACCGATAGGGAAGGAAACCTGCGGGCAGGAAGCGCAGGCCGGTACCGACGGGCTCGAGGATGATGAGAAGCAGCGCGCTGAACAGTCCCAGGATCTTGCCCAGTCTGACCAGGTTCAACAGGACGCGAAAGCGCGGGGGATCCACGAAGAGAAACAGAAGGGAGGCCGTTACCAGCAGACCACCGTTTCCAATTATCAGCAGCCAGTAGATTCCCTGATCGTTCGTTTCCAACACCTGGCGGAAGACGATCCACCCGGCAAGAAAGATGGCACAAAAGCGAAGCAGTTCCCAAATCGCTGCTATCAAAAAAAACACTCTGCGTATTTTCATGATTCGTATGCTCTGAGCTCAGAGTGTAGCCTTGCTGGGTTTATCGGGTCAACAAGTCTTTGGAGCATGGCATGCACAATTGACAAAGTCTGCGGAATTCTACACTTTAACTACTGGAGTCAACCAATGGAAAAGAAGCTCAAATTTTTCAAAGAGCGTACCCTCTGGATCGTGGTTACGGCGTTTCTGGTCGCCGTGATCGTGCTCCTGAGTTTTACCCCGAGGGTTTTAGCAGGAAATCAGGAAGCGGAAACCCAGCGTCTCCTGAGTACGTTTTTCGAAGTATTCCGTTTCGTACAGGAACACTACGTCGACGCGGAAAAGGTCGATCCGAACAACCTGGTCGAAGGCGCTTTGCGGGGCATGTTCGAAGCGCTCGATGATCCTCACTCCGCCTACCTGTCACCGGAGGAGATGCGGGACCTCGACGATACAACCATGGGTCGTTTCGGCGGTGTTGGACTGATCATTTCCAAAATCGATCGGGGCGTCGAGGTGGTATCGCCGATCGAAGGTACCCCCGCCTATCGTGCGGGAGTCAATGCCGGAGATCTGATCGTGGCGGTGGACGGGGAATCGGTGGTGGACTTCAATACCGACGAAGTTCTGTCTGTGCTGAGGGGAGAGCCGGGTTCCTCGGTCACAATGACCATCATCCGCGGTAAAGCCCTGAAATTCGACGTTCAGGTAGTTCGGGAAATGATCGAAGTGCCCACTGTGCGGCAGGATATGATTCCCGGAGGGATAGCCTATTTACGCATCATCCAGTTTACACCCCTGACAGTCGATCGGGTGCAAGACGCCCTTCAGCAGTTCGCCGACAGCGGTTACAGTTCACTAATAATCGATCTGCGCAGCAATCCCGGCGGGCTTCTGTCCGGAGTGATCGACGTTTCCGATTTCTTTCTCTCCAAGGGTCCGATCGTCAGCACCCGCTCCCGGGTAGCCTCGGAGAATCACGTGTTCTATGCTTCTTCGCGAAATACCATCGTACCTGAGGATCTGCCGATCGTCGTGTTGATCGACCGCGGTTCGGCAAGCGCCTCGGAGATCCTGGCCGGCGCGCTTCAGGATACCGGACGGGCTACGATCATGGGGGAGAACTCCTACGGGAAGGGTTCGGTGCAGCAGATCAAGCGCGTCGGTGATGCGGGATTCCGACTCACCATGTCGCGCTACTATACCCCACTTGGGAAAAATATAGACCAGATCGGGATTTCCCCGGACGTATCTGTTCAGGAGCCGGAGCTCAGCGAAGAGGAGGAGCAGGCTCTGTCGCGCATCATCGAGGAGGAGCTGATCAAGGATTTCTTGAGCCGATATCCGGATCCCACGGACGGGGATATAGATTCCTTCGAACAGGAGCTGGCCGGGAAGGATATTCAGCTGAGCGATCGCTACATCCGGCGTCTGGTCCGAAACGAGTTGAACCGCACCAACAACAATCCCCCGGTGTACGATCTGGAGTTCGACCTGGTTCTCCAGGAGGCGGTGAACTACCTGCGGGATTGAGCGGTCGATCATGATTTCCCGTTTCCAGGTGGCCAGCAGGGAACGAAGTCAATTCATCGATATCACCTCTGAAGTACAGAAAGCGGTCCGGGCCGCCGGGGTTTCCCAGGGGCTGTGTACTGTATTCGTGCCCCACACCACCGCCGGGGTGACGATCAACGAAAATGCCGATCCCAGCGTGGTGCGGGACATCCTCATGGAATTGGATAAGATCGTCCCCTTCAATGATCACTACGCGCATCGGGAGGGAAACTCTGCTGCTCATATCAAAGCGTCTATCATGGGCTCCACGGTTCAGCTTGTCGTGGATGCCGGGCGGGTGAGCCTGGGGACCTGGCAGGGGATCTATTTCTGTGAGTTCGACGGACCCCGGCGGCGCTCCGTCCAGGTGCACGTGCTCGGCTCCACTGGTTCATGAGGGTATTCATCCTTCCCCAGGATCCACCATTCGGCAAGCTCATCGATCTCGAGGCAGAAGATCATCACTATCTGGCCCGGGTGCGCAGGGTCAAGGCGGGGGATCGTTTTCCCGGCAGAGATAGGCTGGGCGGTCGCTGGCTGTGCACGGTTGTGAGCGTCGGTCCCTCTTCCCTCCGGCTGAGCCTGGAGAAAGAGGTCTCTGCTGCCGCCCATGAGAGCCACTCGATCCACCTGATTCAATGCCTTCCCAAAGCGGCGAAGATGGATCTGATCGTGCGCCAGGCTACGGAGGCAGGGGTGGGGCGGGTGATGCCGGTGCACAGCCGTTTCAGCCAGGTAAGGCTCAGGGAAGAGCCGGAGAAGAAGCTCGAGCGTTGGCGGCGAATCGCCCGCCAGGCGACGCAGCAGAGTGGGGCCGACCGTCCGCCGGATATCGAAGCTCCCCGCGAGCTCGAATCTCTGCTCCGAGACCTGGATGAGATTCAGGATAAAGAAGCCCGGCTGTTCTTTCACCAGGACAGAGAGTCGGCAGATACGCTTCACCGGTGTCTATCCAAAAACGCAAAAATCATTACACTGGTGGTTGGTCCGGAGGGTGGCTTGTCCCGGGAAGAGGTGGAACTGCTCCGGAGAAAGAACTTCGTGCCCATCACCTTCGGTGATACGGTGCTGCGCACGGAAACCGCCGCACTGTACGCCGTCGCGGCCGTACAAATCGTGATGCATGAGAGGAACGCGTGGGAGCCAACGTAGCAACGAACAGAATCCGTATCCTTGAGGTACCCGTGGATTGTGTTGACGAGCAGCAGGCTCTCAAGGCTATCGCATCCTTCCTGGCGGACGGGGAGCGGCATCAGCTGGTTTTTCTAAATCTGAAAAATCTGTTCAAGGGTCGCCGAGACCCCGAGTTTCGCCGTCTGCTTCGGGAGGCCTCTCTGATCCTGCCGGTACATCCGGGGATAGCCCGGGCGACCCGTTGGCTGCGCAAGCTCAAGCTGACCGTATATTCTCCTTTCTCCTTCATCATCCGCATGCTGTCTCTGAGCGAACAGCTGAACCGCACCGTGTATCTGCTTGGAGCTCGGAAAGAGGACATCGAGCAAGCCGAACGGAACATACGGGATTCCTATCCCCGTCTGCGCCTGGTGGGCCGCTTTTCCGGGTACTTCGCCAAACCGGCGGAGAAGCAGGTACTCACCGCTATCAAGAAAGCCTCCCCGTCATTCTTGATGGTCGGAAATGGACTGCCCGGCAGAGATCTCTGGATCCTGCGGAAGAAGCGGGAACTCAATCCGGGGGTTTCCATCTGGGTGGGGGATTGCTTCGAGGTGTTTTCTCAAAAGCGGCAGATCAGCCGTCTGGCCGCAGAAGGCTCCTCGGTGATCTCGGTTTGCTGGTTCTGGCTGATCGTGCTGCTGTCCAGGATCTTCAAGCGGTAAAGGCGCTTGCGCCGGCGGCTTTGACCTTCCTTCGGCAGAGGTGATCGAACCTCCCCCCCGGTGATACTCCGGCTCTGTCAATAATCGTACAGTTTCAGATACTCGTACAACTCTTTGAAGTTGGCCCCGGTTATGCGGATGATGAAACGGCCCAGAGTGCTGCGGATCACCGGGATGAACAGCAGGAAGCCCAGCAGATCGGTGATGAATCCGGGGGTGAGCAGCAGTATTGCCGCGGCGAAAATCCCGGTGAGGGTGACGAATTCCTCCGTGGGGAACACGTTCTGTTTGATCTTTTCTTTGAGCAGGACCAGATTTTTCTGAAAACCCCGCAGAGCGAACAGCATGCCCATCAGTCCCGTGAAGGCGGCCAGCGCCAGGGTGAAAAAGTGACCCCCGAGCCAGTCCCCCAGGTAGATTATGAGAAAGATCTCGGCCAAGGGCAGCAGCGAGTACAGCAAGGCCAGGATAAGCAGCTTTGTGATGAAGGTCCTGTCTAGAAAGTTCAGAAAGAACTTGGCCTGATCCATGATCAGCATAGTAGCACGGCCGGTTGGGCTGGACAAGCTCCGCGGGGGCCGCGGTTCTGTCAGGTCGCCCGCAGCTGGCCGGTCAGGAATTCTTTGATCCGGGTGAGTGCTTCTGTGCGGATGTCGTCGCGCTCGATGAGGATCTCGTGTTTGGCTTCTGCAATTCCAAGCCTGGTGCATCGGGGAGCCCGCCGGCAGAAGCGGTCCTGAGCACTCATTCTGACGATACTGTCCTGTCCGGCCTGCAGCATCAACAGCGGCACGGTGATGCGCTTTGCGCCCCGGATGGCCCGATGTCCGGCCATAACACTCTCCCGAAGCCAGTGATTGGTGACCCCTCCGAGTTGGATCGTTTCGGTGTTGGGGATGATGTCCTCCTCCCACAACGACCAGCGGGGGTAGCTGTGGCTGGTCTTGTTGTTCAGGAAACCGGGGCGTCCAAGATTTTTTTGACCAGGGCTGTACTCTTCTTGCCGGCCCGAACGATCCAGCAGGCGGGCCAGGGCGCGGAGCATAAAACCGGGAATCGGTCCCACGTTCGGGTTGAACAATGGGGAGCAGAGTATCCCAGCCAGGAAGGTATTCGGGTAGTTTTCCAGGTATATTGCGGCTACCAGGGCTCCGGTGGAGTGACCGAAAATATACATGCGCTCGTGACCGCCGACTTTCACCACGGTTTCCACGAAATTCCTGACATCCTCGATGTAGTGATCGAAGCTTTCCACATGCGTCTTCAGACGATCCGGCAGCAGCCGTTCGGAGAAACCCATACCCCGGTGATCCATCGCGTACAGGCTCAGGGGAAGTTCCTGCAGGTCGTAGAAAAACTCGGCATACTTGAGGTAGGTTTCGGATTTTCCGGGCAGGATCACCATAGCCCCTGAGCTGTCTTTTCGCTCAAAGGCTGCGGTGCGGATATTCACTCCGCCCACCCCGGAAAACTCTCCGAAGCGCCCGCTGCGGTAGAAGGGCAGTACCCGACCTTCGTAGTGTTCGAGGAAACTCCGTTCATCCTCCATGATCGATCGATATATTAACCGATGCCTCGAGGACTTCTCAAGGGTGCCATGAGGCCTCTGGGCGGGAACTTGTATAGCTTGAATCCCCTCAATCGCATCGTTTCCAGGGTCTGCAGGTAGAGCCGGGCCGACGATGCGGTTTATCATTCGATTCAGAGGTGTGAGATGAAATGGATTTTTCTGGCCGTGGGCTTTCTGGCTATCATTATCGGGGGCTTCGTACTGCAAACACTGTTCATCGCCGGGGAGTTCAAGCGGCTGGAGCCTCATTTTGCCGGATTTTGGGAAGTGAAAACCGGCATTCCAGGGCCGGAGGATATCACGATCGATCATCGAAACGGCCTGGCCTTCGTTTCCTCCGATGTCCGACCGGCAGCCCGGGGCAGTGGGCCGATCCGGGGGGATGTGTATGGTTACGATCTGAACAGCCCGGATCCCGAGCCTGTCAACCTGACCCGGGATTTTCCGGGTTCGTTTCATCCCCATGGAATCAGCCTTTACTCCGAGGCCGGCTGTACCCGTTTGTTCGTCGTCAATCATCGACCCGGAGCCGACGGGATCGAGATTTTCGATGTTGGCGAAGGCCGGTTGTACCATCTGTGCACCGTCGAAGGGCAGCTCCTTTCCAATCCCAACGATGTTCTGGCCGTCGGACCGCAGTGCTTCTACGCAACCAATGACCACGGCAGTAAAACTTCCCTTGGCAAGACCATGGAGGACTACCTGCGATTGCCCAGGAGCAACGTCGTGTATTTCGACGGCTCCCGCTTCACGGTTGCCGCCCGGGGGATCCGTTACGCCAACGGCATCAACTGGAGCAGCGACGGGCGCTCGGTCTACGTTGCCGCCACCACCGGACTGAGGATCCGGGTGTATCGCCGGGACGAGGCTACCGGGGCATTGACCTTCGGCCGAGACGTGAAGCTGCGCACAGGAGTGGACAACATCGAAGTCGATCCATCGGGCAGCCTTTGGGTCGGCTGTCACCCCAAGCTTCTCACCTTTGCCAAACACTTCGCCGATCCCACCCTCCCATCCCCCTCCCAGGTCTTGAAGATCACCCTCCGCCCGCAGAGACCGCCTTTGGTCGAGGAGGTATTTCTCGATCTCGGCGAAACGCTGTCCGCCTCTTCAGTTGCTGCTGTGTATCGGGATGTGATGCTGATCGGTGCTGTAATGGGGGACCGTTTTCTTCATTGCCGCTTTTAGCTTTTATGCGGAGTCTGAGGCTGAGGCAATTGCCCTGTCGTAACAGAAGGAGAAGGGGTAACCCAGACCCAGGGTGATGAAGTGACCGGGGGAATATCTCCCGCTGCGGGCAGGAATGAAAACTTGCGTTCGGACCGGGGATGCAATAGCATGGATGGTAGGTTCATGATCCGCATCCTGTTCATCGACGACGATCCCCAGGCCCAGAAGACATTGAGCATGGTGCTGCGGGAGGAGTACAACCTGGTCTCCTCCCTCACCGCCGCCGAGGGGCTGGAGGTGCTGGAGAAAGCCGATCCGGATGTCGTGCTCCTGGACATCAACCTCCCCGACAGGAGCGGGCTCGACGTGCTGGATGAGATACTCCAGCGACCTGAGGCTCCGCCTGTGATAATGCTCACCGCCTACGGAGATGTAGAGTTCGTCAAGCGAGCCATCCGAGCCGGAGCCTACGATTACATTCTCAAACCGTACACTCTGGATCACCTGGAGGGAACGATCCGCCGGGCCGTGGAAAACATCGCCCTGAGACGCGCCTACTTTCAGAGCATGACCAAGCAGGCATTCGCGGATCCGCAGGCAATGGACAAGCTGGTCGGAGAGAGCCGGGCGCTCAGAGAGCTCAAAGCGCTGATCGGCCGCTTTGCAGCCGGTGATTCGCCGGTTTTGATCCAGGGGGAGAGCGGGACCGGCAAGGAGTTGGCCGCGGAAGCCATCCATCGTCTTTCGCCGCGAAGCGAAGGACCTTTCGAGGCGATCAACTGCGGGGCCATCCCGGAAACCCTGGTGGAAGCCGAGTTGTTCGGAAGCGAAAAGGGTGCCTACACCGACGCGACCAGTCGAGCCGGGCGTTTCGAACGTGCCGACGGCGGGACGATTTTCCTCGATGAGATCGGGGAGCTGCCGCCCAAGGCACAGAGCGCGCTTTTGAGGGTGATCGAGTTCAAGCGGATACATCGGGTGGGCGGGACACGGGCGATTCCGCTGAACATCCGCATCCTTTCGGCAACCAACCGGGATCTGAAGAAAGAGGTGAAGACGGGCCGCTTTCGGGAGGATCTGTACTACAGAATCAACGTGCTGTTCCTGCCGATTCCGCCGCTGCGCAGCCGGGATGGGGATATCTCTCTCCTCTGCGCCTATTTTCTGAAAGCAAAGAAAGCGGATCTTCGCATCCAGCCCCAGGCCGTAGAGAAGCTACTATCCCATCACTGGCCGGGGAATGTCAGGGAGCTACGCAATGTGATCGAAAGAGCTGCGGTTCTCAGCGAGGGGGATGAGATACGGGCTCGGGATATCCAGTTTTACTGAAAAGTCTGACTATCGCAGCCGACGGGCGTAGATCCCCTCGAGGACCCAGGCTGTTTCGCCCTCGCCGATCTCGACAGTTTGAAGCGGCAAGGCTACGATCAGGATCGTATCATTTGTCTTGATCACCTCGGGCGGCGGATTGCGGGGGCCCCGGGCGGGAAACACTTTGGCAAAACGGGGTCCTGAGAACAGCACCCGGCAAGAGTAGCTGCGTACTTCATCCAACCCGATCCATTCTCCCGAGACGAGCTCGATCTGTACGAGGTAGCTTTCTTCATTTGAATCCTTGACGAGTATGTTGGTCACCGTGCCGTCCAGCAGAAGAAAGCGGTCCATCAGTCCATAGGCCGCCGC
Organism: uncultured Spirochaetaceae bacterium; assembly: GCA_964588355.1. GTDB lineage: Bacteria > Spirochaetota > Spirochaetia > SZUA-6 > DRHE01 > JAFGQJ01. The sequence continues at coordinate 2,266 of CAZPPB010000077.1, read as the reverse complement.
CGTGGCTTCATCCAACTGACTCAGAGTCTTGATGGTCACGGAAAAATCTGCTACCGCATCGAAGTCGCTGGTGTCTATCGAAAAGGCGGCCGGGGCCCAAAATAACAAGACAAGTACGGCACCAATTGCTCGCTTCATATCCGAAGATTTTAGATGCTTCTGCTCCCGAAGGTCAAGGTTCGATTCCGCTGATGTCGATTGTGCTGCTTTCGACTCCAGTGCGTTTGCTTCCGCCGTGGGCAATCAGTGCGCTGATCTTCTCGAAGATCCCGGCCAGCCGATCCGCCTCCCGCTGCTCGAGGGCCGCCCTGGCGAGAATATCTCTCAGGAAAATAGACATCTCCCGGGGATCTCCCTGGGTGAAAAAACCGACGTTGGCCAGGGATGTGATCATCCCGGACACCAGGGCATCGAGGTGCTTTGAGGATATGGGCAGATACCTTCTGTCCCCACGCAGCTCATGCAGACGGCAAAACAGCCGATAGGTGATGATTTGGACCGCGTGGGACAGGTTGAGGGAGGGAAACCGAGGGGAGCTGGGGATTCGAACCGCAATATGACATCGAGCCAGATCTTCGGCGTTCAATCCGGATGCTTCGTTGCCGAACACGAGGGCGCAGGATCCCCGCCGGATCGAGGCGATCCGCTCGGCAAGCTGTTCGGGGTTCACAGCGAAATACTTTCGCCATTTCCCCCTGCGGCGGCTGATCCCCGCTACCAGCACCGAATCTTGAACAGCTTCCTCCAGCGTTTCGCAGCGCTTCGCCCGATCCAGCACATCCACGGCATGCACCGCGGTGATCGCCGCCTCACTGCGATCGATGGTTTCGTGCCCCACGATGTAGAGGGTTGCGAATCCCATGGTCTTCATGGCCCGGCAGACCGAGCCTATATTCTTTTCCTCATTCGGCCGTACCAGTACGATGCGAACGTTCTGAGCGGTCATTTCGCACTATCTTGTTTTTTTCAAGATACCGTTGTCAATACGCCCCTGAGGACCGATACATTGAAGGGATGTGGGAATTCTCTGCTTTATTTGGAATTTGTGATATATTCGAAGTGCTGCCGAGGGGTTGAAAGGACTTGGAGCGACCAATATTATCAATAGGAACTGTTTGACAAGGGATAGAGTATTTGTATAATATTAGTTCAAATTACACGGTGGTAGTCTAGTAATGATGAATAACGATATCGTACCGGGATTTGATGACGAAAAAGACGACAGCCTCAAGGTAAGACTTCAGAAGATCGACGAGGTCCCCGGCTGTCTTGTCCTCTACCTCACCGGCTATATCGACACATACAACTCCAACTATTTCCAGAAGCGTGTATCGAAAACGATCGAATCGGGTTTCACCAGATTGATTTTTCACTGTGCCGGTTTGAACTACGTTTCGAGTACCGGCATCGGTTCTTTTACCTCCTTTCTGAAAGCCGTCAAACCCCGCGGAGGGGATCTGGTTCTTCTGGAAATCCAGCCGAAGGTGTATGAAGTCTTTCAACTGTTGGGCTTTTCCCAGTTTTTCAACATCAAAGAGAATCTGGAAGAAGCTGTCGCCTTCTTCGCGCAGAAGGGGGAAGGCGCCCAGGCCGGACCGTTTCCCAAGATCTTCAAATGCCCGATCTGCAGTAAGAAACTCAAAGCTACCAAGTCGGGACGGTTCCGCTGCTCCGAGTGCAAAACCATTTTGGCAATCGATAATGCCGGCCAGGTCCTGCTCGGCTGACATCCGTATACAACGTATACAAAAAGACCAAACCTGGGTCGTGAACCATGACTGCAAAATCCCCCCAATAAACGGGAGTTGACTATGGGTGGTGAGGATAAGATCCGTTCATTCCTGCTGGCCCTTGGGCTGTCTTACGAGGAAATCGGAGACGGTACCTTTCTGATAAACGACGAGGAAGAGGGTCTCAAGAATCTCGTCACAATGGTCAGCGAGTCCCTGGTAATTGTCCGGGTCAAGGTGATGGATACCCCTGACAACGATCGGGAACCTCTGTACGAAGAACTGCTGCGTTTGAATGCAGAGGATTTAGTACACGGAGCGTACGCCCTGGAAGGTGACCATGTGATCCTGATCGATACATTGGAACTGGAGACCCTGGATTTGGAGGAGCTGCGGGCGTCTTTCGAGGCGATTGGGCTGGCTCTTGTCCAGCATTACAAGCTGCTCGGTCGGTATCGCGACAAGAGTTAGGGGAGGATTACTATGGGGCTGTTTAGTCGTTTTAAACGAGCCGTCAAATCCAATATCAACGATAT
>CAZPPB010000076.1:0-17559 GCA_964588355.1 uncultured Spirochaetaceae bacterium | reverse complement strand
ATCGTGGCCCTGTTCGACATCATGAGCAAGCTCAAGTGGATCGATACCTACTGGGGCCTGATCGTGCCCTTCCTGGCCAGCGCTACCGGAACATTCCTGTTCGTGCAGCGCTTCCGCCAGGTTCCGGTCGAGCTGCTGGACGCCGCCAAGATGGACGGCTGCGGCCCCATGCGCTACCTCTTCCAGATCTTGATTCCCCTGTCGGCCAGCACGATCGGGGCGCTCACCGTGATCGAGTTCATCTACATCTGGAACCAGTACCTCTGGCCTCTGATGGCCACAAACTCCAAACACATGCGGGTGGTGCAGATCGGGGTGAAGATGCTCATCTCCTCCGAGACCATGAACAACTGGGGGGTGATCATGGCCGGTGTGGTCATGACCATGATCCCGCCCCTGCTCGTGTTTTTCTTCATGCAGGAGAGCTTCATGAAGGGATTCGCCCTTGGTACGGAGAAGTGACCTTCCGCTTTGCCGGATTTACCTCTTCCTGATCGCTGCGTTGCTCCCGATGCCGGAAGCTCTGTGGGCCGATCCGGTTTCTGATTTCGAAATCCAGGCCCATCGGGGAGGCAGGGCTCTTCGCCCGGAAAATACACTGGCCGCCTTCGCCCATGCCGTCGAGCTCGGGGTCGACACCCTGGAGATGGACCTGGCTGTAACAGGTGACCGGGTGGTGGTTGTCAGCCACGACTACAGGCTCGATCCTGCCATCACCCGCGGCCCGGACGGGGAGTTCCTCCCGGAGGATGCAAGGATCCTGATCAAGGACCTGGAATTCAAACAGCTGCAGAGCTACACGGTGGGGGAGATCAGGCGGGGCAGCGACTACTGGTACAGATTTCGGGAGCAGGTCCCCGTCGCGGGGGAGAAGATCCCATCCCTGTCTCAAGTGTTTGAGCTGGTTGGCTCCTTGGGGGCGCAGACTGTGCGCTTCAATCTGGAGATCAAGACCTATCCTCCCTTTCCGGAATACACTATCGACCATAGAGAGTTCGTGGCCCTGGTAATGGCGGCAATCCGCGAACATGGCCTCGAGTCACGTGTAAGCATACAGTCCTTCGACTGGCGGACCCTGGAGATGGTGCAGGAATTGGCTCCGGATATTCCCGTGGTCTGCCTGACGGTTCGGAATTTCTCTATCGATGGTGCCTGGTACAACCTGCAGCCGGGCGGGGACGGGCCTTCCCCCTGGCTGGCCGGGTTTGATTTCGATGACTACGGCGGCACTCCCGCCCTTGTCCACGCATTCGCAGGGGACATCCTCAGCCCCTATTACCGGGAGATCGACCGTCGGGTTGTGGAAGAGGCGCATCGTTTGGGTTTGAAGATCATCCCCTGGACGGTGAATGATCCTCGAATCATGAAGAAGCTGATCGGGTGGGGAGTGGACGGCATCATTACCGACACACCGGATCGACTTATCCGGGTGCTCGAAGAGCTGAAAGCAGACTATGACAGCTCGGCGACCCCGTTCGGGCAGCCCTGGAATGATCGCCGGACCTCGACATGCTGTCGATATGAGGGGTATAATTAAGAGAACTCTCATTTTCTCCGACTCGGCGTCCATACCGGGAGTAAACGGCGGTAAGGTACATTGGCTCCAAATCGATCAAAGATCCTCTACGAACTATTGCAGCAACTCTTGCGTGCACCGAACCTGGCCGAAGTTCTGCCTGCGGTAATCTCCGCGGCTGCCGAGGTTCTCGGGGCGCAGGGCGTAGCGGTGATCCTCAGCTCACAGAAAGGAAAGGGACTGCTCAACAACGGGGCAGCCAGCATCATCACCTGCGGACTGCCGAAAGACGCCTTCCGCGCCAAGGGCTTGGTTACGGAGCTGCTGGTCAGCCTGGGGCTGCAGGATGAGAATCCCGTCAATATCGGCGAGTACAACCGCTACGTTTTTGCCCACAAAGCCCTGGTTGAACTGGGGGTGAAGGCCGTATTGGCCTCGCCTTTGGCGATTTCCGGCAAAACCGCAGGTATTCTCCTTCTTCTCAGGATTTCCGAAGACCGGCCTTTCAGCAAAGGGGATGGTCAATTCGTTCAGCTCCTAAGCCTGGTAATATCGGCGAGGATGGAGAATCTTCGGCTCAGGCAGCGGGGCCGGAACGTTCGGGATGGTGCGGAGGCGGTCCAGCGAACCAGCTCGACCCTGACCGCCTCTCTGGACCTGCCGACTGTTTTGGATTCTATCCTGGCCAGTGCCCATGATCTCGTTCCGGCGGACCTGGCACATATCTTCCTCTATGACGGGAAAACCCTGTCCTTCGGCGCGGCTTCGGGCCGGGAGGGGCGTTGGGACAAGCCCTTCGCAGAACCCAGACGGGATGGACTGACCTACAGGGTGGCCGAAACGGGTCGGCCCCAAGTGGTTGAAGACATTCATACCCATTCGCTGTACAAGGACTCCCCCGAGAAATGGCGGGGCAGCATCGTGGGTTTGCCTTTGAAGGTCAAACAGCGGATCGTAGGGGTGATGAACATATCCAGGTTCGAAAGACAGCCATTCAACGACGAGGAGCTGCGCATCCTGGAGATGCTGGCCGACCAGGCGGCGATTGCCGTGGAGAACGCCCGCCTGTACGAAGCCGAACGCACCCAGCGCCGGCAGATCGAGGCCATGCAGTCCGCCGTCGCCTCCCTGAGCCAGAGTCTCGATCTGCATGAAGTTTTGGATCGGCTGCTTACGGAACTGCGGAAAGTCATCCCCTACGACAGTGCCTCGGTAATGCTCGTGGAGGGCGGCTGTCTTCGCGTAGTGACAGGACGGGATCTGCCCGGTGATACGGCGATCGGCCAGATCTATCCGGTCACGGAGATCGAGAGAGAGATCGAGCAAAGCGGACGCCCCTTCATTATGGTGGACGCCTCTATGGACGACCGTTTTCACGCCTGGGGAAATACCAAATACGTAAAGGGCTGGATGAGTGTGCCTCTGCTCGGCCGGGCGGGGATGATCGGTTGTCTGACCATCGACAGCCGCAAGCTGGGGGCCTTCTCCGACGATGAGGCGGACCTGGCCATGAGCTTTGCCCATCAGACGGCGGTTGCGGTGGAAAACGCCCAGCTTCATCAGAATGTGAAGGACCAGCTGGAGGCGCTGAAGACCTCCCAGGATAAGCTGGTGCAGAGTGAAAAGCTGGCGGCCATCGGGAAGCTAATAGCCGGGGTAGCCCACGAATTGAACAATCCCCTGACCGCGATCATCGGGATCGCCCAGCTGCTGCAGACCGGAGAGCTCAGCGGGGGGGTCAAACAGGATCTCGAGAAGCTTGTGTCGGAGGCGCACCGGGCAGGGAAGATCGTGCGCAGCCTGCTGGATTTCTCCAGACAGCAGCGCCCGGAGCGACGCCCCGTGCTTGTCGATGATGTCCTGACCAGCACGCTGACGATCCTGGCCTACGAGCTTCAATCCCGAAACATCGAATGCCGCACCCGTCTTGCCGGCAATCTGCCCGCGACCATGGCCGATGGGAATCAGCTCCAGCAGGTATTCGTCAATCTGATCAACAATGCCTACGAGGCGATGTTCGAGGCAGCCGGGGGCGGTGTGCTTACCGTGTCTTCGCAGCTGAGAGATGGGGAGAGCCCGCCTGCTCCCGGATCGCCGGACCGCTCGATCCGAGTTTGCATCGGCGACAATGGTCCCGGAATAGCCTCAGATCTGCAGCCGCGGATTTTCGATCCCTTCTTCACCACCAAATCTCCCGGAAAGGGGACCGGTCTGGGTCTGTCGGTCTGTCATGGAATCATCGGCGAGCACGACGGGCAGATCTGGGTGGAGAGCACAGCCGGGGAGGGCACCCGCTTCTACGTGCAGATCCCGGTGGTTTCGATAGAGGAAACGGCTGATGAGGGCGGCGAGAGCCCTCAGCCTGTTGCCGACGATAATGGAATCGGCCGTCTGCTCGTCGTGGAGGATGATGAGATGGTTCAGGCCATGGTGGTCCGGGTACTGGAACAGGTCGGCTACCAGGTCGATACCAGCACCGACGGGGTGAGCGCGCACGAGAAGATCGAGGGGGCGGACTACGACCTGATCATCTGCGATGTCCGGATGCCCCGATTGAGCGGGATCGATCTGTACAAACGGTTGGCCTCGGAAGAATCGGAAGCCCTCAAACGGTTCCTGTTCATTACCGGTGATACGGTGAGTGCGGAGACAGTCGGCTTCATCGAGGCAAACCGTATCCCCTATCTGGGAAAGCCTTTCGAGATAGAGGATCTGTTGAAGGCGGTGCAGCAGGAACTGGACCGGTGAAAAAGGTCGTCATCGATACGGATTGCGGTGTCGACGATGCGGTAGCCGTCATGATTGCCCTGGCCCACCGGGAGTTGGAGGTGCTGGGCCTGACCACGGTGAACGGCAATGTGGGCGTGAAGCAGGTCACCGAAAATGTACTTCGCCTGCTTCCCGTGCTGGGGCGGGAGGATATCCCCGTGTATGGGGGTGCCTCCCGGCCGTTGATCGCTCAACCGCATCACGCCTCGGGGGTGCACGGAAGGAATGGATTAGGCGATATCGAGCTGCCCGATGCGGGCAAGCGCATCGAGGGCGCCGGTGCTCCAGACGGCCTCCTTGTTCTGGCTCGAGAGAATCCGGGGCTGACCCTCGTGGCCCTGGGGCCGCTGACCAATGTGGCCATCGCCCTGAACCTCCATCCGGAGCTCGAAGTTCTGCTCGGTGAAATCGTGTCTATGGGCGGAGCCGTCGGGCGCGGCAACGTCACCCCATACGCCGAGTTCAACTACTACGTTGATCCCGAAGCGGTACGGGTCGTTTTGGAGAGCAAGGTGCCCCTTACGGTGGTTCCCTGGGATGCGGCCGTGAAGATGGCCCACACCGAAGAGGAGCTGCGGGTACTCGGTCCGGAGGATAACAAGGTCTGGAAACTGCTCCTCGACATGCACCAGCCGCTGTTCTCCTACCTCGAGAAGGTCTACGGAGCCCGGGTGGCGATGTTCCCCGATCCCATCACCATGGCCTATGTAGTGAACCCGGCAATTTCCCGGGAGCAGATCAAGAGCGATCTGAAGATGGAAGCTGTTGATTCGCCCCGGCGGGGAGCCAGTCTCCTCGAGAAAGGCGACCGGGTGAAGATGATAATGGAAATTGACATGGCCGGGTTCCAAAGTATACTGTTGGAGATACGCAATCTGGCGTAAATTTGAACTAACATAGTTCCACAAGGAGGGATATATGAAAAAAATTCTGTACGTGCTGGCGGTCCTGCTCGTTGCCTTCAGTTTGCTCGGATTGGCAGCCTGCAAGAAAGAGGAGGCTGCCGCCCCAGGGGCGAAAGAGGAGCAGAAGCTCCGGGTCGCCCTGTATGTAAACGGGACGCTGGGAGACAAGTCTTTCTTCGACTCCGCCAATCGAGGGGTCGAGAAGGCCGCTGCGGAGTTCGGGATCACCACCAAAACCATCGAAGGAACCTACGAACAGGCAAACTGGGAGCCGGACATCACCCAGCTGGCTGAAGGGGAGTGGGACATCGTCATTGCCGGAACCTGGCAGCTGGTAGACTATCTGCAGGCTATCGCTCCCAAACATCCGGAAAAGGTGTTCATCACCTATGACACCTCCGTAGACTACTCCGCCGGCGATATGGGCAATGTCTACTCGATCCTCTACGCCCAGAACGAGGGATCTTTCCTGGTCGGCGCACTGGCGGCGCTGGTCACCACCTCGGACATGCCCAAGGCCAATCCTGAGAAGGTTATCGGTTTTCTCGGCGGTATGGACATTCCGGTCATCAACGATTTCAAGGTCGGCTACATACAGGGTGCCAAGTACATCGACCCGGATGTCAGGGTGCTGGTTTCCTACGCCAATTCCTTCAGCGACTCCGCCAAGGGCAAAGAGCTGGTGCTGGCACAGTACGAGCAGGGAGCGGATATCGCCTTCAACGTGGCGGGAGAGACGGGGATCGGGGTGCTCGATGCGGCCAAGGACAAGGATCGCTATGCGATCGGCGTGGATTCGGACCAGTACTTCCTGTTCAAGGATGCCGATCCGGGAAAGGCCAAGAATATCGTAACCTCGATGATGAAGAACGTAGACGATTCCCTCTATCGGGCGATCAAGCTGCACCTGGAGGGTAAACTGCCGGTCGGGGAAGCCGAGGTGCTCGGCATCGCTCAAGGCGGCGTTGGAGTCGCGGACAACGAGAACTACCAGAAACTCGTCCCTGCAGAGTTCCGCGATCAGATCAGAGAGCTGGAGGAGAAAGTCGTCGGCGGCGAAATCGCAATAGAAACGGCAATCGGTCAGTAAGCGCACCCACGGGGAATCCCCTTGCTGGATGAAGAGGGATTCCCCGTTTTTCTATGTTCAAATCTCTCGATCAATGCCCTCTTTCAGGGGGAGGAACAGGGGTGGTCAGGTCATGGGATTAATCCTGGAAGCCAAGCATATCCTCAAGGTCTACGAAAACGGCGTAGTGGCCAACCGGGACGTCGGCATACAGGTCGAAGAGAACACGATCCACGCCGTGGTCGGGGAGAACGGCGCGGGCAAGACCACTCTGATGAAGATCATCTTCGGGATAGAACAGGCCCAGGAGGGGGAGATCCTCTTCAAGGGTGAGAAGGTGCAGATACGAAGCCCCCACGACGCCATACAGATCGGTATCGGGATGGTGCATCAGCATCTGATGCTGGCGCCGGATCTCACCGTGGCGGAGAACATGGTGCTGGGCAATGAACCGCTGCGGGCCAGGCTCTTCCTGGATAACGACAAGGCCGGGCAGATCACTCGCCGGGTGTCGGAGGAATACGGTTTGCCGGTTCCGGCGGATAAGAAGACCAAGGATCTGCCCATCGGCGTGCGTCAGCGCGTGGAGATCCTCAAAGCGCTGTTTCGAAACGCCGAGCTGCTGATCCTGGATGAGCCTACCTCGGTGCTTACCCCGCAGGAAACCGAGGTTTTGTTCAAGACGCTGAAAAATCTGAAGGGTCAGGGGAAAACCATCATCTTCATCTCCCACAAGCTGCAAGAGGTCAAGCAGATCGCCGATCGGGTCACGATCATGAGGGATGCCCGGGTCATCGACACCCGTGATGCCGGGGAGCTCAGCGAGCATGACATAGCCGAGCTCATGGTGGGCAGGGAGATCAGCTTCGAACGAATCGCCGAACCGACGAGTCTTGGGCCGCCTATGTTGACGGTGAGGGATCTGTCCTACGTGAATGACGAAGCGATCCTGGTTCTCAACAGGTTTTCTTTCGATGTCCGGGCCGGAGAGATCCTCGGTTTGGCCGGGGTGGTCGGCAACGGGCAGACCGAACTGGTACGCATCATCACCGGACTGCTCGAGCCGTCGGAGGGTGAGGTTGCGCTGCGCGGGGAGACCCTGATAGGGCTGTCCCCGAGAGCCATTCGGGAGAAAGGACTGTGCCACATCCCCGAAGACCGGATGGATGACGGGGTAGCCGAAGAGGCCACCCTGGAGGAGAACTTCATCCTGGACAGGTACTACAAGCCGGGTTTCTCCAAGGGAATGCGGCTGCTTTGGAAGAATATCTCCCAGCACAGCCGGGAGCTTGTCGAGAAGTTCAACATCCTCGCCCAGTCCACGAAAACCCCTGTTTCCGCCCTCTCCGGGGGGAATATCCAAAAAGTCGTGGTGGCCCGGGAGCTGTCCGCGGACCCGGAGGTGATCATCGCCGCCCACCCGACCCGTGGAATCGACGTGGGATCGGAGGAGATGGTGCATCGCCTGCTCAAGGAAGCCCGGGACAGGGGCAAGGCGGTATTTCTGGTTTCCGCCGATCTGGACGAAATCCTGAAACTGTCCACGCGGGTGATCGTGATCTACAACGGGGAGATCGTAGCCCACTTTCAGGACATGTCGGAAATCACGGCGGAGGATCTGGGGCCGTACATGTTGGGCGTTCAGAGAGAGGAGGCGGTGAATGGAAAAGTTTCTGCTTAAGTACTTCACCCTGATCCGGGTCATCATCGCCATCATCATCGGCATCGTGATCAGCGTGTTCCTCATCTATCTGGTCAGTGAGGAGCCCGCATTCTCCCTCAGATCCTTCCTGCTCGGACCGTTTCTGACCCGCTCCCGGCTGGCCCATGTGTTCGAAACAGCCTCGCCGATCATCTTCTGTGGTCTGGCCATCGCCGTGGCCTTCCAGGCCAAGCAATTCAACGTCGGTGCGGAGGGGTCCCTGTACCTCGGTGCGGTGGTAGCCACCGCGTTCGGTGTATCCACGAATATGCCTGCCTTTATCCATATCCCGCTGGTGCTCCTTGTCGGCGGTTTGGCCGGGGCGGCCTGGAGCTTCATACCGGGAATATTGAAGGCCAGGTGGAATGCCAGCGAGCTGGTCTCCTCCCTGATGCTGAACTACGTGGCCTTTTTCCTCGGCCTGTACCTCATCAATTTTCACTTCCGGGACAAGGAAGCGGGATTTCTCGTTTCCTACCAGCTTCCCGAAACCGCCTGGCTCCCGCAGTTCATTCCGGATACGCGAATCCATTACGGGATCATCCTGGCCATTGTCGCCGCTGTGCTGGTGTATTACTTCATGTATCACACCACCACCGGGTATGAGATCCGCTGCACCGGCTTCAACGAACGGTTCGCCCGCTTCGGCGGCATCAACGTTTTCAAGGTCATCATCCTCTGCCAGGTGATCCTGGGCTTCCTGTCCGGCTTTGGCGGCACAACCGAGATCATGGGCATCCACCGCAGGTTTGTCTGGCAGAGCTCCCCCGGCTACGGCTGGGACGGGGTCATAGTGGCCATCATCGGCAGGAACCACCCGCTGCTGATCATTCCGGCCGCGTTCTTTCTGTCCTACATGAGGGTAGGCGGCCGGGTGCTCAACCTCATGTCCGACGTTCCGGCGGAGATGATAACGGTGATCCAGTCGATCATCATCCTGCTGATCACCGCGGAGGCGTTCCTGAGCCAGTGGAAGTACAGAATCACCCTGCGCCAGGCGGAGTTAGGAGGCGCGGCATGAATCCCCTACTGCAGAGCATCCTCAGCGCCGAGTTCGGTTTCGCCATCTTCCGGGTCATGACCCCCCTGCTGTTCGCCGCCATCGGCGTGTCGATTTCCAATCTGGCAGGTACGATCAACATCTCCATGGAAGGCACCATGCTGGTTTCCGCTTTCGTCGGCGTGATCGTCAGCGCCTTCACGAACAGCCTTATCCTGGCTCTGTTAGCCGGAGTAGCCTCGGGAGTGGCCATGGGGGCGATCTTGAGCTACTTCCACCTTCAGCTGAAGGCGAACGTCATCCTGGCAGCTATAGCCCTCAACATATTCGCCACCGGTATCACGGTGTTTCTGCTGTTCATCGCCAGCGGCGACAAGGGTTCTTCCAGTTCTTTGCGCAGCCTGCTGTTCCCGGAGGTGCACATCCCCCTGATCAGGAGCATTCCCGTATTGGGGACGATCGTCAGCGGTCACAACATCATGACCTACGGGGCTTTCCTGGCCGTCTTCGTGTTCTACATCATTACCTTCAAAACACCGCTGGGCCTGCGGATACGAGCGGTCGGACAAAGTCCCGATGCCGCCGAATCGGTGGGGATCAATGTCAACAGGACCCGCATGTGGGCTTTGATGCTCTCCGGATTCTTCGGTGCTTTCGGGGGACTGTACCTGTCCATGGGCTATGTTTCCTGGTTCGCCCGGGACATGACCGCAGGGCGGGGCTGGATCGCCATAGCCGCAGCCACCCTGGGCGGCTACATGCCCCTGGGCACTTTTTTGGCTTCCCTGCTGTTCGGGGCGGTGAACGCCCTGGCCATCTACCTGGCCAGTCTGCAGATCCCCTCGGAGCTCATCACCCTGATCCCCTATGCAGCCACGGTCATCGCCCTGACCATCTACTCGGCCCAGGCTCTGAAGAAGCGGACCCGTAAGGTCGGCGAGGCCAGGCGGGTCGGCAAGATCACTGACATCAAGGAGATCGAGGAGTCTTCATGAAACGCATCCTTATCGACTGCGATCCCGGCCACGACGACATGATGGCCATCATGCTGGCCAGCGCCGCCGCGCACCGCCCCCTTCATGATTCCGAGGAGCTCGAGCTGCTGGGTGTTACCACGGTTGCGGGGAATCAGACCGGGGAGAAGACCTACCTCAACGCGCTGAAAACCCTGACCCTGATCGGGGAAACCGGGATACCCGTGGCCCGGGGTGCGGACAAACCCCTGTTCCGGGAGCTTACCGTGGCCCCTGAGATCCACGGGGTTTCGGGTCTGGACGGAGCGGACCTTCCCGAGCCGGGATTGGAAGGGGTGGGGCAGCATGCCGTTGATTTTCTGATCCGGACGATCATGGAATCCGGCACTCCCCTGGTACTGGTACCCACCGGCCCGCTGACCAACGTAGCCCTGGCCATGCTCAAGGACCCCAGGATCACCACCAAACTGGAGCGGATCGTGCTGATGGGTGGAGCCGTGTTCGATTCCAACATCACCCCGGCGGCGGAGTTCAATATCTACGTGGACCCGGAGGCGGCCAAGGTCGTGTTCGGCAGCGGCGTGCCCATCACCATGGTGGGTCTGGACGTGACCAACAAGGCGCTGTTCGGTTTCGGCGACATCGAGGAGTTGGCCGCAATGAACGGCAAGGTCTCCCGGGTCGTGGCCCCCTTGCTCGAGTTCTTCGCCAGGGCCAACAAGGATGTCTTCGGTTTTGACGGCGCTCCGCTGCACGACGCCCTGGCCGTGGCCCACCTGATCGAGCCGGAGGTGATCAGGACGCGGAAGCTGAACGTGGAGATCGAAACCGACGGGGAGCTGACCCGGGGACGCACCGTGGCCGACGTGTACGGCATCACGGGCAGGACGGCCAACACGGATGTCGCCCTGGAGGTGGACAGCGATCTGTTCAAGGATATCCTGATCAGGGCTATCAAGACTCTCGATTCCAGGTGATTATCCGCAACGCCACCATCCTCGATTTTCAGGATCTGTCTCAACGCGGGCCGGTGGATCTGCGCCTGTCCGACGGGCGGATTGCAGAGATCGGCGAGGGATCATCCGAGCGTGGGCCGAGCCGCGGATCAGCCAAACGCCCCGTCCATGGGGAAGAGCTGATAGACGCCTCCGGGATGTACCTGATCCCCGGACTGGTCAACCTGCACGCCCACACGGCCATGACCCTGCTTCGTGGTGCAGCGGAAGACGTGAACGAGCAGCGCTGGTTCAACGACTACGTGTGGATGTACGAGCGCAACCTCACACCCGAAGACGTATATGTCGGAACCCTCCTCGGAGCCGCAGAGATGCTCCTGTCCGGGGTGACCTGCGTGGCTGACCACTACTTCCACATGGATCGGGCTTTCGAGGCCTACAGACAGGCGGGGATGCGGGCCGACCTGAGCTGGGCCGTGTTCGGAACCGGCGAAGGCTGGGAACGGCAGGTCGGGCAGAGCCTCGAGTTCATCGATGAGTACGGGGACCGGGATCCCCGTATCACCCTGTCCCTGGGACCTCACTCCCCCTACATCTGCCCACAACCCTTCCTGCGCCGGATCGCCGACCAGGCCGGAGAGATGGATCTGAAGATGCACATCCACGTGTGTGAAACCGCAGAGCAGGTCCAGCAGAGCCTGGCGGCGCATGGGAAGACCCCGGTGGAGGTGCTGCGGGAAACCGGGGTGCTGCGGTCCGGCACGATCCTGGCCCACGCCTACTACGCCACGGACCGCGATCTGGAGATGATCCGGGCCTCCGGTGCGGGGGTGGCCCACTGCGCCAAGACCTATCTCAAGTTCGGGGATGTGCACGACTTCCTGCCCCGCGCCCTGGCCGCAGGGGTTGAAGTAGGGCTGGGCACGGATGGTCCCTGCTCGAACAACACCTTGAGCGTCTTCGAAGCGGCCCGGGATGCGGCCTTCATCGCCAAGAGTGCCCGGGACGACGCGGAGGTTGCCCCGATCGCCGAGGTGCTGCCCCTGGTGCATCGGGGCGGTGAGATTTTAGGTTTTCCCGGGTACGGGCGGATCGAAAAGGGTTGCCCCGCCGATCTGGTGCTGATCGATCCCGCCACCCCCAATATGGTGCCCGAGCACAATGTGTTCGCCAACCTGCTTTACTCGCTGAACGAACGGAACATCCATACGGTGATCGTGGACGGCAGGGTCGTGGTCCGCCGGGGCGCTGCGGTGAACATCGATCTACAGCAAGTGATCGCCAGAGCCGTGGAGATAGTCAGAAGGATCGCCAACAGGGACTACGGCGGGCCGCTGCAGCGCTACTGACCGATCTCCAGAACCGCTTCCAGGGCGGCTTCCCCCAGGGTGGGGTGTAGGATCAGACCATCCCGCAAGCCTTCGACAGTGAGACCCGAGGCCAGCAGCGGTCCGAACAGGGAAGCCTGTTCGGAGGCATCGGCCCCGCAGATCCAGATACCCAGGATCCTGTGATCCTCTCCGACCAGCACTTTGACGAATCCCTCGTCGATCCCCTTGGAGAAACCTCTCCAGGTGTCTGCCAGCCGATACGAAAACCGCCTGTAGGGGGTTCCCTGCTTGTCGAGCTCGGTCTCCTGAAAGCCGGCGCCGGCGATCTCCGGAAGCGTGTAGACCGCACGAGGGTAGGGTGGGCCTGCGGGTGCGGGACCGGCGGGCGTAGCGCCGGCGGCACGATCCGGCCCGCCGGTCTGCCCCACCCCGCCACTGGACTCCGCGATCCGGCGGGCTGCCAACAGTCCCTGTTGGATCGCAGCGTGGGCCATGCCGGTGATTCCGTTGATGTCCCCCACCGCGTAGATCGTCCGGCAGCTGGTCTGCAGGTCGTCGTACACCAGGATCTTATGTTCGTCGTGGTCCACTCCGATCCGGTCCAGACCTTCGGGAAAGTTGGGCCGGCGCAGCCCGGTGATCAGAATCCGGTCTGCCCCGAGCCGCGATCCGTCTTTCAAGGTCAAGGTTGGGCCGCTGTCGACGGAGCAGCCGCGCACCTCCGCTCCGGTTTTCAGTTCCACCCCGCGGCCGAGCAGGTCCCGCCGTATCGGCTCGGCCAGGTCCGGATCCGTTCCCGGGAGGATCCGTCCTTCCTTCTCGATCACCGTGACTCCGCCGCCCAGGCGGGCGAAGATACAGGCCAGCTCGATCCCCTCCACATCTGCGCCCAGGATCACCAGATGCTCCGGTATTTCGGTAAAACCTAAAAGCTCCCGGTGGCTGATGACGGTCCGGCCGTCAAGGGCAATCCCTGGCCAGCCTGACGGTTCCGTGCCCGTGGCGATGACGATTCGCCCGGCACTGATGCGCCGTCTGCCCAGGTGAAACGTGTTGGGATCTATAAACAGACCCTCTCCTTGAACCACCTGCACCCCGGCGGCCGTCAACCGTCCCCGGATGCGGGCCTCGACCTCCTGGATTCGCCGGGCTGCAGCGGTTATCACAGAAACCGCCTCGCCGAAACGGACCCCTTCGGCTCCTACCCCGCCCGCCGTTCCGGCCCTTAGGCGGTCGAGCATGATCTTCACGGGCAGGCAGCCCCAGCGAAACCCTGTGCCTCCCAATCGATCCCGCTCCACCAGAATCGTCTTACTGCCCAGGCGGGCGCAGTTCAGAGCACAGTAGAAACCCCCCGGACCCGAGCCCAGCACCAGAACATCGCAGTGCACAGCATCACCCCGACCCGACCGGTTTCCAGACGGTCCTGGCCCGGACCAGCTCAATACCGTCTTGTTTGCGCACAAGACTGTGCAGGAACCGAGTTCCCGCAGTCTCTTCGGAGGCGTTAGCGCTGATCGGGGGAATATTAGCGGCGCCGCTGCGCTGCGCGCGGCTGAGCAGCTGCTCCCCGAAGTTCACTTCCCGCAGGAAATGGACCTCCATCTCCGCGATTTGCCCCTCGTCCCGGGTAGACGCCGGGACGGCCTCCAGGATCCAGTCGATGTAGCTGAGGTAGTTGGCGTGGCCGTTGATGTCGACGTCGCTGAAGCGCACCCGGAACTTTCGAGCTTCCGCAGTTTCACCGCCATCGTCTATCTCGGGCAGTTTGCCGAAGGTATGCGCTATGGTGCGCTGCGGGTGGAGGTGCCGCTTCCAATCGGGGTAGGACTCGGGGCGAAGGGGGCGGCGTTTGCGAATATCGATCATCAGCCAGCCGCTGGTCGCCAGGCCGATCAGCTGCCGGCCCGAATACAGACGCCAGTCCCTCAGGGCGAGGAGCTTCTGGTTTCCCGGCGGCCAGGTCTCCACGGTGATCTTGTCCCGCCAACCGGGGTATGTCTCCATGCGCAGAAGAAAACGGCTGAAGAACCAGCTGCGCTCCTGTTCCAGAAGCTGGGGTATGGAATAGCCGATCTCATGGACGTGCTGTCCCGCCGTGTCGATCAGGTAGCTGCAGATAGCGCGGAGGGAAGCCCGCTGGTGCCTGTCAATTTCGTAGGTGTGAACGCTGTAAGCGGCACTCCAGATCTTGCTCATCTCTTTCCGACCGTGGCCAGATAGAGGGAGAACTGTTCCTCCCCGTCGATGTGAAGGAACTGGTCAACCGCATCGTCGGAAAAGGCGGCGATGGCGCAGACTCCGCATTCTATCGCCTCGGCAGCCAGATAGAGGTTCTGGCAGGCATGCCCGGCATCCAGGAAGAAGTAGCGGTAGCCCCGCTCACTATAGCGCCAGGTCATCCTATAGCATAAAGCCGTCCAGATGAACGTGGCCGCACTGCTAGCCACAAAACGCTGCCCCAGGCAGGCCGCCACGAGTTGATCGGCCAGCCGATCGCCGTCATCGATCAGGATCAGCCCGTGGCGCAGGGCGCCGTACCAGTACAGCCCCGATTTCAGGGTGTCCACATTGTTGACCAGCAGATAGGTCTCCAGGGCATGGCGGGCTCCGGCCGAGGGTACGTTGCGGAAAGTTGCCGATCCGGGAATCACCTGTTTGATCCCCTGGCTGCACCAAAGGAGAAAGGAAAGCTCGTCCAGGGAAAGGGGGGTTCGGGAGTATTTGCGTATGCTGCTGCGCTGTTCGATAGCCTTGCGCAGATCGATGGACCGGATCGAAAGTGTTTCCGGGGCGGGCAGCTCGATCAACCCGCCTCCTTTGTAGGTCTCCAGTTCCAGAGGCGGCTGCGGCCGGCCGCGACTCTGGGCCGGCGGGTCCAGATACTCGTACTTGGTCTTCTTTATGAACTCCCGCCCGATCCTGGCCATCTTCTCTTTCGACCTAATGCACCGCAGGTCCGACAACACCGCTGTACTCTGCGCGGCGCCGGGGGCAGTTACTCCGGGTGCACAGTTGGCAGCTGATGAAAGGGACATCCGTGGGAAAGAGGATGCCTGAAACCGTCTTGTTGGGGGTCATGAGGAAGCTGTCCGTCAGGCGAACACCGACCGAAGATTCGACATCCCCCAGGAGTTGGAACAGCTGCCGCTGCTGGCCGATCGGCCAGACCTCCCTGTTCCCCGATCCGGGATTCATCGTGGACATCCGCTGCGGATCGAGGCCGTATGTCTCCGCCAGGTGGCTCCTGAGGTATTGGATCGCCTGCCGCAAAGCCATCTCCTTGAGCCCGTCCAGCATGTAGCCGACCAATACGTCGTTTTGGGAGATCGCAACCGTGTCCAACTCCACCCCGCAGGTGACGATGTAGGGGAAGACCCGTTCCACCTCTCTCAGATTTTGGCTCAGTACCTCACTGGTAAAACGGATGCCCTCCAGGCCCACACCGCCCTCGCTTCGCTCGTCGACATAGCAGACCTTGTACATGGCTTTGGGACGGGCGACGGGCAGTGCCGCCTCGAGCAGTTCCGCACCTGCCCCGACCGAAGGAGCGGACAGATCGATGTGGGTCAACTTCTTAAACTCCTCAGGATCGAAGGAGAGGGGAATGCTGTCCAGAACCGTTGCCGTCATGATGTTCCCCCATACTATTGGAAGCAGGTGCAGGCGTCAACAATGGCACCGGGTGCTCTGTGGAGCCCGCGGCTCGGAGATCGAAAAAAAAGTAGGGGAGACTGAAATAATTGTGGAATTTGGATATATTTGTATACGCAGGGGAAGACGGGGTGCTTTAGAGGAATCTGACGGGAACAGGCGCGCTCCGCCCAAACTTCTGCAGCTGTGGAGGGGAGAAACTCGAGGAGATGGATTGGGCAGCGGAGCATCCAGGGTCAACACTTACACTCTCACACTTCTCGCCTGCGGCGTTCTTCTCGTCCTGAGCTGCTTTACAGCTACAGCTCAATCTGAAAAGCCGACAACTCAGAGCAAGCCCAGCGTGCTCATCGTATCGCTGCCGCTGGAGGGATCCCGCGACGAGGGGGTGCGAAAGGTGCTGGCCTCGGCCATGCGTTTTGAGCTGGAGCGGCTGGGAACACAATCTCTGCTGTTCGCCACCACGGATGAAGAAGCCCTGGTGCGGGATCTGCTCGGCGGGAAGGAAGCGGACCCTCGGACTTTGGCCGCTTCCCTGATCGAATTTGTTTCCGGGCTGAATCATGATTTTTTAGCGCTTGCGGGATATATTAAAGAACAAGAACAAATCCAAGTCAGTTTTTTCATCGCAGATCTCCAGAGGGGAGAGATCCTGGCAACGGCTTCCCGGCGAGCCCGTATCGATTTCTCGCTGGATGAGGCTATGATAGAGACCCTCCGGGGGATGATGCCCCGGGCGGAGGGCAGGATACAGGAGGTGGCCGGCCGGAAGGCTTCGGAGGCGGCCGAAGTAGCCGAAACCCAAGCGGAGGCGGGAGAAACAGCGGCTGCACAGAGGAGCGAAGGGAAAGAGGCCACGGGATCGGCCCAATTGCCCGGGAAGTTACCCGTGGCGGAGGCCGAAGGGGAGGAGCGTTTTCGGCCCTTCGAGTTTTCCATCGGTTTTGCTCCGTTCGTGCCGGTAGGAGTGGCTAACCAGGTGTTCAGTATGGGTTACGCACCCTTTGTCTACGGCAACTACAGGATCCCCCTGTCGGCGGGTGTGCTGGGACTGGGGGTGTACACGGGTCTAAACGTTTTCGATTCCGAGGAAGCCGGGGTTGCCTCGTATTTCCGCTACCTGGTTCCGTTGGGCTGCGATGTCCGCTATACGACCTCGGGGGTTTCCAGGTTCGGCTTGTTCGCACGAGCCGGCATAGGTGCGGCGATCAACGTCTCCGACTTCAGCTCACTGCCGGCGATCGCCAAGGAGGGGCTGTCCCGCTTCCTGGCCCACGGGAGCGGCGGTGTCGGAGCGATGTTCACGTTCTCACAGAGTGTGGGGCTCGCGATCGATGTCATGTACGAGACGTTCGCATATTTTTATCAGGAGGAATCCGGAGGGGGAATCAAGGCGGACTGGATCATGGGTTTCGTTCCATCGATCTATCTGTACACGCGGCTGTGAGAGCCGCGAAGGGGAGAAGGATATGAAGGTTGGCAGAGGGTTTCGTGGTCCAATGTCAAAACGTTGTAGAAAATATACATCCCGCGGGCATTCGCCCGTTCTCTACGCGTCGGCCCTTGTCGTGTTGGGTGTGAGCCTTGTCCTGGCCGGCTGCGGCCAGATCTCGCTCAACGAACTGCTCGAGAATCAGGAGCCGGGGGAATTATCGATCAGTCCGACCGATGCCTACATCCCCG